>JAILRC010000079.1 GCA_024698485.1 Lachnospiraceae bacterium | reverse complement strand
GAATACAGATGATAGGCAATGTGGCATTATATTTATTTGAAATTATTGTTACCATATTGCTTGTAAAAAGAAATAGTAAGGTATAAGCATTTAAGGGCGTTTAAGACAAAGAATGTGTAAATGGTAAATTTTCAATGTAATTATAAAGTTGATTATTCTGGAAGGTGATTTTCTAGCAATGCTACAGAAAAGAAAATTGAAAAACGAATATGAAATTTTAAAACTTTTTAGCAAATCTTTTATGATTTATAATGCAGTGATCGTTCTTCTTACATTACCATGTACATTGTTAATGGTTTTTAATACTAATCCTTTTTTTATTTTGATACAATTGGTGCAGTTATTATTAATGTTAATTAATGCAGTTATTATCATAACAAGAATATGGACTAATAAAGGTAGTAGCACTTGCTAATTATACTCAGACATATGCTTTGGGCGCTTGTAAGATGGTGCTTTTATATGATACCTAACTCAGACGTGAGTTTAGTATATCTGCGTGAAAACGCAAAAAAAATCTTCGGAATTCCCGCAAAGAAGCTTCCGAAGATTGCAACTTGTACACTCAAAGAGGTACGCGTGTAAGTATATCACCTCCTTGATTGTATGTCAAAATAAAAACTAATGGAGGATAGATACGTATTATGGAAATGTTAGTTACGCCTAGTTTCGCGGAATTAGATTCAGAAGAAATGTTTATGATTGATGGTGGATATACAGGAGATGAATTCACTGAAACAGTTGTAAGCATTGCAGTCGGCGTAGGAGCTTCTGTTGCTACAGGATATGCAATGAAAAAAGGTGCAGAAGTCGGAGGAACGGTCGGTGCGATTTGTGGACACCCGATAGTTGGCGCTGTTGTAGGTGGCATTGCAGGGTTTGTTATAGCAAAAATCATCTTAGATTAAGGAGAATGTGAAAATGAACAGGTTTGAAATGCTCAACGAGGAAGAAAAGCAGGTTCTTAATGGCGGAGGCATTGGTGGAGCTATCCTTGGAGCTCTTGATGGAGCAGCTGTAGGGCTAGTCGTAGCTCTGGTAGGGGCATTTACCAGTGAGAGCTGGTCAGCTGAAAACACAAAAGACTGTGTTTTAGGCGGGCTGGTAACGGGCGCTTGTATTGGATTTACGGCACCTACTTTATAAGAGGATTTACAAAATGAACAAGAATAAACAGATTATAGAATGGTTGGTTTATTTAGCGTATGCACTATTTTTCACAGTTGTTTTTTTTCTGGTAAAGGGCATGGGAGAATGGTCAGTGCCTAAAGGAATAATATATGCCACAATGGTTTCCGGGGCGATATATTTTCATATGTGTAGAATAGAGCGCTCGAGTATTGATCAAAATGAAGGGAGAGATACTGCTCTTATGGCTTTTTTAAAAAAGGAAAACACAAATCCGATTGCTTTCGGTGTAAGTGCAATATGTGCATTTTTGCTCGGCATCTTATCAGTAAAGTTATCAAGCACAGTTTTATTTCTAATTGCATTAATTCCTTTCGCAGCAGCTATTTCACTGATAAACGTCCTGTTTATCGAAAAAAATAGAGCAAAACATATAGGTAGGTGGAGAGTTGTTTTTATTTGTGAAATAGCAGTCGGTGCGGCATTAATATACTGGTATATGTACTGTTTTCACTACGTTTTAAATCTGTAGGTTTGTTATCTTGTTTATTTAGTGTATCTTGTCACTTTAGGTGGCAAGATACACTTTTTAAGAAAATCTTCTGTCGATAATAGATTCTTATGATTGGACATTCCCTTTTCGATTATGGCAATGACAGATTATCCAAGGCAAATTGGAGACAATTCACTTCAAGAAAGGATTAAACAAGAGCATATTCCTACAATTTGTGGATTGTTGGATGGTAAGATTAAATATAGTAGTTCCGCTTTACAAGAGAATTACTTTAAAACAATGAAAAATACATATTTGTATCAGGAACGGGATACGGCGGAGAAACGTTATTGGATAAATAACGGGTTGGTTGAAAGAAAATCTTTCCAAGAAGTTATTGATTCTATAAAGAGTGAATAAGAAATGATAAAAAACAAAAATTGTTGGTATTCAAGAAATGATAATACTGTTTGGAACAACATGATAGTATGGGAGGAATAGATGAGTATTTTAAAGGTATTCTTTCAAGCTTTTCTTGCCGGGGGCATTGGTTTTTTTTGTTGTATTACGATTCATGAACTGGGGCATGTCGTTTTTGGCAAAATCAAAAAGTGGGTATTCGAATATATTGAAGTAGGCCCATTTATTGTTTATCGTGATATCAAGAAGTATAAAATCAAATTATCTCTTGATGTCCGTTATTGGGGTGGGATAAGTTTGCTTATCCCACGAAAAATAACGGATACCTTTGATAAAGATTTTGCTTTCTTGTTATTAGGGGGACCTTTGTTCTCTATCTTGTTTGGATGCATAGTATTAACTTTTGGCGTGATAATGAATAATATAAACATCATTATTATTGGCACAATGAGCCTTGGAATCGGGATTATATGTTCGATTCCAGTTCCTATCAGAACAGGGTTTACTTATACGGATGGATATCGCTATTATAGAATAGTTAGTTCAGAGGAGACAAGAACAGAAGAAGTGAATCAAATGCTGGTTTCTTTGGCATTATACTCATCTGATTTAATTCCATATGAGGAAATTATATCTTTTTCTAAAATGGAATTTGATACCGCGATTTCGGCTGTATACATGCACTATTTATTGTATCTTCTTGCCCAAAAGAAAGAAGATGACGGGCTTGCAGATTTTGAGAAGGAAAAAGTATTGAAATATATGGGACTTATTCCAAAGAGTTTGAGAAAACAAATTATTCTTAATTGAGCTTTGGGGGAAAGATAATGCGTTTTTACTGTATCAAACAACATGACATAACCGACTGTGGCGCAGCCTGTTTGGCAACAGTATCGCGGCAATACGGTCTTAAGATTTCAATAACCAAGATCCGTGAAATTGCAGGAACGGATAAACAGGGGACAAATGTGTACGGGGTAATTCAGGCGGCAGAAAACCTTGGATTTTCTGCAAAAGGCTTCAAAGGCAACAAAGACGCTTTTTTTAGTGAGTTTCCATTGCCTTGTATTGCGCATGTGGTAGCAGACGGTAATCTTATGCATTACGTTGTTATACATAGGATTACAAAGAAAAAGGTTGTGATCGCAGATCCGGCGAAAGGAATAGTAAATCTGACTCCCGAAGAATTCTTCGGGGAGAAACACGAAGAGAATAAGCCTCCAAAGTACATGTGGAGCGGGATACTGATATTTCTGGTTCCGAATGAAGCATTTAAAAAGGGCGATGAAACAAAGGGAGGGCTTTTTTCGAGATTTCTCTACCTTTTGAAACCTCAGAAAGCGCTTCTGATCGAAGTCTTTATTGCATCTCTTTTGCTGACTGTTCTAGGAATACTCGGGTCATTCTACTTTAAGGTGCTGATGGATGACATTCTTCCTAACGGACTGAGGAAAACTCTTCACATAGTTTCAATAGGTGTGATCCTTTTGAATCTTTTTAAAGTTTTGTTCTCTGCGGTTCGCTCACAGTTTCTTTTGCATCTTTCACAAAAACTCGATATAAAACTATTGCTTGGTTACTATAATCATGTGCTTGAATTGCCCATGAACTTTTTTGGCAGCAGAAAAGTCGGTGAGATCATATCAAGGTTCCAGGATGCATCAAAGGTTAGAGACGCTATTTCCGGAGCGGTTCTGACCATAATGATCGATTCGATCATGGCAGTAGCCGGTGGGATCATTCTGTATATGCAGAGTTCCAAGATGTTTGGCGTATGTGTTGTTGTGCTTGTTATATATTTTGTAATTGTGTTCTTCTTTAACAAAACATATCGGAAGCTGAATGAAAAACAGATGGAAAGTAATGCACAGCTCACGTCATATATGGTAGAAAGTCTTAACGGGATCCAAACCGTCAAAGCATTCAATGCGGAAAGAAGCGTTCATTTAAAAACAGAGAGTAAGTTTATTGCGCTTTTAAAAAGCATATTTAAGCTCGGGAGCATTTCAAATCTTCAGGGTTCACTTGTTGCATTTGCTGAACTCGTGGGAGGGATTGTTATCCTTTGGGTTGGCGGAGTTAATGTGATCGAGGGCAGGATGACAATGGGTGAACTCATTACATTTAATGCTCTACTCGGGTATTTTTTGGGACCCGTTAAAAACCTGATAAACCTTCAACCTCAAATGCAAACAGCCGTCGTGGCTTCTGACAGGCTCGGTGAGATACTGGATCTTGAGATTGAAAGGGAAAGGGAAAATGGAAAGATCACATCCGATGATCTTCAAGGCGATATTTCGGTTAAGGACATAACGTTCAGATATGGTACAAGAAAACCCGTATTTGAACATTTCTCGATCGATATAAAAAAGGGAGAAAAAATAGCTCTTGTAGGAGAAAGCGGATCGGGAAAAACAACCATCGCAAAACTTCTTTTAAATTTTTATAATCCCGAAGAGGGTGAAATTTGTATTGCAGGCAAAAATATAAAAGATATTTCGTTTGAGACTCTTCGCAACAGAATAAGTTATATACCTCAGGAGACATTCCTTTTTTCGGGAAGCATTATGGAAAATCTTAAACTCGGAAATCCTGATGTTACAAACGAACAGATCATTGAAGCGGCAGAGAAAGCTCAGGCTGCATCATTTATTAATGAATTACCGTTAAGATATGAAACAAGACTTGAAGAAAACGGAGCGAACATTTCCGGGGGACAGAGACAGAGGCTTGCCATAGCAAGAGCAATATTGAAAAAGCCGGATATACTCATAATGGATGAGGCAACTTCAAACCTTGACTCTGTTACGGAAAAAGCAATCGAGGAGACGATAAAGAACAACCTCTCGAATGTTACCCAGATAATTATTGCGCACAGGCTCAGCACAATAAGGCATTGTGACAGGATCTATTTCATGGACCATGGAAAAGTGATCGAATCGGGTACGCATGAAGAACTTCTGAAAATTAACGGGCATTATGCCAATCTATGGAAGCAGGTGAGCGAATAATGAAACCGATAATAACAGATATTTCAGAAATGACAGACAGCAGGGAAATGTACGAGAGCAGAGTATCCAAAGTCGGGGTGACATTTGTCTTTACCGTGCTTGGACTGTTGATCGTTGCAATTATATGGATGTGTATCGGGAAAATAGATGTTTACGTGAATGCAGATGGAATGATCAAGCCTTCAGATTCTGTCAGTACTGTTACCAATATAAGGCAGGGAATTGTTGAGAAGGTTTTGTACAAACCTTCCGACTTTGTCAAAAAAGGAGATACTCTTTATATAATTGATCACAGTGATTATCTTACAAGAAAAGATTACTACAACGAACAAATAGTTATCACCGAAGAGGAGATAACAGCACTTAATGCATATATAAAAGCTGTTTCAGACGGTGAAAACCCTTTTGAACTCCCCGGAGAATCAGGTGTTGTGCGGAGATATAAAACACAGTATGATGTCTTTTGCATAAAACTATATTCATTGATTAATGAATATGAGACAACAGAAAAAGGTATAGCAACAGAAACTGAACATGTTAAGAAACAGCTTTTGAAAAATGAAGAAGATATAGTAGGCTATGATTGGTTACATTCAAAAGTGGCAGAAGAAGGTTTTGAAAATATTTCGGACCCGGAGGCTTTTTTTACTCTTCAATATGATAACTATCTTTCTAAGAGAACTGAATTACTCTCTTCAGTTCAAAGTGCAAAGAAAAGATATGAAATGAGCATTCTCTTGGAGGGTGAGGCAGTTTCGACATATGATGTCGAAGAATCCAAAAAGGCATATGATAATGCGTTACTTGCTTATGATAATCAAAAAACAGTCTTTACACTTGATATTGAAACAAGAAAAAAATCACTCATTGAAGAAAAAAAGAATCTCGAAAAATCTCTTGCAGACCTGACAATAAAAAAGGAACAATTGGGAGTTTCAGAAACATCGCAGTATAGGTATTCCGCTGTTGAAAAACTTGTAAAGGATGAATTATCATCTGCTTTACAGCTTCTTGAATCAAAAGAGAAAACTCTTACGGATTTGAAGAATAGCCTTATCGAAACCGAAGAGACGATTAAAGAGTGCACTGTTAAAGCACCGACAAGCGGCGTCATACATGAAGTGAAAACTCCTGTCGAGGGAGACTTTCTTGCAGGTGGAACGGTCGTCCTTGTCGTTCTTCCGGAGAATGAAGAAGAATATAAGGCAATTGTTTATTTAAATAATGCCGATCGAGGAAATGTTGAAGCGGGAATGGATGTAAAGCTTAATATAGCATCATTTCCTTCCGCAGAATACGGATACTTCATGGGTAAACTCACAGATGTTGCAAAAGATATCACAGTTGACCAGACAAGTGGCCGAGCCTTTTATCGGGCAGATGCTTATATAAATATTGACACAACAATTGACAAAGAGGGCAACAGACTTCCGTTGGAATCCGGAATGGCATGCGATGTGAAGATCATAACAGGGGAGAAAACCGTGATACGATGGGTTCTTGAGAAACTTTCATTGCTTGTAAAAGAAAAATGATTAACTTTAATGGGGATAAAATGAAAAACAAAAAAATAGTTATAATGAGAGCCAAGGTTTTCATGACACTTATGTTTGTTTTGCTTTCGGGAATACTTTGTGCTCCTTCTGAAATTGCAAATGCAGTTGAGGATACATCTTCCTCGAAAGACCGTTCGAATTATGAAGATTACAATACATTACTGCCTGAAGAGTTTGAGAATTACCTTTTGACTATATGGATTAACAGCACAGAAGAAGCGGTTGCAAGGACTCTGGGCAGTGAAAAGAAAGAGGACTATTTGGTTGCAAAAAAAACATATAATGATTATGATGACCGGATGAATAGGGGGGCGTATACATCATCTGAAGTGAAAGCAAATCTTGGAAAGTTGAAATTGGATGCGGATGTTAAAAAGTTTTTTGTGGATTTTGAAGATGAAGTGTATATTAATGCAAGAAACCGATTTTTATATGATACTATGAGCAGCTTGCTTGAGCACAGTCTGGAAATATCAAAAAAGCAATATATCGATATTGAACTTTCAAAAGCACAGCTGGAGAAAAGATGTTTGGAAATCAAAGCCAGTCTTGATATGGTTACACCCGATTTGCTTGATAAGATGAATGTTGTTTTATTAGATTGTGAAAAACAAAATGACATGATAAAGAAGAATATTGACACATTCAATGATCTGTTTTTTACAAGATACCCTAACGTTGAAATGAAGGACGCTGAATGTCTAAATGCTTGCTGTGCAAATGATGAATTTCATTCGTTCTCTAAAAATGATTCGATTACATTTTTTTTGCAGAATGACATTACATACGTTCAGATGCAATATAATTTGGAAAAATATAAGTCTCACATGGATAAGTTTGAGAGATATATGAGAGTACTGCATGAATACAAAAAAGAGGCAGACCGTGAGCAGGCGGAAATATTGTACATGACGTATAGTTTGGAAACACGCAGAGAAATGATCGAAACATATGTGTCGAACCTTCTGGCACAGTATGAAACACTGGAGAGGGAGATGCGTTCAGCGGAAAAAGAAGTGGAATTTCTAAAAAATAGGCTACAAATCGAACAAAAGAAATATGGTCTGGGTTTCTCAACAAAACTTTTAGTCTTTGAGAAAGAAGTTGAACTTAGAAAGGCTGAATATAACCTAAAAAAAATCAAGGTAGAGAAAATAAAGACAGAATTTGTGATTGAAAGAGGTTTGGTGTTGTAAGTACGAAATGGCCCTCGAGGGCCATTTCGGTTTTCCAAATTTACGCAAATATCGCAAACGCCTTCGTAAAATCCGGCATGGACAGCGGCTTCGAGAAGTAGTAGCCCTGGAGGTAGTCGCAGCCCAGGGCGATCATGGCGTCGGCCATTTCGCGGTTCTCTATGCCTTCTGCTGTGACGGTGAATCCCATGCTCTTGAAACTTGAGATCATGCTGGGTAGAAGAAGGTTGGGATTGTTGCAGTAAGCCCACACAAGCTCCATGTCGATCTTGATGTTGACGAAGGGGCATTTGTGGAGGCGGGAAAGGTTGGAGTAGCCTTTTCCGTAGTCGTCCAGTACAAACTGGAACCCTTTTTCCGTCATGGATTCCATCTGTTTAAGAAGGAGAGAATGGCTCACCATGGATTCCTCGGTGATCTCCAGGCGGATGATGTTGTAGTCCAGGCCGTTACGGCGGATGATCTCTTCATAGCTGGCGGCTATGTCGTTTACAAAGAACTGGATAGGAGAGAGGTTCACATTTATCCAGGAAAGGCCGATGGAATCCAGAGAATTTTCTTTTATAAATTTGCAGGTCTTGTCCAGGATCTGCTCTCCAAGGGTGGTGATACACCCGTTTTTTTCTGCAATGGGAATGAAATCCTCGGGGGAGATGAATCTGCCCTCGCGGTCGCGTATGCGGGCAAGAGCCTCCGCTCCCACTATGCGGAGATGAGCTGTTTCAACTATGGGCTGGAGAAAGACCTCGATGAGGTTTTCTTCCACCGTGAGCTCCAGGATCTTCTTTACGGAGATCTCCTTGATATAGTCTGTGATGTCCTTGTCACCCACCACCGCAACAAAACCGTCGTCGCTTTTTACAGCACGGTTCATGGCGGAGATCAGGGCGTTCAGTGTAAGATCTGCCGAAGAAAGGTCCGTTCCGGGATCCATACGCGCGAAACATATGTTCAGATAAAGTTCCACTCCTTTTGCATCCCAGGAATTTTCGAATCGCTCCGCAATGCTTTTACACAGTTCGTCTGCATCGGTGTCGGCATCGGCGGAAAGGATGAAACGACCCTCTTTAAAATAGAAGGATGTGATCTCGGGATAGGAAGTCTTCAGGTAATTTCCTATGAGGCGTATGCCTGTGTCCATACTGGGAATACCGTAGATCTCCCGGATGTCCTGATAGTTTTTGATGACAAAAGCCAAAAGGAGGATGTTTTTTTTGTAGTGCATTTCCTGAAGATAGTCGTGAAGAGCATTGCCGTTGAAAAGACCTGTTCTGGCTTCGGTCCTGAAATCAGGATTTTCAAAGCACAGGAATATTACGATCACTGACATGAGGCAGAAGGTGTCGATCATGAGTGACGTGGGAAAGACAGAGACGTAGAGCGACCCTGAAGCGAGAAAAACGTTAAAAGCGATGGCACCCCAAAAATCCCGAGCTCCGGAAAAGTTTTTCTTGTGTATGATGATGGCAAAGACTGAGACGATGAGATAGAAATACAGGCACATATACAGAAGGTACATGAAGGGACCCTTCTCAAAACCTGCATCGGTGATCCTGAACAAGGCCTTTGTCTTAAAGGATGTCACAGCCACAACGGCGGTGATGATCATGGGCAGACGGAACACCCAGGCAAACATTCTGGTGTTGTAGTGGTTCAGATTCACCAGTGAAGCTGAGTAGGCAAAAAAGAGGTAGGACCTGACAAGGAGGGCGACAAAAAAGAGAGTATTAAAAATATAGGTCACGATGAAACGATCCACAGAGAAATTCCGGTTTGCATAGGAAGCCAGAATATTCATGGCTGCAGTCACAAGAGTGGCAAAAAGCAAAAGGATGTAAAGACGGTTGGTCAGTATGGGGATCCTTGGAGCGGAAAAGAAACAGGCCAGAAACAGGATCAGAATGATGAAACTTGGTATGGCGGTACTTACACTTGATATCATATACTCTCCCTTTTTGTGACGGAACACAGTGAAACGATACTCCTCTTGTCTAAAAAACAGTTGAAAGAACCTTTATTAAATTATAAATAATTTGTCCAACAAAAGTCTGCAATAAAATGAAAATTCAAACACAGCGAACAATTGTTTCACAATATTAAATATTTATTTCCCAAAAACAGAAGATGACAAAAATGCTCTTTATGATATAATACCCTTGTTTTGTCCAAAGACGTTTTTGAAAGGAAAAATCTATGAGCGGAATATTTATCCTCCTCTTTGCCTGCGTCTGTCAGGGAAGTTTCGGAGTGGGAATGAAAACTTACAAGCCGTACAAATGGGAGAACTTCAGGGTTCCCTTCGTCATCACGGGAATGCTCCTTGTGCCGGTCATCATATTGTCGGTGCGTATGCCAGGATGGACTACAGCCATGTTTTCCGACACCAAGGCCTTCATCATTGCGGCATTTTGCGGCGTTCTTTGGGGCGTCAGTGCCATATGGTTCGACCTTGCCATCATCAACTGCGGCATGGCCATGACCTACGGTATCAATTTCGGAATGTCTGCAACCCTCGGCACCCTTCTGGCTCTGCCTTTTACGGGTTCCAAGATCCCGGGGCGCACTCTTGCCTGCCTCATTCTGGCAGCGGTGGTCATCGTTATCGGCATTATCCTCATCACCAAGGCGGGTCTCATCGAAAATCCCGATAAAGAAAAGGGAAGCAAGATGGGCAAGGGCATATTATATGCCATCGGTGCGGGCCTCGGCTCCGCAGCCATGAACGTGGGCTTCACCTGCGCGGCTCCTTTGGGAGAAGCGGCCAAAGCCATTGGCGGCAGTGCATATGATTACAAACTCCTTTGCTGGATGCCCATCTTTTTGACCGGATGCATCCCCAGCTTTCTTTATTGCATCAGTCTGTTCATTAAGAACAGATCCTTTGGCGGGTATTTCCAAAAAGGAACCGCGGCTCCTCTCGTGAAGTCTCAGATCGCTTCACTGGCATGGTTCTTTGCCCTTTATCTCTATGCCGTGGCTGTGGGCGTGATGGGAGAAGGATCCTCCACACTGGCATGGATCGCTTTCACATCCCTGGCACTTCTTATCAGTAATCTTTGGGGACTCTACTTCAAGGAGTGGACCAAATATGAGGCCAAGAGATGGCTGCTGGCGGGAGACGCTGTGCTCCTGGTGGCTTTTGTGATCTGTGGCCTTGCATAACGCGATTTTTCAAGCATCCCGACGTCGTTGAAAACGTCGGGATCTTTTGTTTTCCAAATGTTTAGATTTGAACCGTTGACAAACGAGATTGGTCGTGCTAAATTGATTTTGCAAAATCGAAAACAGAGGCAAAAGGTTTTCGATCACTTGTGGCTTAAAGGGTTAAGATATACAAGAGGTGACCTGAATGACAGACAAGGACGAAAAAAAATATGACTGCCTGCTTTTGGACAATCAGCTGTGCTTCCCGCTTTATGTTTGCTCTAAAGAGATCGTGAACATGTATGCACCGGTGCTTTCAAAACTCGATCTCACGTACACGCAGTACATCACCATGATGGTCATGTGGGAAGAAAAGAAAGTTCTCACGAGGCATCTGAGATCCCGGCTTTTTCTGGACTGCGGAACTCTGACTCCCGTTTTGAACCGTCTTGAGGAAAAGGGCTACATCACCAAGGAACGCTCCGCAGAAGACGCAAGAGATCTGGTGGTGAGCATCACGGAAGAAGGGGAAAAACTCAAAGAAGAGGCGGTCAAAGTGCCTGCTCAGGTGGGCGGCTGTCTGACGGGGATCAAAGATCCCGAACGCCTTGAGAGGCTGGGACAGCTCCTCAGGGAGATGATGGACCTGTTCAACGAGAATCGTTGCAGGAAGAAGCAGTAATGCTTCGATGAAAGGAGAATACATTGGAATACAGATCAAAGCTCTATGTGGCGGATAAAACACGCTATGACGAAATGAAGTACAACAGATGCGGAAAGAGCGGACTGATGCTTCCCGCGGTTTCTCTCGGACTTTGGCACAATTTCGGCTCCAACGGAAACTATGATAATATGGTGGCTATGTGCACCACAGCTTTTGACAGGGGCATCACGCATTTCGACCTTGCCAACAACTACGGCCCCATTCCCGGGGCTGCGGAAGAGAACTTCGGAAGGATGCTGAAGGATGAATTCAGGCCCTATCGCGATGAGATGGTCATCTCCACGAAAGCGGGCTACACCATGTGGCCCGGACCTTACGGTGACTGGGGCAGCAGAAAGTACCTGATCGCCAGCCTTGACCAGAGCCTTAAGCGTATGGGACTTGATTACGTGGACATATTCTATCACCACCGTTTCGATCCCAACACTCCTTTGGAAGAGACCGCAGGCGCACTTGACTCCGTAGTAAGAAGCGGGAAAGCGCTCTACGTGGGCATATCCAACTATAATAAAGAACAGACCATCGAAATGGCGGCTCTGTTAAAGAAGATGGGAACTCCTTTCATTATCAACCAGAGAAGGTACAACATCCTTGACCGCACCATGGAGAACGACGGTCTCAAGGATTATGCCGCAAAGAACGGCATAGGTATCATCACTTTCTGCCCTCTTGCTCAGGGACTCCTTACGGACAGATACCTGAATGGCATCCCGGCAGATTCCAGAGTGAAGACCGACGGAAGATTCCTGAAGGAGGAATCCATCAGCGAGGATGTGCTTAAAAAGATCCGTGCACTGAAGGAGATCGCGAGTGGAAGAGGTCAGACCCTTGCGGAGATGGCTCTTGCCTGGATCCTCAGAGACGAAGACATTACCAGTGTGCTTATCGGAGCTTCCAAGCCTTCACAGATCATTGAGAACATCGGAATGCTGAAGAACACCAAGTTTTCCGCAGAAGAGAGGATCAGGATCGACGAGATCACACTGGGCTGAAGCCTGTCTTTGGCTCTTCTTTGACTATTATTTGACACAGAATTTTAACAAGTATGTGGTAAGATGTCAGCGTCTATTCGATAATTATATCAATGAAAGTGAAACAGCATGAGAGTGGTTAGACGACGTCCGTCCTTCAGAAATGTACAACTTAGAAGAAAAAAGGGCCTGACCTATTATATTTCTTTCCTGTTCTTCATCGTTTCCGTGGGCGCCTTCGTGGGCTACGGCAGCAACTATGCCTACGAGGCATATGCCAACGAGAGAGAGAACGAGGTGGCAAGAAGAAACCGCGAAGAGGGGTTGAAACGTGAAGAGTATGAAAGAAATAAGGCCAGAGCTCTTATTTTGACGCCTACACCCACCTTTACCCCTACACCCACTTTCACTCCCACGCCCACTCCTTTGCCGGAGGACGGGGAGCCTTTACCCAACGGAGATGTGGCACCTACCCCCACTCCGTCCCCCACACCTACCAATTCACCCACACCCACTCCCACACCGCCGCCCCCCAAGATGCTGGCCAGCGCTGTGGATAATTACAAAACCAACAACGACTACATCGGCTGGCTCACCATTCCAGACAGTAAGGTGAACTATCCTGTGGTCATGGAAAAATGGGGTGATCCGGACTTTTATCTGACTCATGCCTTCGAAGGCGGGGACAACAAGAACGGCACGCTCTTCACCCTTGAAGAGATACAGGTGGGCATAGGTACAAAAGAAAACAATTATCTGGGAGGCGTAAAACCTTCCACAAACATACTGATCTTCGGACACAACATGGGAAACACCACCATGTTCTGCGACCTGAAAAAGTACCTTGGTCAGTCCTATTACAGGAATCATAAGCTCATTTACTTTGATTCCCTTTACGAGCACAGGGTCTACGAAGTCATAGCCGTGTTCCGTTCCCATGAGTTTGAAGATCCGACGGATGACAACTTTAAGTACTATTTCTTCTACAATGCGGAAACCGAGAGCGACTTTGACTACTGGTACTCAAACATTAAGTCCAGAAGCGAGATCACATGCTCGGCCACAGCAAAGTACGGTGATGAGTTTCTTACACTTTCCACCTGCCACACCACCGATGAGACGGGAAAGGAAAATGAGAACGGAAGACTTGCGGTTGTTGCTGTCAGGATCAAGTAGATCCTTGTTACATTTTAAGACACTTTAAATTGTGAAAAGCCGTTGACAAACGGCTTTTCGTTGTATACAATTATACAAAATTTTTCGGATAACTCCGTTTTCGCAAAGAAAGAAAGGATGGCTTTTTATGGCAATCAAAGTTGGTATTTTAGGCTACGGAAACATCGGAAGAGGCATCGAATGGGCAGTGAGCGCAGCACCCGATATGGAACTTGCGGCAGTGTTCACCAGGAGAGATCCTTCCACGGTAAAGATCAGAACAAATGCCGTTGTGGCAAGTGTTAATGATATTGAAAAATACAAGGATAAGATCGATGTTCTTGTTCTTTGCGGGGGCTCTGCAACGGATCTTCCCGAACAGACACCGAAATATGCCGCCATGTTCAATGTTGTGGATACTTTTGACACTCATGCGAGAGTTCCCGAGCATTTTGCCGGCGTTGATGCTGCCGCAAAGAAGGCAGGAAAGATCGGCATCATCTCAGTGGGCTGGGATCCCGGTATGTTCTCCCTTAACCGTCTCTATGCAAACTGCGTTCTTCCCGACGGCAAGGATTACACTTTCTGGGGCAGAGGCGTGAGTCAGGGCCATTCTGATGCCATCAGAAGAGTTGAAGGAGTGCAGGATGCAAGACAGTATACCTGCCCCGTTCCCGAAGCTCTTGCAGCAGCAAGGAGCGGAGAGAATCCGGAACTCACCACCAGACAGAAGCACACGAGAGAGTGCTATGTTGTCCTTAAAGAGGGTGCAGATGCGGCAAAGGTGGAGAAAGAGATCGAGACCATGCCCAACTACTTCTCCGATTACGACACCACCGTTAACTTCATTTCACAGGAAGAACTGGACCGCGATCACAAGGGCATTCCACACGGCGGTTTCGTCATCAGAACCGGAAAGACCGGCTGGAACGGCGAGAATAAGCACACCATAGAGTACAGCCTGAAGCTGGATTCCAATCCCGAGTTCACCTCGAGTGTTGTTGCCGCATATGTAAGAGCTGCTTACAGGATGAGCAAAGAAGGCATGACCGGATGCAAGACGGTATTTGATATCGCTCCGGCTTATCTTTCGGAAAAGACCGGCGAAGAACTTAGAAAGACAATGTTATAAAAAGTCCTTTAATAAAGTCTTTATTGCTAAAGGATTGCAATAGGTGTAAAATCAGACTGTGCAAGAATTGCACAGTCTTTTTTGTTATCGGCATGAACAGCTGCCGAAAAGGAGTTTGAAATGAAAAAAGGTCGTCTGACCCGTGATACCGTTGTGGAAAATGTGGTTTTTAAATATTTTCTCGTGTTTCTGGGTGGGTTTGTCTACTCTGTCGGTGCCAACATATTTGTGAGACCCCTGGGAATCTATAACGCCGGTTTCGTGGGTCTGGCACAGCTTGTGGAGTATCTCCTGGAAAAGATCGCCGGAAGGCCCACTAATCTGTATTCCGTTATTTACGTAATGTTCAACATTCCCCTTCTTATCCTGGCCTTTAAGGGGATAAACCGAAGATTCTTTATAAGAACTCTTCTGGGAGTCGGCAGCATTGCAGTTTTCGGTATTCTTCTTCCCAGACCCGAAAGCCCGATCATTGAGAACATTCTCACCGCTTCCATAATCGGAGGTATCACCACAGGTGCCGGAACCGGCCTTATACTGCTTGCGGGAGGCAGCAGCGGCGGAACGGATGTTATCGGAGTTTATCTTTCAAAGGTGAAGCCAAATGCTTCCGTGGGAAAATTCTCCCTTGTATTTAACCTTACACTTTACACCGTCATTTTGTTCGTAAACGACCCCGAAGTCGTGGTCTATTCGGTCATCGTTATGATCGCATCTGCCATGACCCTTGACAGGATACATTATCAGAACATTGCCGCTCGTTGTATGATCTTCACCAAGATGGATGGTCTTGACAAGCGCATCATGAAAGAAACCTACAGAGGCGTGACGGAATGGGAAGGAAGAGGAGCCTACACCGGAGACGGCGAGCATATCCTTGTTTCCTGCATCAACAAATATGAAGAAAGAGAATTCATGGAGATCGTCAATTCCCTTGATCCCCACGCATTCGTTATCATTGATGAAAACATCAAAGTAAAAGGAAATTTCCTTAAAAAGTTGTAATACCATATCATACTTGCAAGGAGGGCTTGAATATGCTTATTACGTTTTACGGGGCAGTAAATTCGGTTACCGGATCCTGCCACATGATCACAACAGGCGAACACAAGATCTTACTTGACTGCGGAATGTATCAGGGAGGCAAAACCCTTGAGGCGGAAAACAAGGCCGAATTCGAATTCGTTCCCTCGGACATCGAATGCGTGATACTGAGCCACGCTCACGTTGACCACTGCGGAAGACTGCCTTTGCTGGTTAAAAGAGGCTTCAGAGGCCCCATCTATTGCACGGATGCTACGGCGGATCTTTTACAGATCATGCTTCCCGACTGTGCATACATTCAGGAAAAGGAAACGGAGTGGGCTAACAGAAAAGCCCTCAGAAAAGGTGAAGAACCCGATCTGGAACCTCTGTACGACATCAATGATGTAAATGAGACTTTGAAACTGGTAAAGCCGGTGCTTTACGATCAGCAGATAGACATCAACGAACGGATAAAGATCGTATTTAACGACGCGGGACACATACTTGGTTCCGCCATTACGGAACTTTTCGTGGATGAGGGCGACAAAGTCATAAAAGTGGTCTTCACCGGAGACATAGGCTGCAAGGATCGTCCCATACTCAGAGATCCCGTGAAGATCAAGAAAGCGGACTACGTCATCATGGAATCCACCTACGGTGACAGACTGCATGAGAGCAACGAGAAGAGCCTTACGGAGCTCCTGGAGATCATAGAAAGGACCATTAAACGGGGAGGAGACGTGATCATTCCTTCCTTCGCCGTAGGACGCACTCAGGAGCTCATATATGAGCTCAATCAGTTCTATGAGAACAACGAGCATTATCACGATTTCCTTAAAGACGTTCATGTTTACATAGACAGTCCCATGGCCATCAGTACCACCATGGTGTTCAGGCGTAACGCACAAAACTTTGACGAGGCTACGAGAAAGAAGATCCTGGAAGGCGACAATCCGCTGGATTTCCCCAATCTTCATTTCACCAAGACCAGCGCGGAGTCTATGCTCCTGAACACCGACTCTTCACCCAAGATCATCATCGCTGCCAGCGGGATGTGCGATGCGGGCCGTATCTGCCACCATCTGAAGCACAATCTTTGGGAAAAGAGAAACAGTATCGTCATCGTAGGCTATCAGGCTGCGGGAACACTGGGAAGACTTCTGGTGGACGGAGAGAAGGAAGTTTCCGTTCTGGGCGAAAAGGTGGCGGTAAAAGCCGAGATCTACAATCTGGAAGGTTTCTCGGGACACGCCGACATGGACGGCCTTATTGACTGGGTATCAGGCTTCAAGCAGAGTCCTACCAATATTTTCCTGGTACACGGAGAAGACGACGCCAAGGACCATCTGGCAGGTCTTATAAGAAATAAATTTGGATTTAACTGTGTTCCGATCCATGGTATCACTGATGTTGACACCAATGAGGACGGAAGCGGAATGACCTTCGAAGAGGCGGAAGAAGATCTGGTGGATTACGAAAAAGTCTGTGCTGTCAGGGACAAGATCCTGGGCATCCATGAATCCATCGAGGAACTTCTTTACAGTGCAAACCTTGCGGTGGGCGAAAAGATCACATCCCAGCGTCTGGCGGACATCGCCAACATTGTTGCGGAACTTGAAAAAGGGACCATCAATCTCGGTATGGCGGTAACTGAGGAAGGAAGAGATCATTCCAACGAAAGCGGTTTTTCAAAGGAAGATATAGCCAACATGGAAGCTTCCATCGCCGAAGCGGCGGATGAAGAATTCAATAAGTAAAAAAGACCGGGTCTTACGAGACCCGGTTTTATGTAAGGAAAGATCGGGTACTTGCAAAACGCATAAAACACTGAATTAAATCATGAATTAACAAGAGGCTCAAAAGCTTATGGTTACTGAAAGAACGAAGAAGATACTGACTATTTTGGATGGGCAATACGGAACGGAAATGTATTGCTTTCTGGAATATAAAAATGCATATGAACTTTTGATCGCCACCATCCTTTCCGCACAATGCACGGACAAAAGAGTGAACCTGGTGACGAGGCATCTTTTTAAACACTATCCCGATGCTTTTGCTCTTTCAAAGGCGGATCTTAAGGAAGTGGAAGAAGAGATACACGAGGTGGGCTTCTTTCATAACAAAGCTGCGAATATCATTAAATGTGCCCAAATGCTGACGGAAAGATACGGTGGCGAGGTGCCTGCCACCATGGAGGAACTTACGGCTCTTCCGGGAGTGGGAAGAAAGACAGCCAACGTGATCCTGGGAAACGTCTATCATATTCCGAGCATCGTGGTGGACACCCATGTGAAGAGGATTAGCAAAAGACTGGGACTCACCGGCAATACGGAACCTGAAAAGATAGAGCATGATCTGGAAAAGGCTCTGCCGAGAGACCACTGGATCCTCTGGAACCTTCACATCATCACCTTCGGAAGGGAGATCTGCAGCGCTCAGAGACCCAAGTGCGGAGAGTGCTTTTTAAAGGAATATTGCAAAGAAAAAAAGCCCGACTGAGTCGGGCTTTAAAAATTTAATCCTGTTTAAATATGTTTACCTCGGGGGCAATTTCTCTGGCAAAGGTGACGATCTGACTTGCCTTTTCATCGTAGCCTTCTTTGCGGAGAGCCAGGATGTATTTTTGCATAAGCTGAACAAGTTTGATGTAGTTTGAATCCCATTCGGAGAGCAGCGGAAAATTTGCGGCACCGTACTCGAGTTTAAGGTCTGTATTGGTCTTTCCCGAGAAATTCACCATCTTTTTTTCTTTAAGTTCCGAGATCCTGGCTTCAATATCCTGAATTTCTTCCGAAACAGAGCCCGTTGGACTTGATAAAAAGTCGGGTATTGTGATAAAATCAATATTTGAAATGTCTTTTTTTCTGGTGGTGTTGGCTTTCATCTCTCTGTCCCAGAAAGCATTGAGGGAAGACTCGCGGTCCCGCTTGTTCTTTGAAGAAGCAAGGTTCACAAGAACCACCAGTATAAGGGTGACAGCCAAAAAAACAGGTATATGCATGGTATGCCTCGCAGTAATAGAAAGGATATGTAATGAACAAAAGAAATAAAAGGCTTTTTTCGGGTATAATCGTGGCATTGCTTGTTCTTGCGATGCTTGTCCCGATACTTGGCTCACTGTTATAAAGTTTAGGATTCCCGCGGGGGTTTGTCAAGGGTGAACAGAGGTAAGATGCCTGAGAGCGCTCTGAAAAGGAGCGTCCTGAAAAGAATAAAGGGAAATGTCGGAAATGCCCCGGCCGGGATCGGTTTTGATGCCGGCTTGTTCGAGCTGGGCGGAAAACCCATGCTCATGTCCACGGCTGCTGTCTTCGGAAATGATGAAGGCATGGGAGAACTCTGCGTCACACGAGCGGTGAACTCCATGGCCGCTGCGGGAGGAAAGGCTTCCTGGATCTCGGTTTCCCTTTGCTGCCCCGAAGAAGCGGCGGAAGATTTTGCGAAGAGAGTCATGGATGAAGCTGTGCGGGGAGCTGAAAAATGCAACGTGCGTATTGTTTCGGGCAACACCCTTGTGGCAGAACAGCCCATGATCACCGTTACAGCAACGGGAGAAAAGGTTCATGACCTTAAAAGTCCCTCCAAAGAGACCCAGCGCATCCTCATTATGGCGGGATATGCGGGAAACGCGGGAGCGGCGATGCTTGCAAAAAAGAAATACGAGCTTTTCGCCGAAAGGCTGACGGGAGAATTTATTGAAAAAGCCCTTTGGGGATCGGAAGAAACAGGAATAGGAGCCGCGGCAGAAATGCTGGCGGAAAGATGCGGGAATGCCGTTTCGATGCATGACATCTCAGAAGGCGGAGTCTTCGGAGCGTTGTGGGAACTTCTTGAAAGAGAGAAAGCGGGCTGTACCGTGGATCTTAAGGAGATACCCATAAAGCAGGCAGCCATAGAAGTCTGCGAGATACTGGACGTTTCGCCCTATCAGATCCGTGGTGACGGCGGTCTTCTGGCCATTGTGGAGGACACTCCGGAAAACAGGGAACTGGGCAAGGTCATCGGCACCGTGGACAACAAGGCGGACAGAGTCATTGTCAACGGCGAGGAACGAAGGTTCCTGGAGCCCAACAGATACGACGGATACTATGAGTTTTGATCCCGCAGATGCGACGCGGGTCTTGAATACAGGAGAATCATCATGAGAGATAAGATTTTAAGAGCCATTGAAAAAAATTCCAAGATCACAGCCAAGGACCTGAGCCTCATGCTTGGCATCACCGAAGAAGCGGTAAAGGCCGAGATCAAGGCCATGGAAGAAGAAAATATAATCTGCGGCTATCCCACACTTATAAACTGGGATATGACAGGTGAAGAGAAAGTTACGGCCATAATCGAAGTGAAGGTTACACCCCAGAGAGGACGCGGCTTTGACAAGATCGCCGAGAGGATCTACCGCTTTGATGAAGTGAATGCGGTCTATCTCGTTTCCGGAACCTATGACCTGGCCATCATCATCGAAGGCAAGTCCATGAGAGAGATAGCGGCCTTCGTGTCCGACAAGCTGGCGCCTCTTGAGGCCATTCTCAGCACATCGACGAATTTCGTTCTGAAGAAGTACAAGCAGAACGGTATGCCGCTGGTGGGAGAGACCCATGACGACGAGCGCATGCTCATCACTCCGTAACCATGAAACCTTGATTTTCACAGACAGGGGAATAAAATGAGAGATCCTTTGAATAAAAAAGTCACCGGCATCAAGCCTTCCGGTATCAGAAAGTTCTTTGATATCGTAAGCGAGATCCCCGGAGCCATCTCACTGGGTGTGGGCGAACCCGATTTCGAAACGCCCTGGCACATCCGTGAGGAAGGCATATATGCCCTGGAGCGGGGCAAGACCTTCTACACATCCAATGCAGGTCTTATTGAGCTCAGGCAGGAGATAGTAAATTACCTTTCAAGAAGATACGATCTGGTGTACGATCCCAAGAGTGAAACCCTTGTGACCATAGGCGGAAGCGAGGCCATAGATGCGGCTCTCCGCGCCATGCTGGACGAAGGAGACGAGGTGCTGGTGCCGGAGCCCAGCTATGTTTCCTATGTTCCCTGCATTAAGCTGGCGGACGGTGTTCCCGTTACCATTGACCTGAAGGAAGAAGACAGGTTTAAGCTTACAAAACAGGAACTTCTTGACGCTGTCACTCCCAGGACCAAGATCCTCATCATGCCTTTTCCCAACAACCCCACGGGAGGCATCATGACAAGAGAGGATCTGGAGGATATTGCGGAAGTGGTGCGGGAGAAGGACCTTTTCGTCATTTCCGACGAGATCTATTCCGAACTTACCTACGGACGTAACCACGTGTCCATAGCAAGTCTTCCGGGAATGCGGGAAAGGACTGTGATGATCAACGGCTTTTCCAAGTCCTATGCCATGACGGGCTGGAGATTGGGATATGCCTGCGGTCCCGAGAATATCATCAAACAGATGACCAAGATCCATCAGTTTGCCATCATGTGCGCTCCCACCACCTCACAGTGCGCTGCCATCGAAGCACTTAAAAACGGCGACGGCGACGTGGAGAGGATGAGAGAGGCCTATGACGAGAGAAGAAGGTATCTGGTGGCGAGGCTGAACGAAATGGGACTTCACACCTTTGAG
Organism: Lachnospiraceae bacterium; assembly: GCA_024698485.1. Classification (GTDB taxonomy): domain Bacteria; phylum Bacillota; class Clostridia; order Lachnospirales; family Lachnospiraceae; genus RGIG3528. Next base: position 43,213 of record JAILRC010000079.1, on the reverse strand, counting down.
CCGGAAGGCGCCTTCTATGTTTTCCCCTGCATAAAGCAGTTCGGAATGTCTTCCGACGAGTTTGCCACAAGACTTCTTAAGGAGCAGAAGGTGGCTGTTGTTCCCGGAAATGCTTTCGGAGACAGCGGCGAAGGGTTCCTTAGGATATCCTATGCCTACTCTCTGGAAAACCTAAAGATCGCACTGGACAGAATAGAAATCTTTGTAAAAGGACTTAACAACAAATGAACATAGTTCTTCTTGAGCCCGAGATCCCCGCAAATACGGGAAATATCGGACGAACATGTGTAGCCACCGGAACAGCTCTCCATCTGATCCGTCCCCTTGGCTTTGATATTTCTGACAAGGCTGTGAGACGTGCGGGAATGGATTACTGGAAAGATCTGGATCTGCATGTGTATGACAGCTGGGAAGATTTTAACGAAAAGAACAACCACCCCAAAGTTTATATGGCAACCACAAAAGGACAGCATCTCTACACCGAGACAAAATACGAAGAAGATGCGTTCATAATGTTCGGAAAAGAGAGTGCGGGAATCCCGGAGGAGATCCTCATGACTTCTCCCGACACCTGCGTCAGGATCCCCATGATCGGGGACATCCGTTCCCTGAACCTTTCCAACTCCGTTGCCATCCTGCTTTACGAAGCTCTCCGTCAGAACGGGTTTCATGACATGAACACCTGCGGAGAACTGCACAGACACAGGTGGAGTGACCTGAAGAAAGAGATATGAACGAAAGATCCATAAAAATACTCGAATACAATAAAATAACGGATATGCTTGCGGGACTCTGCGGCTCGGAAGGCGGAAGAAAGAAAGCGAAGGAACTCCTTCCCGTCACCGACATTGAGAAGATCAGAGAAGCCCAGGCAGAGACAAGAGATGCCCTTAATCGCATATACAAGAAGGGAAGCCTGAATTTTAACGGCGTTCCTGACATCAGGGGAGACATTAAACTCCTGGAAGTCCGGTCATCCCTTCTGGCATCGGAACTTCTTAAGATCAGTTCCGTGCTGACAGCCACATTAAGGGTCAAAAGTTACGGATGGAGCGGAACGGAAGATGACGTACAGGACTCGCTTTCCGAGAGATTTTCCCTTCTTGAGCCCATCTCACCTTTAAACAACGAGATCAGAAGATGCATCATCTCTGAGGAAGAGATTGCCGACGACGCCAGTCCGGAACTGCAGAGGATCCGCCGTCAGATGGCAGTGATCAACGACAAGATCAGAGAGCAGCTGAACAAGATAGTAAACAGCGCAGACAACAAGGACAAGCTTCAGGACAACATTGTCACCATGAGGAACGGCCGTTACTGCCTTCCTGTCAAATCCGAGTACAAACAGCAGTTCGACGGCTTTGTCCATGACCAGTCCGCCAAGGGTTCCACCACATTCATCGAGCCTGCGGTAGTGGTGAAACTCAACAACGACCTTTCGGAACTTTACACAAAGGAAGCCAAGGAGATCGAGAAGATCCTGGCGGAGCTTTCCGAATATGCGGCGCAGTACACCGACAGCCTCAAATACAACATCGACACCCTGACGGAACTGGATTTCATTTTTGCCAAGGGCACCCTTGCAAAGCAGATGAAGGCTTCGGAACCCGAATTTAACACCAACGGATATATTTCCGTAAGAAAAGGCCGTCATCCACTGATCGATCCCAAGAAGGTGGTGCCCATCGATGTTTACGTGGGCGGCAATTTCACCATGCTCATCGTGACGGGACCCAACACCGGCGGTAAGACCGTAACCTTAAAGACCGTGGGACTCTTCGCTCTCATGGGGCAGGCGGGTCTTCACATCCCCGCCCAGGACGGAAGCAAGATGGGGGTTTTTAACGATGTCTTTGCGGACATCGGAGACGAGCAGTCCATCGAACAGTCATTGTCGACCTTCTCGTCCCATATGACCAACATCGTCCGCATACTTAAAGCTGCAGACAAAAAGTCCCTTTGTCTCTTCGACGAGCTGGGATCGGGAACGGATCCTACGGAAGGAGCTGCCCTTGCTCAGGCAGTCCTCACCACCCTTCATCAAAAGAACATCCGCACTGTAGCCACGACTCACTATGCGGAACTGAAGATATATGCCCTTACCACACCGGGAGTTTCCAACGCCTGCTGCGAATTTGACGTGGAGACCCTGCGTCCCACCTACAGGCTTTTGATCGGCATCCCCGGTAAATCCAACGCTTTTGAGATCTCAAGAAAACTGGGTCTTCCCGACGAAGTCATAGACATGGCGGGAAGTTTCATAGGCACCAAGGACAAGAGCTTTGAAGACGTCATCAGCGATCTGGACACCAGACGCATGAAGATGGAACAGGACGAAGAAAAGATACAGAGCGCTCTGGCGGAAGCAGAAGCTCTGAAAAAGCGCTACGAAGAAAAGAATGAGAAACTGGAGGCTTCCAGAGACAAGATCCTGAGAGATGCCCACGAGGAAGCCAGGGAAGTGATATCGGAGGCAAAGGAATATGCCGACGAGGCCATCAAGCGCCTCAACAAGATGGGAGCGGACTTCTCCATGGCAGACATGGAAAGAGAAAGAACGGCTCTCAGGGACAAGATGGGCAGCAACTCCGCGGCCCTTGCGGTGAAGCCCAAGGCGAAGAAGGAAACCGATGAAAATATTGAATTCCGCGTGGGAGACAATGTAAAGATCCTGAGCCTGAATCTGGACGGCGTTGTGGTCACGGTTCCCGATGCGAAGGGCATGATGACCGTGAGAGCGGGAATGATGCAGACTAAACTCAACAAGAGGGACGTCCGGTGGCTGTCTCGGGCGGCAAAGGAACCGGAGAACAAAAAGAGCGGTTCCAAGGCATCATTTTCAAAGGCGATGACCATCCACCCCGAAGTAAATCTCATCGGAATGAGGGTGGACGAAGCGCTGCCTGTGCTGGAAAAGTATCTTGACGATGCTTATCTTGCACATCTTGAAAAGTGCACCATCGTCCACGGCCGTGGCACGGGGGCTTTGAAGGATGCGGTACACAAGTACCTTAAAAAGTACAAATATGCGAAAGAGTTCAGACTTGGAGCCTTCGGGGAAGGCGATCAGGGTGTGACTGTCGTAACATTTAAATAGCAGATCGCTTAAGATCTGATCAGGGAGGTAGCAATGGCGGATAAACAACGTATTCTTGTGGTTGATGATGACGAGAGCATAGCTGAGCTTGTGACACTTTATCTGACGAAGGAGTGTTACAGCACGGATATTGCTTCCGACGGCGAGGGAGCTCTGGAAAAGTTCAGAAGTTTTGAGCCCAATCTTGTGCTTCTGGACATTATGCTTCCCGGCGTAGACGGTTATGAAGTGTGCAGAGAGATCAGAAAGACTTCCTCTGTGCCTATCATCATGCTTTCCGCAAAGGGCGAGGTCTTTGACAAGGTGCTGGGGTTGGAACTGGGGGCAGACGATTACATTATGAAGCCCTTTGATCCCAAGGAACTGGTGGCACGTTGCAAGGCTGTTCTCCGTCGCTTCGGACAGGACAGCGGCGCTTCTTCCGGTGCGACGGGTGCGCCCTCCGCATCCAATGACGCAGCGGGAGAATTTGTACAGTATGACGGACTCACAGTAAATCATACGAACTACACCGTGGTCTACAACGGCAAAAAGCTGGAGATGCCCCCCAAGGAACTGGAACTCCTGTATTATCTTGCGGCCAATCCCAATCGGGTGTTCACAAGAGAACAGCTTCTGGACAAAATCTGGGGCTATGAGTATCCGGGAGACACCAGGACAGTTGACGTACATGTAAAGCGTCTGAGAGAAAAGATAAAAGATGGCAGTAACTGGAAACTTTCCACAGTATGGGGAGTGGGCTATAAGTTCGAGGTTGATTGATGAAAAGATCTTCCGTGCTTGTAAAATACAGCTTAATACTCATCGGGTTGATGATACTCATGATGGTCCTTCTCAACACCGTTGGACTTAAGTTTACTGAGAAGAAGCTGGTGGAAGCAAAGGCTCAGGAATTGTATACCGAAGCCAATGACCTCACCACCAACTACCTTTCCGAGTACTTTATGTCCACTGCTGCCCAGGCCCAGGCTTTTAATACCCTTTCTGTGGTGGCGGATATGACCGACACCCGTATCATGCTCATTAACATGAACGGCCTGGTAATAGCGGACACCACCACCGTGAGAAGGATAAATGCCACATCCGTGGCTTTGGGAGCTGCCTGTCAGGATCTTATGGAGAGCAAGACCACAGAGGACCTTGTCATCACAAAATATGTTCCGGAAAAGATGCTCTGTGTTTCGGTCCCAATAATATATAACTATAATACGGCAGCACATCTTTGCGTTATGACTCCCATGAGTTCCATTTATGCTACGGGAGTCTATTACTCGGATTTTGTAAATATTTGCTATCTCATCTTCATACCCTTCCTTATAGGAGCCTTTGTTCTGCTTTATTTCTACTCGGTCTATCCCGTGGCGAAGCTTACAAAGCAGACCAAAGGATACATAGAGAACAATTTCCGTGGAGAGTTCAAGGTGAGCTACCCGAAGGAACTGGAGGAATTGGGCGGAAGCATACGATATATGGGTGACAAGCTCAACAATTCAGATGAGATCCAGCGAAAATTCCTGTCCAATGTATCCCACGATTTCCGCTCGCCCCTCACATCCATCCGCGGCTATCTTGAAGCCATGAAGGACGGCACCATAGGAGTGGAACAACAGGAAAAGTATTTTGACATCCTGCTGTACGAGACGGACAGACTGACCAAGCTCACTTCCAACCTCCTGCAGCTCAACAACATCGATGACAACGGGCTGATGCTGAATATGACCGTCTTTGACATAAACAAGATGATCCGGCAGATCGCTCTCACCTTTGAAGGAACGTTTAAAAAGAAAAAACTGGTTCTGAACCTGGTCTTCTCCCAGAAAGAGACCTTTGTTGAGGCAGATGAAGGCCGCATCCAGCAGGTTATATACAACCTGCTGGACAACGCCATAAAGTTTTCCAACTCCGATTCCAGCATAAAGATCACCACGGAAGACAAGGGAAACAAGGTTTACATCACCGTTAAGGATTACGGCATGGGGATCCCCAGAGAATCCATCAACAGGATCTGGGAGCGCTTTTACAAGAGCGATGCCTCAAGAGGAAGGGACAAGAAGGGCTCAGGCCTGGGACTTTCCATCGTTAAGGAGATCATCAAGGCACACGATCAGAACATCTCCGTTGCCAGCACCGTGGGTGTGGGCACGGAATTCATTTTCACTTTAAAGTCTGCGGAATAGGAAGTGAGGAAGTATGTCCGAAGAAAAAGGGTTTGATGAGAAACAAAAAAACAATGATCCGGATCTTTTGGAAGAACAGCAGTTTATTACCGAGAAGATAGTGAGCAAAAGGAAAAAAAGATGGATCAGACGTCTGTTCACCTTCCTGTTCGTCATTCTCTGCGCTGCGGGTTTTGGCGTAACTGCCAGATACTTCTTCCTTGTTTCGGGAGATGAGCTGATCAAGCTTTTTAAGATCGAGATCCCTGTGGTTAGGGAAACAGTCTATGTTTATACGGAGAAGACTCCCGCTCCTACGCCGAAACCTTCGCCCACGGTGGCAGCCAAGGCTTCGGTAACGCCCGTACCCGGAGCGACTGTGACTCCTTCACCTACGAAAAAGCCGGATGATGTTCCGGAAACCACTCCCGAGCCTACGCCAATCCTATCCGTAACTCCCTTTCCTTCTGTGGAGATCACTCCGGGACCCGATGTGACGGGAATTCCCGAAGTCACCGCCACGCCCACCCCGGGAGAAGATCCCGGCAACATGGGAAATGACCCCGAGGAAAAGGCGGTCTATTCATATGTAAGATTTATGGAAGAAGTGATGGAGGTGGCACAAAATGTTAAGGGAAGCATAGCTTCCGTTGACGGCATCTCCACGGGTACCAGTTTTTTGGGAGAGGAGTACGAGATCAGGACCAACACCACGGGACTCCTTTTGGGGCAGGACGGTGTGGATGTGCTGATCCTTACCGACCTGGCTTCTCTGGAAGAGGTTTCGAGGGTTGAAGTCAGACTTGAAGGAAGTGACAAGGTATATGCCGCTAAGGTCTACAACTTTGACAGGGATTTCGGACTTGCCATTGTGAGCGTTCCCATTTCATCTATGGAAAAAGAGGTCTTTGATTCCCTGGTTTACGGAGTCACCTGCAGACCTGAAGATATAAAGAACGGCCTTCCCGTTTTCGAACTGGGAAGAGCCAACGGTTATCCCGATTCTCTTTCCTTTGGTATCATAAGTTCCAGAGGCAACGTATACGGCATCAAGGACGCGGAGATCAGTTACTTTACCACCAACTGGCAGATCTACTCCGGCGCCAGCGGCTTTGTGTTCAACATGGACGGCTATGTGGTGGGAATGCTGACTCAGAGCGTTCCCGCATCCACGGATCGTCAGGTGCCCTGCTTTATCACTCTTTCAGCAATAGAAGATGAGCTGAACATTCTTCTGAACGGCGGTAAACTGGTGAACCTGGGCATATATGCCAACAGCTATTCGGGTTACGGAGACGATAAGGAAGAAAAGGTAACCGGACTGTATGTTTATCAGGTAGTGGCAGCTTCGCCCGCATATACGGCAGGGTTGAGGATCGGTGACATGATCGTTGAGATCAACGGGAACAGGATGACAGGCATGGCAGAACTCATGGACATCCTGACTGCATCGGCACCGCAGCAGCCCTTAAGCATCAAGTATTACAGAAGAAGTCCCGAGGGCCTCAGAGAATTGTCCGGGGTTGCGGTCTTAACAAGCAAATAAAAATTGAAAGGTTTTATATGAAGTACATTAAAGACATTCGCGAAGGCGACAGCGTTAGCAGCATTTATCTGTGCAGAAAGAAGGAGATCGGAAAGAAGAAGAACGGAGAGGATTACTTCGCTCTTGTCCTTACGGATAAGACAGGATCCCTTGACGGTAAGATCTGGAACATCAACAATCCCGGAGTTGCGGAATTCGAAGCCGGTGATTATGTAAGGATCGAAGCGGTGACCAATCTTTTCAATCAGAGGATACAGCTGATAGTAAACCGACTGACAAAGTGCAGCGAAGGAGAATACGATCCCGAGGACTATCTTCCCTCCACCAGCAAGAACGTGAACAGCATGTATAAAGAACTCATGGAGATCATTAAAAGCGTTAAGAATTCCAAACTCAGGACTTTGCTGGAGAATGTCTTCGTGAATGACAAGGCTGTGGCAAAGGCTTTCAGCGAGCATTCCGCAGCAAAGACCGTTCATCATGCTTTTCGCGGAGGACTTTTGGAACATACCCTTTCGGTTACAAGAAATTGTATCGCTTTCGCGGAAAATTACCCTATTTTGAACCGCGATGTGCTTCTGACTGCAGCCATGCTCCATGACATCGGAAAACTCAACGAACTTTCCGCGCTGCCGGAAAATGACTATACAGATGAAGGACAGCTTTTGGGACATATCTATATGGGCGCAGAATTTGTGGGGAAGAAGATCGATCAGATCCCGGATTTCCCTCAGAAACTCCGCAATGAGATCATTCACTGCATTTTGGCTCATCATGGGAAACTGGAGTTCGGAAGTCCCAAGAAGCCTGCCCTTGCAGAAGCTTTTGCACTTTCAATGGCAGACGATCTCGATGCAAAGATGGAGACCATGAGCGAACTCTTTGATACTGCGGTCAGTGATGAGGGGTGGCTTGGATTCCAGAAAAACTTTGATTCTAACATCAGAAAAACGGGCAGATATGAACAAGAATGAGATTGTAAAGGTTAATATAACAGATCTTGGAACAGACGGTGAAGGCATCGGAAAAACCGATGGCTTCATTTTGTTTGTTAAAGGTGCGGTTCCGGGAGATGAGATCGAAGCCCACATCCTGAAGGTTAAAAAGAATCTGGGATATGCAAAGATCGAAAGGATCCTCTCACCCTCTCCCGACAGAGTGGAACCCAAATGTACCGCGGCAAATCGATGCGGAGGCTGTCAGATCCAGCAGCTTTCGTACGAAAAACAACTGGAGATCAAGAAGAAAAAGGTTTTTGACTGCCTTACAAGGATAGGCGGAGTGGATCCCGAGACTCTTGAAAAATGCTATGAGGGCATCATAGGCATGGAAGAACCCTGGCACTACAGGAACAAGGCTCAGTATCCTGTGGGCATCGACAAGGACGGAAATCCTCGCATCGGATTCTATTCCTACCATTCTCATAACATCATAGAGAACGATGAATGCGAAATTGAGAAACCTCTGTGTGCATTAATACTAAAGGAATTGCGGGCGATTATATCACGATTTGACATAGAACCCTACAATGAAGAGTTGGGAAGGGGAGTGTTGAGACACTGTCTCATCAGAACGGGTTTTTCCACGGGAGAAGTCATGGTGTGTCTTGTGGTGAACGCCAAAGGGAAAGAAATGAACAATTGGAAGGCCGGTTCCGAACCTATGGAAACCCTTGTGAAAGCCTTGAAAGAAGCAGTAGATAAATCAGGATTTAAGTTTGTTTCTCTTTGCGTTAACGTTAACACCAAGAACACCAATGTCATTTTGGGAGATAAACTGTATCCGGTTTACGGTCCCACTTACATCAATGATATGATCGGGGATGTGATCTTCAGAATCTCGCCTTTGTCCTTCTACCAGGTGAACCCTGTACAGACAAAAAAACTGTACGAAAAAGCATTGGAGTACGCAGAACTCACGGGAAATGAGACGGTGTGGGACCTCTACTGCGGCATCGGAACCATTTCGCTGTTTCTGGCAAAGAAAGCAAAGAAGGTATACGGCGTGGAGATCGTTCCGGAAGCCGTGGAAAATGCCAAAGAGAATGCGAAGCTCAACAATATTTCCAATGCAGAGTTCTTTTGCGGAGCTGCAGAGGACGCCGTTCCTCGATTAAATCGAGAATTAACAAATGCCGAAAGATGCGATGTTATTGTGGTAGATCCTCCCAGAAAGGGTTGTGACGAAAAACTGCTTCACACCATGATAACCATGGATCCAATCAGGATTATATATGTCTCCTGTGACCCCGCCACCCTCGGCCGCGACGTGAAATTCCTTACGGAACACGGATACCGCCTCACCGGGGCCTGCGCAGTAGATCAGTTTTGCCACAGCATGCATGTGGAAACCGTAGTTTCGCTAATCGGACCCCGGGGACGGGGTTAAGGGCTCATTTTAATCCCCCCCCGAGGACGGGGTTTGTGGTCCACTGAACACTTTTTTTTGACCTAAATATTCAATTGCAAGGTTTCAGACCAAAGAAATTACGGACGCGAGAAGCATTTTGAACATGATCTTTTGACCTAAACGTGTTAATTCAGCATTTGGACCAAAGAATTCATGCGTAATCAAGGCGGAATGGACGATAATTTTTGACTTGAAACGGCAGAAACATCATTTAGGGCAAAGAATTCATGGGCGATAAGGGTAAGAAGGATGAAAAACTTTGACTTAAACATGTGAAAATGGCATTTTGAGTCAAAGGATTCGTGGACGATCAGGGGAAGAAGGATAAAAAACTTTGACTTAAACATGTGAAAACGCATTTTGGGTCAAAGAATTCCGAGATCAAGGCGATACGGTCAAATTTTTTGACTTGAAAGTGCGAAACACCATTTTAGTGCAAAGAAACCCGAAGAGATTAAAGTGATAAGAGGAAAAATAGTACATCTGTTTGAGGGTGAAGTGACTGAAAGCAAGATGGTTAGAGTAGAGACTGAAAATGAAAAGAAGAAAAACAACAACAAGTATAAGAATTTGATCGTACTGATGTTGGCGATGTTGTCAGTGCTATGGACTGTATGGGGGAATGTAACAGTTGGTGTTACTCGGTATAGTATTACGAGTGAACGCCTGCCGACGGCGTTTGAAGGATATAAGATCGTAGTAATATCGGACTTACATAATGCACAATTCGGTAACGACAACAGCAGGATCATACAGATCGTAAAAAAAGAACAGCCGGATCTTATAGCAATTACCGGTGACCTGGTGGATTCAAACAGAACGGATGTTCAGGTGGCTGTTGCTACAGTACGCGAATTACAGAGTATCGCCCCTTGCTGTTTCGTTACGGGAAATCATGAGGGATGGATAGGTACGCAATACCCTGAACTTGAGGAAAAGTTACTGGCTGAAAATGTTCATATACTGCATGACCGGTGTATTTCAATAGAAAGAGACGGTCAAAAGATACAGCTCGCAGGGTTGGATGATCCTGATTTTACAGAGAGGAGTAATCTTGACGTGTACCGCAGTATCCAAACAATGTTGAAACAAATGCTCGTATCTGAAGATTATAGTATTCTGCTGTCTCATCGTCCCGAGCTGTTTGAGGTCTATGTTGAAGCAGGTGTAGATCTTGTATTGAGCGGACATGCGCATGGCGGGCAAATCAGACTCCCGTTCGTAGGCGGAATAGTTGCACCTGATCAAGGATTATTCCCTAAATATGATGCCGGCATATATACCCGGAATGGGACCAAAATGATCGTCAGTCGCGGAATAGGAAACAGTATCATTCCTATCCGCATTAATAACAGACCTGAAATAGTGGTGGTGGAATTGAAATGAGGCTATGAATTTGCCGGTTTTTGATAATATTAAAGAGATATTCGAACAGGCGCTTAAGTTTATGCCGAGGCAGTGAAAAATGAAGACGGAGAACCGGGCATGATTATACCGTTGATGGCAATCGGCCTATAGGTGGGGGATACGAAAATGAATGAAATTACAACATCAATTGATATGAGAAGAACAGGCCTTAGACTTCAAAAATTTGCAAAACAAAACGGATATAGTGTAAAAGATATTCAGAAATACTTGTGCCTTTCGTGCCCACAGCCTGTTTACAGATGGTACAAGGGTTCCATGTTGCCTTCAGTAGATAACCTTCTCAGACTTAGTGAACTGTTTCGTGTTCACATGGAGGAATTGCTGGTTAAAGAGCATTCCTGCAATTTATATGAAGAAATAACAACCTTTAAAACGGACAGTCAGGCATTATGTAATAGAATGAAAGCTTATTTCATAAATGTTGCGGCGTGACGTTTTGGACTATCCGTCCAATGACAAATCATCATACGCATAGTACTATGGAAAAACATAGGAAGTGCGTTATGACACGCGGAAAGATTATTTCATTTACGAACTCGATTATTGGAGAAAGTATGAACCAGGCATGATCACAGATGAAGAAGGTAACGATATAGATTTCAGCAGTGTGGGGAAACTATACGATTATCTTGTTGGGGAGGGAAAGTGATATGATGAAAGAGGTTAAAAAAGAGACTATTCATGCTAAAGGTATTGATATAGGCATTTATACAACGGATTTTGAAAACGAATTTATTTCTCTTACAGATATAGCAAAATACAGGAATGTGGATGACCCGCGTTTTGTTATACAAAACTGGATGCGTAATAGAAATACTATTGAATTTTTGGCAATTTGGGAGACACTCCATAATCCCGATTTTAACCGTGTGCAATTCGATACGGTTAAAAATGAAGCCGGTCTCAATCGTTTTGTTATGACACCTTTGAAATGGATTGAACAGATGAACGCCAAAGGCATTGTGTCCAAAGCCGGAAGGTATGGCGGAGGTACTTTTGCCCATAGCGATATTGCGTTAGCTTTTGCCTCTTGGATTTCTCCGGAATTTCAATTGTATATCATGAAGGACTATAGACGGCTTAAGTATGATGAAAACAGCCGTCTGTCTCTTAACTGGAATCTTAACCGTGAAATATCTAAGCTGAATTATCGCATTCATACCGATGCTATAAAGAAGCAATTGATTCCTTTGGAACTCACTCCGGAGCAGATTTCATATAAGTACGCCAGCGAAGCGGATATGCTTAATGTGGTTCTTTTTGGAATGACAGCAAAGCAATGGAGAGATATAAATCCCAAGAAAAAAGGGAATATTCGGGACGATGCCGATCTTAACCAATTGTTGGTGCTTGCAAACATGGAAAGCTATAATGCGATACTTATAAGTCAGGGAAAAATAATGTCTGAACGGATCGTCTTATTGAGAGAGCTCGCGGTGAAACAGATGGAGACGTTGTCACTTGTAAGCTTGGAAGGTTTGAAACAACTTCCGGGTGGAGGAGATAATGCTTCCGTGAAAAATGTATGATAAGCATATGGTTATAAGCTTGCAAACAGAAACTTCAAGAACTATAAAATATCCTCTTGGATCGATATTTTACCAACATAGATCCAAGAGGATGATTTTTATGGGAGATTAATGTGTGACAAAAACTACACTGTCAAACGGACTTTGATATTCTTCTGCAAGTTCATATAACTGATGGCGGGTGCTATCATCCAGTTTTGTCCCTTTAAAAGATGCCCAGCCTACATATTCAAGACTGTTCGGAATGTTTATTTCTGCAAGTGACGAACAATTGTTAAAGGCGCCCATTTCTATTCTTTTAAGGGTATCCGGCAGAACAACCGACTTAAGCCCTGTACAATATATAAAAGCGAATTTCGAGATTTCAGTTATGCCTTCAGGAATAGTTATTTCACTAAGTGCATAACATTTTTCGAATGCATATTCACCGATATATTCCAAGCCTTCCGGAAGTCTGATCTCCTTCAAATGTTTACAGTTACAAAAGGCCTGCGCACCAATTTTGGTCAAAGAATCAGGCAATGTAACGGTTTTTAAATCGAGATAATAAAAAGCTTTTTCTCTTATTTCTGTTAAACCTTCACCTATTACCAGATCTTGAAGTTTTGGTGCGTAACTGAAATCCGGTAATTCTGATGGACCCTCAAGAATGAGCGAGGTACATTCCGAGAGCGGAAGGGCCGAACATTCACAACCGGCAGAAACTATAAGTTTTTTTACGTTTTCGAATGCGCCGGGATCTATTTCTTTGACATTCTTAGGGATTACGAGTTCTTTGATTCCGGTATTGGCAAAAGCATCTTGCTTGATCTCTATCAGCGATTCCGGCAATTGTATATCTGTAAGGTATTTGCAATCACAAAAGGCACTTGCATAAATAGTTATTACACCTTCCGGGATTGTTATACTGCGTAAGCTGGAGCAATCTGACATGAAATCTGCCGGTATTTCGGTTGTGCCTTCGAGAAGGGTCAATTTTTCACATCGGTCAAAATTGTTATTATTTATATCGATGTTTAAACAAATAGTTATATCTGTGGCACATGAAATGGCTTCATCACCTATTTCCTGAATACCACGAGGGATTATCATACTTTTGACCCCTGAATTCAAAAAGGCTTTTTGTTTTATTACTTTAAGCCCTTCTCCAAAACTTATTACATTAAGAGAACATGTATTGAAGAAACATTGCACCCCAATATACTCAACATGGTCCATGCCTTTAATTTCGGAGAGTGCTTGACAGTCAAAAAAGGTATAATCTCCTAGGTTCTTGATCGAGTCACCCAATGTAATACTTTGTAATGATTTACAAGAGTCAAATGCTCGTTCGCCGATTTCTGTTACACCGTTCATTATATTTACTTTTGCGAGTTTTGAGCAACCTGAAAAGGCATTTTTGCCGATGGATTCAACATTGACAGGAATATTTATTGAGGTCAAATTAGAGCAATCTTTAAATGAGGATTCTGATAGTTTTTTTAAAGCCCCATTTGTCAAATATACAGTTTCAAGATTTTTACATCCTTCAAAAGCATGAGCTCCTAATTTGGTAAGTTTGTCTGAAATTGATATGCTTGTCAAGGAAGAGCAATTCTTAAAGGCCTTCTCGGCAATCTTTGAGAGACCTTTGGGCAGTGTTACATCACCAAGTGCAGTACAATTCTCAAACGCTGAGTTTTCGATAACTGTTACACTATCAGGAATATCTATTTGTTTGAGGCCGGTGAAATTATAAAAGGCCTCCTCGGCAATTGTACTGATACCGGATTCGAGAACGACAGTATTAATAGTGCTATTACCTGAAAGAGCGGCAATTGCATAAACGGTTGTTCCATTTAAGGTGAGTTTTTGACAACCTTCAAGATTTCCGATGTGAGGATTTTTGGAAACGGGTATAGTTATATCTTGAATGCTACAATCACCGATATCCTCTATTGTGGCGGGAAAAGCGAGCTTTGTTATTCCGGTATCGAAGAAAACATTTTCGCCTAAAGATTCAAGATTTTTGGGCAATTCGACATTAAGTAATGATGTAGCACCTTTAAATGCTCTGGCCTCTATAGAGATAATGCTGTCGGAAAATACTATCTCTTGCAAGGCATTGCAGCCGCAAAATGCGTCTTCGCCTATACTCTTCATATTGTTTCCAAATACTACTTTTTTCAGCGCGGTACAGCCATAAAAAGCTCCGGGGTCAATAGATGAAAGAGAATTCGGGAAAATGATCTGCGTTAAGGAAGTACATCCCGAAAAAGCCATTGCTCCTATTGAATCTACTCCTTCGTCAAGAATAATCTTTTCCAGTGAGGTACAATTTGCAAAAGATTTAGATGAAATGTAGTCTATGGTTCCTGGCAAAGCGATGCTTTTTATTTTTTTGTTATTCGAAAAGGCATTTTCGCGAACCAGCACAACATTATATTTGTCAATTGTTTGCGGTATAACCACATCAACCGGGCCGTTTGCATCATATCCCGTTATCGCAATTTCTGTCTCGTTTAACTTAGAATATATAAAGTATTTTTTGTCTGTTTTCTTTAGTTCCGAATATGCTTTTTGGGAAATGACTTCATTTCCACCGGCGGCTACATTGGTCTTTTTTTCCTCATCTGTGGAGGCAATAGTTTGCGATGGGGAATTTTGAGTATCGTCGTCTTCGTATAAAATACCAATAATAATAAAAAGAACAAAGGAACCGATGATCGCCAGTATAATATTTCTAAATATATGTTTTTTCTTCTTCTTTTTGGGGACGGGAGCATTGGTGCTAACTATCGTTGCTTGTTCTTCTTCAATTTTGGAACCACAATTCGGACAAAAAAGTCCCTCTTCAAATTCATTTCCACATTTTTTACACTTCATGTTTTTCTTCCTCGTAAAAATTATTGTTGTGATCCGCAAAAATTACAAAAATGCGCTTCTTTTTTGATCTCTTTACCACAATGAGTGCATTTTTTTACTTCTGCTTCAGAGTTATTAGGTTGCTTTGCTTTGTGATCTTTAACGTAAGCAGTGTTCCTTAATGCCTCTGTACCTTTAACCTGAGAAATTGTATGTAATACTTCCTGCCATTTTTTCAGGGCTTTACAAACTGCTTCGCAGTCATGCAAAAGACCGATAGTATCATCGTCTACAGATATGGAAGCACTGTAAGGATTTGGCGTGAGTTTACAGTTCATAAATTGTTCCCAGCTCAGGGACTTGGTTAAAAAAGCTGTGTGTCTGTATATTCCTGTATCACAGAAAGCCCAGCCTGCTTTCCAACTTCCAAGTATAGTTTCATCGTTTGCAAAAAAAATATTTGCCCCGGTTGGAATGTTACAAACAACTCTCAGATTTCCGATCTTTGGATTTTCCGATTCCGTGATAAAAGGATTGCCTATCATGGGAGATCTGCAGTTACTTCCCTTCATAGTTTCGGCGATAATATCGTAAAGTTTTTCCCATAATTGTCTTTGATCTTCTTTCACATGTATATCTGAACAAAGAACATCAGGGGGCAATTGTTTATCAACTTCTTTTATATAGTTTTCATATTCTTTTGTTACCCCATCGGAAATCACGCCGTTGGGATCAATATTATGTACTTCTTCGATTATGTCGTTGACTAACAGCTTGCACTTATTGAATTGACTTACAATTTCTTTAACATTATCGGCATTTACCAATCCTGCATCGTCCAGTTTTTTGAAGGATTCCGCAGCAGCCCCGAATTTATCCACAGCAGCATAAAAATCCGATATTATCCGGTTTAGTTTACTTTTATCATACCGCTCGCATATTTCACAGTAGTTAAGCAATTCTTCCCAGGTTTCAACCTTAAACACCGTATCACCGAATATGATACCTTTATCTGTGTTGATAAAGTGTCGGGTTCTGAAAATATTATAAAAATCTATATCATCTCGGATTGAACGCTCGAAAGAATCAATAAATGCATTCCTAAGATCTTCTGTTTGCCATTCTGAGGGAAGAGTTTCAAAAAGGTTTATAACCTCCTTTTTGCATTCTTCTTTTTTGGCAATAATATTTTTGACTTCTTCTGTTGTTAGTCTATCTCTTTGTCTGAGGTTTTCATACCGTTGGGTAAATTCTTTTAAAACAGGGTTTATTTTCTTGTGTTTAAAACTAAAAAGGATCTCTTTTAATGCTATTCCAAGAGTATCCACGCTTTTTACTATATTGTCGCCATCTTCGGGAAAATATAGTAAAATCTGTGCAAATAAATCCTCGGAGATCGGAAAGTTTTTTAGCAAGTCGCGAAAGACGGTTCCGATTTTTTCGTTCGGGATGTTTCCTTTTTCTATATTGTGAAGGATTGGGATTGCATTTTCTTTTCGTGTATTAAAGTCATTTGTTTGATCTTTAATACAGATCAATACGTCAATGGTTCCGTCACAATAATGCTCCATATCGGATTCTAGGGCGTTTAGGATTCCTTCCTCTCGAAGTTTACGTTTCTTTATTATATCTGTTATTCTGGATCTGCTCGATAAACAATCACCCGTATTAAAAATGGTATTTATCAAAAGATCCCCCATATCCGAGCCAAAGTTGAGAAGCTGCGATTGAAGTCTTCCACGGATGGCACCTTGCATCCCGAAACCGCCAAATACGTTATATTTTTCTTTTTGAGCAGATTTTTCAGCGCGCTGCGCCATTTTTTTCTTTGTTTCATCGGCAATTTCGCCAATCTGTATATTGCTGGCGTAAATCGAATCTATTGCAGAATGAGTTATATTCTTATTTCTTTTATCGAAAGAATCTTCATCTAAATCGTAAATATCTAAAAGGAATGCCCAGCTAAAACATTCTTTTCTTGTACGTTTCATTGCTTCATCTACAATTGCTTCCAGTGTTTTCTGCTTCTGTTCAAAGTCTTCATTTTGGTATTTTTCTTCTTTGCTGTAAAATGAAGATCTTGCCTCGGTAATTTCTCTTTTGACAAGGTCGTACTTCTTTTTCCTAAGCATACAGTAGATCTCGTCTATTTCTCTGAGCTGAAATTTTTCGCCCAAAACATAAAAAGTCGTCATATTGTCCCTCTCAAAATTCTGGATATGTCTTGATGTTCCGGACTCAGTGATCCGTATCCCATTCTCAATATAGACCGATTTTGGTTAATACAAATGTACACCAATTTCGGTTAATCTGTCAAGCAAAAGGGACTGATAAAACAATGATCACATACAATCCTCTGTGGGAAACCATGAAAAAGAAAAAAATAACTCAATATGCACTTATTAACAAATATCACGTTAGTCCTGGGCAGATTACAAGGCTAAAAAGAAACGAAAGTGTCAGTACACACACGATCGATATGTTATGCAGGATATTAAACTGCAGCGTTTCTTCTGTCATGATGTATGTTTCAGATTGTACGGAAAAATAAGAAATTCATATTTATATGTGTTTATCATACAAAGGCTTTTATCAAAATTGTACATGAAGATTTTTTGACGAAAAAAACATGGGCTGTATACCAAAAGATAATGTTGTATAAAATATGCCTTCCCAAATAGAAAAGGAATTCCGATATTGTTCTCGGGATTCTTTTTTTGACATTTAAATGACTGTGAGATATATTACATCATATAATGGTTTTCTACCGCCCTCGGGGTTAAGGGTTCATTTTAAAAATACACAAACAGAGAGGAACAAACAATGCTTTACATTATGAGACACGGACTTACAGACTGGAATGTCATGCACAAGCTTCAAGGGAAAAGCGACATCCCGCTGAATGAAGAAGGAAGGCGGATGGCAGCTGCGGCTGCGGAGGAATACAAAGATTTTCATATTGATGTGTGTTTTGCGTCTCCTCTGAAAAGAGCTGCCGAGACCGCGGAGATCCTGCTTAAGGGGCGGGATGTGCCCATCATCAAGGACGACAGGCTGACGGAAATGGGATTCGGCGATTATGAAGGGCTGGAGAATTGCTTCGAGATAGAGGATTGTCCCATAAAACTGATCTTTCAAAAACCCGAGGAATACAAGACTTCCATCGGCGGGGCAGAAACCTTTGATGAACTCTTTGCAAGGATCGGAGATTTCCTTAAGGAAAAGGCGGATCCTCTTCTTGCGGAGGGGAAGGATGTGCTCATCGTAGCTCACGGCGCTTTGAATTCCGGCATAATCGCTCTTAGAAAAAATCTGCCCAGAGAAAAATTCTGGAGCAGCGGTATTGTTCAGTGCAAGATCATGGAAGTCTGACCCGGAGGGAGCGGAGGCAAAACAGCTTGATCTGTGCGGCAACATTTTCAAAAAGACAAAACAGGAGGCTTATATGGCAAAAGTACTTGTTGTGGTAGACATGCAGAATGATTTTTTGACAGGTGCCCTTAAAAACGACGAAGGAGTGAAAGTTATTCCTTATATTAAGAAGAAACTTGCGGAGGCGGACAAGGACACTTTGATCTGCTTCACCAGAGACACCCATTTCGAGGACTACTTGGAGACGGAGGAAGGAAAGAACCTTCCCGTAAAGCATTGCATATACGGAACCCGCGGCTGGGAGATCACCGACGAACTGAACCCTTTAAAGAACGGACAGACCCTGCCTAAGGGAACATACGTCTTTGACAAATACACCTTCGGTTCGCAGCAGTTCGCTTCTTTCTTAAGCGAGCATGCGGGAAGGATAGATGAGATCGAACTTGTGGGAGTCTGCACAGACATATGCGTGATCTCCAATGCTCTTCTGGCAAAGGCTGCTTTACCCAATGTCCCCGTCTATGTGGATCCCGCAGGCTGCGCGGGAGTTACACCCGAAAGCCACAGAACGGCCATTGAAGCCATGAAAGCATGTCATATACATATCAGATGATTATTTTTAGGATAATTGTTGACCTTCCACCATATGGAAGGTGTATCCTGCGGGGTAAAGACGGCGGAAAATGACTGCCGGCCCCCATCATTAACAATATAAGGGAGAGAAAAAATGGATAAGAAAGCAATACTTGAGATCAAAGGTTACACCAAGGTTTACGGAACGAAAAGAGCTGCGGACAACGTGAGCCTCACGGTTGAGAGCGGAGACATTTACGCTTTCATCGGTCACAACGGAGCGGGAAAATCCACCACCATCCGTGCGGTGGTAGGCGTTCTTGATTTTGAAGAGGGGGAGATCTTCATCGACGGACATTCCATAAAGAAGGAACCTCTGGAATGCAAGAAGATCCTTTCCTACATCCCCGACAACCCGGACCTCTACGAAAATCTCACAGGCATACAGTATCTCAACTTTGTTTGCGATGTTTTCGGAATCGGAGCGAAGGAGAGGGAGGCTGCCATCAAGAAATATGCCGACATGTTCGAGATCACTGATTCTCTGAACGAACTCATCGGAGCTTATTCCCACGGTATGAAGCAGAAACTCGCGCTGATCTCCGCGCTTATCCACG
The DNA here is from genome assembly GCA_024698485.1 of Lachnospiraceae bacterium. Lineage (GTDB taxonomy): Bacteria > Bacillota > Clostridia > Lachnospirales > Lachnospiraceae > RGIG3528. The sequence goes on along the minus strand of JAILRC010000079.1, from coordinate 23,642 downwards.
AGCCCAGACTCATTGTAATGGACGAGCCTTTTGTGGGGCTGGACCCCAAGGCTTCCTACGTGCTCAAGCAGATCATGCATGAAATGTGCGACAAGGGAACGGCTATCTTCTTCTCCACCCACGTTTTGGACGTGGCTGAGAAACTCTGCAACAAGGTGGCCATCATCAAAAACGGAAGGATAATCGAGTCCGGAACCATGGAAGAGATGGTGGGCAACCAGTCTCTTGAAGAAGTATTCCTGGAGGTACATGATGAAGAACAGTAGTTTTGTGCTCCTGAGAGCCCTGATGCGTTCCGGCGGCCAGATTAACGCCATCAGGTACGGTCATGACAAAAAGAAAAAAAGTCAGTTCATAGGTCAGATCATCGGAATAGGTTTTCTGGATCTTGTGATCCTGGGGCTTCTTACCCTCATGACTCTGGGCTATGGGTTGCTGGGACTTACGGACATCATCCCGGGACTCTGTGTCCTTACCATTTCTCTGGTGTCCTTTTTCCTGACGCTGCTTAAGACCAACGGCTATCTCTTTAACTTCAAGGAATTCGACATGCTCATGTCCCTTCCTCTGGAAGCGAAGACTGTGGCAGGCTGTAAGTTTTTATACATGTACCTTAAGAGTCTGCCTTTTAACATGCTGGTGGCTGTCAGCATGCTGATCTCCTACGGAGTCTTTGCGAAACCCGCCTGGTGGACCTACATCATATGGCTGCTCCTGAGCCTTCTGATCCCCGTCATCCCCATGCTCCTGGCGGCTTTCTTCGGTTTCCTTGCTGCCAAGTTCAGCTCGGGCTTTAAAAAGAAGAACATCATTCAGACGGTTTTGATCTTCATCGGAGTATTGGCTGCCATGTTTTCCAGATTTTTCATCCAGTCCCTTTTTGAAGACGAAAAAGGTCTGGAACTTCTTGAAAACATTGCTGAGCCCATACATAAGACGATTGACGTCTACCTTCCCGCCAAGTGGTTTGAACTGGCTGTAACAGGAAAGTTCTGGGCACTTTTGCTGCTGGTTGCCGTATGCGTTCTGCTTTTCGAAGCGGTGTTCTTTGTGGTGGGCAGATCCTATCGTGAGATCAACTCGAAGCTCAAGAGTCATGCCGCAGCGAAAAAGTTCAAGATGACGGAACAGAAGACCAAAAGCGTTGTAAGGTCCGTTGCCTACAAGGAATTAAAACGCATGACGGGTTCTCCCGTCTACATCACCAATGCATGCGTGGGCGAACTGCTGGTTGCCATTCTGGCCATAGTTTCGCTGTTCGTTGATCCCGTCACCATGATAGGGGCGGTGGCCAACGGCGTGGAGTTCGGCGTGGAAAGGCTGTACAGTGCCATACCTCTGATCATATATTTCATGCTGGGTATGGTCTCCACCTGCTACATGAGCCCCTCCCTTGAAGGAAAGTACTATTGGATCGTCAGCAGTCTTCCCATTTCCAAAAAGGATCTTTACAAAGGCAAGATGCTCTTTAATATGTATCTTACCGTTCCTTTCATGATCTTTTCGACGATCTGCTTCGGCATATCGACCCATATGCCTTTGCCTGCCGTGCTTCTGGCACTGATCACGGGATTTTTCCTGCTGTGTTTCTCCACAGCCTGGGGCTGCGTCTGCGGTATCAAGCATTTGAGACTTGACTGGGAGAATGAGGTGGAGGTCATCAAACAGGGAAGTGCCGGGACTCTTTATATGCTGCCCAACATGATCGTTACCATGATCCTTATGGGCGTGACCATAGCTCTGGGAACCACACTGAATCCCTATATAGTAATGGCTGCTCTGAGCCTTGTTTCGGGACTTATGGCTTTCTTCAGTTACAGAAGAGTCCTCTCCCTTGCAAAAGACTGAAAAACACAATAATTGTGCATATATGGTGAGTTTTGAACCAAAACCGTAAAGTTTTACGTCTAATCGTAAATATTTACGGTTTTGCTTTTTTTGATCCCAAAATATAATGGAATTGCGTAGAAACGCAAAAACATTTACAACTCAATCAGAGGAGGTATTTATTATGAAGAAACGTTTTTTGGCAGTGGCACTTGCACTGACTACAGTACTTGCGCTCGCAGCAGGCGGTTGCGGTAAGAAAAATGAGGGACCTCTTACTCTCGTATACGCCGAAGTTAACCCCAAGGACACCATCGTAGGTCAGGTAGCAGCTGACTTCAAGTCAAAGGTTGAAGAACTCTCCAAGGGACAGATCATCATCGATGTTCAGTACAGCGGTGTTCTCGGAGCAGAACAGGACGTACTTGACGCAATGCTCACAGGCGCAGGTCAGGCACAGATCTCCAGAATCTCCGCATTCTCACTTACATCCTACGGTGCAAAGAAGTCCGTACTTCTTTCCCTTCCTTACACATTTGCATCCAGAGAACATTTCTGGAAGTTCGCTACCAGCGATCTTGCAAATCAGTTCCTTGACGAATCCTATGAAAACAAACTCGGCGTTAAGGGTCTCTTCTACGGAGAGGAAGGTTTCCGTCATTTCTTCACAAAGAAGCCCGTTAACAGCATTGAAGACCTTAAGGGTTTAAAGCTCAGAGTTTCCAACGACCCTGTTATGAACGGTCTTGTTAAGGGCCTTGGTGCTTCTCCCACGGTTGTTTCCTTCACAGAACTTTATTCCGCTATCGATTCCGGCGTTGTTGACGGAGCAGAGCAGCCTATTGCAAACTACAAGTCCAACTCCTTCCCTGAAGTAGCAAACAACATGATCCTTGACGGACACACACTCGGTGCCATCGAGATCATTGTTTCCTCCACAGTTTGGGACAAGCTCACAAAGGAACAGCAGAACATCCTCATCGAAGCAGGTAAGTATGCTCAGGAGAACAACAAGAAGAACTCCCAGGCTAAGGAAGACGAAGTTCTTAAGGAACTCAGAGAGAGCGGCTGCAACATTGTTGAAGTTAAGGATGTTACTCCTTGGCAGAACGCTGTAAAGTCTGTTGTTGAGGAAAACGCCAAGGGATATGAAGATCTTTATCAGAAGATCTTAGACCTCAACAAGTAAAACTTGACCAACAATAAAATTCCAAGGCGCATAGATCTTCTGTGCGCCTTAACTTTTCCAAGGAGAAGATCATAATGAAATTCTTTTTATCTTTGGGCAAGATCAGGCCGGTATATGATGCGGTTTACAAGGGTGTCCTTTTTGTCTGCAAGATTTTGCTCATTGCGGATATCCTTATCACATGTTTCGCTGTTTTGGGTCGTTTTGTGTCTTTTATTCCCGATCCCGCATGGACCGAGGAAGTTGTCCTGACCCTTATGGCATACATGGCTGTTCTTTCTGCGGCTCTTGCCATCAGACGCGATGCTCACATTCGAATGACATCATTTGACAGATTTCTGCCCAAGACCGTTTTAAAGATCCTTGATCTTGTAGCCGATGTGGCAGTTTTCGCCTTCGGCATCATCATGCTGACGGTGGGTCTGAAATATGCCATCAACATCGGATCCAAGGGTACATATGTCAGCCTCACCTGGCTCTCCAGATTCTGGCTCTATTTCCCTGTTCCGGTTGCAGGCTTTGCCATGATCGTTTTTGAACTTGAAGCGATCTACAATCATATTTTAAAATTGTTTAAAAAGGAGGATAAAGAGTCATGTACGACACAACAGTAGCGATCCTGATCCTTCTTATCTCATTTCTCATAATGGTAATGCTGAGATTCCCCATTGCATATGCGGTCGGTCTTTCTTCCGTATTCTGCCTTCTTTACATGGGTATCCCCATTGCCACGGTTTGCCAGCAGATGGTGAAGGGCATCAATTCCTTCTCGCTGATGGCGGTGCCCTTCTTCATTACCATGGGCGTTCTTATGGGTACCGGAGGCATATCCGAAAAACTCATTGCCCTGGCTGATGCTTTTGTGGGGTGGATGACCGGCGGTATGGCCATGGTAAACATCGTGGCTTCCTACTTCTTCGGAGGCATATCCGGTTCTGCAGCCGCAGACACAGCATCTCTGGGAAGTATTCTGATCCCCATGATGGTGGACCAGGGCTATGACGATGATTTCTCAACTGCGGTCACCATCACTTCCTCCTGTGAAGGACTTCTGGTTCCCCCCAGCCATAACATGGTAATCTATGCCATGGCGGCGGGAGGTGTTTCCGTAGGAAGCCTTTTCCTGGCAGGTTACATTCCCGGAGCCATTCTGGCTGTTTCGCTCATGGTGGGATCCTTCATCATCTCCAAGATCAGAAAGTATCCCAAAGGAGATAAGTTCTCGATCATAGTTCTCCTTAAACAGCTGGTAAAATCCTTCTGGGCACTGGCTGCAGTCATCATCGTAGTGGTGGGAGTTGTAGGCGGTATGTTCACAGCTACCGAGTCAGCAGCCATTGCTGTCATTTACTCATTGATCGTAAGCGTATACATCTATAAGGGACTCAACTGGAAGGGAGTCTGGAAATCCCTTGAAAAGTGTGTGGATACACTTTCCATCGTGCTGATCCTCATCTCCACATCCGCAGCCTTCGGCTACTGCCTTACGGCACTTCATGTTCCCGCACTGGCAGCAAATGCCATCGTAGGTGTAACGGATAATAAGATCATCATCGCACTTCTTATCAACCTGATACTTCTGTTCCTGGGATGCATCATGGATATGTCCCCCATCATTCTGATCGCAACACCCATCCTGCTTCCCATTGCGAAGCAGATCGGAATAGATCCCGTTCAATTCGGTATCATCATGGTCCTGAACTGCGGTATCGGTCTTCTTACCCCTCCCGTGGGTGCGGTGCTCTTCATCGGCTCTGCTGTGGGTAAGGTTAAGATGGAGCGCGTGGTCAAAGCCACGGTTCCTTTCTATGTATGCATGATCATCACATTGCTTTTGATCACGTTTATACCTGACATTTGCATGTTTTTACCTAATCTGTTTATGAAATAAGTGTTACTGCGACGGATGCGCAGCGGTACACGGGGAGGAAAGTCTGTAAGAGCGAGTCAAAGGGAGATATTTGACTTGCTCTTTACAGCCTTTTTGGAGTAAAATAATATCCGAGTCTCGGGAGAAGAAAATGGATTATAAGTTTCAAGTCAGAGCGAGTGCGTTTGACTTTTTTAAAATGTCGATGAGGAAAACATACAGCTCCCCTACGGGAATGTGCAACATCGTGTTTTTTGCCGCAGCGGTCATGCTCACGGTGAGATTCTACGGCGAAGCGGGAGACATAGGAAAAGGGCTGCTGATAATGCTGTGTCTTTTGATCCCTGTGGTCCAGCCCATAGGCGTTTTCCTAAGAGCAAGAAGACTGGCGGGGATGGTTCCCAAGGATATGACCATAGAAACGGAAAAGAACGGTCTCATGGTCAGAGTGGGAGACATGTCCGAACTGGTGAGCTACAACAGGATCAAGAAGGTCATTGATATGCGCGACTGCGTGATCCTTTCTCTCGGAGGACAGAGCGGCTATTTCCTGTTCAACCGTGTCCTGGGTGACCGGAGAAAAGATTTTCTCGATTTTATAAAAGAACAAATGGTATAAAGAATGAATTCAACCGTCGGAAAGAAAGCAAAGGAAGGAATGATCAAACGGAAGTGGAATGAAAGGTCTTTGAAACAGAAGATCTCCGTTTTGGTCTTCATCATCTTCAGCATTATCTTGATGACGGTTTTATTGGATGTATGGACCATCAAGATCTCCCTCTGGGATTTCAGATACTCTCTGGAGAGCAATGAGCGTGTGGGCAGCCTTATGGAAAGCCTTGAAAGTGAGACGTTGGTCTTTACTGACTTTACAAAGGGCAACGCCACGTTGGCGGATCTTAATACGAGAATAAACATTACAGATGAAGCGGTGCGAGCCCTTCAGAGGGATTATCATCGCATAGGGGAAGAAAGACGTGCATGGACGGAAAAGATCGACAGAAGCTATGCCGTCTACAGGCAGGAATGCTATGATTTCCTGAAAATGTCCTCGAATTCCCCGGACTATCTTATTATTGAATACAAACTGTTTCAGATGCAGGATTATCTGAAAAACTACGGAAGTACGCTGGTCTCCCTTACCAGTAAGGCTGTGAATGATTTCTATCATCAGCGTTTTCCCGTGCTTTTCTTTTTTCCTGCTGTGATCCTTGCGGTGGCCGGTGTGCTCATCAGCATATTGGCACGTACATCAAACGTCATGAGCAAGTCCTTCGTGGAGCCCATAGACAAGCTTGTGGAAGCTTCCAAGAAGATAGCAGCCAATGACATATACATCGACGACGTTCAGGTGGACAACAAAGACGAAATGGGCGATCTTGTAAATGCCTTCAATAAGATGAAATTTGCCACCTGTGTATATATCACCACCCTGGAGGAAAACAGGGAGGTTTTGGAAAAACTTCATGCGGAAGAGCTCAAAAAGGCAGACGCGGAAAACCGGCTTGTACGGATGAAGTACGATGTTCTGAGAAATCAGATCAATCCTCATTTTCTTTTTAACACTCTCACGGTCATCAGCGGAATGGCAAGACTTGAAGAAGCTGCCACCACCGATAAGATGATCATGGCCTTGAGCTCCCTCCTTCGGTACATCCTTCGTACCGAAGACAATGAGATCAGCCTTGAACAGGAACTTTCAGTGATCAGGGACTACATGTACCTTCAGGAGATGCGTTTCGGAGACCGCATAAAATGTGAGATCGACTGTGAAGAGAGTCTCTACAAAGCCAATGTTCCCACTTTTGTGATCCAGCCCATAATCGAAAACAGCATCATTCACGGACTGGCCAAGAAAGAAGAGGGTGGACACATAAGGATACACGTGTACCTTGACGAAAAAGAGGAAGACAAGAAAATTACGGTAGTGGTTTCCGACACGGGAGTGGGCATTTCCAAAGAAAAGCTGGAAAAGATCAAAGAGGAAATGACCGAAGGTGGACTGGGAAGATCTGCCATCGGTATCAGCAACATATACAACAGACTTAAACTTTTGTACGGCAACGCAAATCTGGATATCGAGAGCATCGAGGGCGAAGGTACCGTCACCCGGTTCAGTATCCCGTACATGCTGTAAAAGTGTTTGGAGACGAAAATGGTAAAGATCCTTGTAGCAGACGATGAACCCATCGAAAAAGCGGTTGTAAAGAAAATACTGGATGTGGCTTTTGAGGGCGAGGCGCAGACCTGCCTTGCCTGCAACGGAAGAGAGGCCATGGAAGTCTATGAAAAGGAGAAGTGCGACATTGCCCTTCTGGACATATCCATGCCCGGCATCAACGGTCTTGAGGCTGCTGAGGAGATCAGGAAAAAGCACGAGAACAGTGTTATAGTTTTCCTGACAGCATATGACGACTTTGAATATGCCCAGAAAGCCATAAGAGTGAGGGCTTTGGACTACCTTTTGAAGCCTGTGGATGAGGACGAACTGGTTGCGGTTTTGGAAGACGCCATAAGGCTCACGGAAGAGGGAAAGCCCCACAGATACGATCCCTATTCCGCCATGCCGGACAAGCAGGAACAGTCCAATATGCGCCAGGCTGCCATTAAAAAGCAGATCGCGGAATACATTGAAGAGAATTACGTAAATGACATATCCCTTTCCGATGCGGCTTCAGCCATGCACTACTCGGATCCGCATTTTTGCAAGATCTTTAAGGAGTGCTTCGGAAAGAGCTTTACCCTTTATCTCACGGAACTCAGGATCGAAAAATCCAAGGAACTTCTGGGAGACATCACGGTGAATGTGAAGGACATCAGCGCGAAGGTGGGATTCAGAGATTCCAACTACTATGCCAAGGTTTTCAAGAGATCTGAAGGGATGACGCCTTCGGAATACAGGATCATACGGGGACTTATATGAAGAAAAAACATATCGCCCTGATATTGGCGGCAGCGGTCATGGTCCTTGCAGGAATTGTGATCGTCATCAAAACAATAAATAAAAAGCCTGAGCCGGAATATGTTTTCACTTATGCGGAAAACCAGTCCGACGGCTATCCCACATCCATGGGAGCCTACTATTTTGCTTCCCTTGTGGAGGAAAAGACAAACGGGCGCATCAAGATTCTGGTGTATACTTCGGGAAAACTTGGGCGTGAAGCTGATGTGGTGACTCAGATGAGATACGGGGGCGTGGATTTCGCAAGAGTCTCCCTTTCCCAGCTGGCGGAGTTCTCGCCTGCTCTCAATGTGCTCCAGATGCCCTACATTTACAATGATGCAAAGCATATGTGGTCTGTATTGGACGGGGAGATCGGAGATTATTTCCTTAATCTTGTGAGTGAAGTGGATCTTTACGGGCTTTCGTGGTATGATGCAGGGGCCAGGAGTTTTTACAATTCTTTGAAACCCATACGCAAACTGGAAGATCTTGAAGGCTTGAAGATCAGGGTACAGCAGTCGGATCTCATGATAGACATGGTGGAGTGTCTCGGAGCAACGGCAGTTCCCTTAAGCTACGAAGAGGTTTATTCCGCTCTTGAACTGGGAAGCATAGATGCGGCAGAGAATAACTGGCCTTCCTACGAAGATACGGATCATTACAAGGTGGCCCATTATTTCTGCGAGGACGAGCACACCAGAGTTCCGGAGATGCAGATCTGCTCCATACACACCTGGAACCTGCTTTCCGACGAGGATAAGGCCATAATCCGGGAATGTGCCGACGCTTCTGCGGAATATGAACGGAAAGTCTGGAACGAAAGAGTTGAGAAGTCCAGAGAGACAGCCATTGATAACGGAGTCGTGGTGACATCTCTCAGCAAGAAGGAGATCTCCCGCTTTAGGGAGAAGGTCCAGCCAATATATGAAAAGTACTGCAGTGAATATATGGATATATTGAATAAGATATCGGAGCAGTAGCGGAGGACGTATATGAAGATCACGGTTTACAATGATTGGGATCATGTTCCCAAGGCGGAAGCGGAAGGAACTGACATGGCTGTTCTGGCATGGAACGGCGAATACAGAAAAGGCGATGTACTGGAGTTTGCGGGACTTGAGCCCGACAATTTCTATGTGGTGCGGGTGGATGCAGCCATACAGGAAAGTTTTGTGCTTATAAAGCGCAGTGAGGTCACCTTCCCCATTCCCTTCTATGAAAAAAAGGAAAGCCTTAATCCTTTGGCGTTTTCCGGAAGCAGACATTATATTATGATCAGGAAAGCTGAGGATTTCGAGATCAACGCCTACAGAAATCTGGCTTTGAACACTTTTGACAGACACGAGGATTTCGGAGTTTATCCCCATGCATATGCCAATGTTGAAACCAGAGGAGAGTCGGTGTTTGAAGCAAAAAACGCCACCGACGGCATCATAGCGGTCAAGTCCCACGGCGAATGGCCTTATGAGTCCTGGGGAATCAACAGACAGGATGATGCAAAGATCACCGTCGATTTCGGACGCAAAGTTGATATCGACGAGATCAGACTATACACCAGAGCCGATTTCCCTCATGACAACTGGTGGATCGCCGGAACTTTCACTTTCTCGGACGGGAGCACCGAGACCGTTAGGATGGAAAAGAGGATAGGAGAACCTCATGTGTTCAAAATAGTCCGTAAAGGTATCACATCTGTCAGCCTTGACGGTCTCGTAAAGGCTGACGATCCTTCGCCATTCCCTGCTCTCACACAGATCGAAGTGTACGGAACCGAAAACAGATGACGGAAAAATGTCCCGCAGGGAGCTGTCCCTGACGGGACATTAATTGTTTATAGTAATATAATTTGTATATGAACACATGGATAGTGTATCTTGGTAAAGAAGAAATCTGTCTTTGCCATTCACAGATGCATAAGATGCTACAACTCTGAAAGCTTGCTTTCAAAGAGTTTTAGCATCTTATGCATCCTGCGTAGCAGTAAAGCTCACAACCACATTGTATGGGGTGTGAGCGGGTGAACGGCAAAAAATATGCATGAATGAGAGGTAATTTCTATGAAAAACGAGAAAAGATCCCTGTCCATAGGGTTTCAGATCGCTTTTGCCCTTGTGTTCATACTGATGCTTGCGGTTCTTGAACTCAACAAAAACACCCTTGTTGGTTTTATCACCATTATCATTGTGAGCGGCAGTGCTTTTATGGTCTATCTTAAGCGGATCAGCAGGATGAGATGGCCCTTCAAGGCGATGTTCTGGGGGTCCTGGCTGGTGCTTTTTGCCATGACGCTGTTTTTTACATGGCCTCCTGTCAGGGCTATCAAAGCAGTGGACCACAAAAACCCCGTAAAGACTGATATAGTTACCGTTAAGAACGGTCAGCTCCGGGGTGTTCTGAGCGAAGACGGCATTATCGAGATATATGCGGGTATACCCTATGCCAAGTCACCTGTGGGAGAACTGCGCTGGAAAGCCCCCGAGCCTGCGGAAGACTGGAAAGGAGTGCTGGAAGCGGACGAGTTTGCACCCATGAGCATGCAGCCCACCCATCTTCCTATTTACAATTCCCTGGCACAGATCATAGGTTTCCATGATTACAAGATCTCTTTAAAGGACAATTTTACTCCTCCCGTAAGTGAGGACAGCCTGTATCTCAACATATGGAAACCTGCGGGAATGCAGGAAGATCTTCCTGTCATAGTCTATGTCCACGGCGGTTCCCTTCAGACAGGCCAGCCTTGGTATGCCGATTACAGTGGGGAAGGCCTGGCAAGGGAAGGCGTCATCGTTGTCAACATGGGTTATAGACTGGGCGTTTTCGGATTCTATGCCGATGAAGAACTTATAAATGAGTCACCTGTGGGAACCACGGGAAACTACGGCCTTTTGGATCAGATCGAAGCGCTCAGATGGGTACAGGAAAACATAGCGGCTTTCGGAGGGGACCCCTCAAATGTGACTCTGGCGGGTGAATCGGCAGGTTCGGCTTCCGTCAGTGCACTGTGTGTTTCGCCTTTGGCAAAAGGACTGTTCAAACGTGCGGTGCTTGAAAGCTCAACGGTAGTACCCGTAAATCCCACTCATTCTTTCCGTTCCTTAAAGGATGCCTTGAAGAGTGGAGCGGCATTAAAGAAAAAGTACGGATGTTCAAACGTTTCCGAAATGAGGGAAATTAAAGCTGAAGACATAGTTTCGGCTGCGGACAGCGAACATCATATCACCGTGGACGGATATGCCCTTATAAAAACACCCTACGAGAGCTATCTGGCAGGGGAGATGAACGAGGCGGAGATCCTTCACGGGTACAACCGCAGGGAATCGGATGCGTTCCTTATATTCGGACATGCAAAACTCAAGAACTACGAAGGTATGGTGAAGGGGTACTTCGGAAAATATGCCGAGGAGGTCCTTAAACTCTACCCTGCCGTCACAGACGAAGAAGCAAAAGACAACTGGAGAGAGATCTGGGGCGCGGTGTTTTTCGACTATCCTCACTATTGTCTGAACCGTATGGCGGTGAGAAACCATATCCCCGTTTACCAGTACTATTTCACGAAGGAAAACGGCCGTCTGGGGCCTTGGCACAGCGGAGAGGAAGTCTACCTCTACGGTAACATTCCCGGGGATTCGAACCTTTATGACGAAACCGACAGGAACCTGAGCAAGATCATGAAGAGCTACTTCCTGAATTTTGCAAAGACGGGAGATCCCAACGGCGAAGGACTTCCCACATGGGAGCAGAACCTTAGTTCTTCGGATGTGATGGAATTCGGAACCAACATTTCCATGATCGAAGAAAGAGAACACGAATTGTTTGCAATCCTTGACAAATGGCAGGGTTGGATGTCAAAATAAGATATAATGCTTTTGGGAGGATCTATGCAGCACTTTTTATTCGTACATTTTAAAGAAAAAAGAACCCCTGACGGAGAGCAGATCTACTTTGCCGTAAGCAAGGACGGGTTTACATGGGAAGCCATAAATGACGGGCAGCCCGTACTCTGGGCCATGCTGAACGAAAAGGGCGTCCGTGACGCCACCATAGCAAGAGCCGACAACGGAAAGTTCTATATCATAGCCACGGATCTCAGTCTTTCTTATATGATGAGGAACGTGTACAACAACAGCTGGCGCAAGGTGCAGCGTGAAGGCAGTAACTGTCTCATGATGTGGGAATCGGAAGACCTTCTCCACTGGTCCGAGGAAAAAGCCCTTCCGGTGCGTGAACCCGGCTCGGGATGCTGTTGGGCACCTGATGTGATCCAGGACAAAAAGACGGGAGAGTTCATCCTTCACTGGTCATCTCCACAGATCGACAAGGATATGCGCATGGCCATTTATTACACAAAAACAAAGGACTTTGAGCATTTCACAAAGCCCGAAGTATTGTATGCAAAGGAAGACAGCGGAGTTATCGATTCCTGCATGGTGGAAGAGAAGGGCAAGTTCTACCTGTGGGTAAAGAGCGACAAAGAACCCTGCGCCGTGATCATGCTGGAATCCGACTGCATCACGGGGCCTTTCAGGCGTCGATATGAGTTTGACGAGGAAATGAACGGCCTCAACGGCGGTCCTTCCGCTTACGAAGCTCCCACAGCCTGCAGGCTTGAAAACGGAGGCTACAACCTTTTCCTGGATTTCTTCGGAGCAAAGGGGAAGGGACAGGGCTATGTGCCCTTCAGGAGCAGCGACATCTCCACAGCCGTGTTCAAAAGAGCGGATGCTGATTTTTCCTATCCCTACGGCTTTAAACACGGTACGGTCCTTGCCATCAGCGAGGAGGAATATGACCGCATAAAAGCCTTCGATTACGATGCCGAATCCTACAACAGATAACATTTACAGAGCCATGACTTGATCGTGGCTCTTCTTAATAAGTTCACGATTGTTTACAAAAAGGAGCTCACATATGCGCTATCCCAAGTTTTTACCCCCAAAGGGTACCATAGGCCTCATCGCCCCTTCCTTCGGGGCTTCCACCGAACCCTACATCTCAAGAACCGACTTCGCGGAAAAACTCTTTGAGAGCAAGGGCTACAAAATAAAGGAAGGACCCAACGCCCACGAGGACAAGGGCATTGGAAAGAGCAACACTCCCGAAAAGTGCGCCGATGAGTTTATGGATTTTTACAGGAGAAAAGATGTGGATGTACTGATCTCCTGCGGAGGCGGAGAGACTATGTGCGAAGACCTGTCCTTTGTGGACTGGGACAGCATCAGAAAGGCGGATCCCAAGTGGTTCATGGGCTACTCCGACAATACGAACTTTACCTACCTCCTCACCACTCTCTGTGACACAGCCAGCATATACGGACCCTGCATTTCGGGCTTTGCAATGCATACACTCCATGAGAGCCTAAAGCAGGCAGAAAGCCTTCTTACGGGGGAGGGATTTGAAGGAAACGGCATCACATTTACCGGCTTCCCCTCCTTCGAACTTTCCGAAAAGGAAGGAGAGACAGACCCTTGCGCCGATCTGAACCTGAACGGGGAAAAGAAACTGGTCTTCGGAGGCGGTTTTAAGAGGAACGTTCCCTTTACGGGACGACTTTTGGGAGGCTGCATCGATTGTCTGGTGACGCTCTTGGGCACACGATTCGACAAGACTGCAGACTTCCTTGAAAAGTACAGAGAAGACGGTTTCATATGGTTTCTGGAAAGCTGCGATCTCAACCCTATTTCTTTAAGACGTGCATTCTGGCAGATGGATGAAGCAGGTTGGTTTAAATATGTCAAAGGCTTTGTCATCGGAAGGCCTTTTCATTTCGGAGAAGAGATGTTTGGGATGAACATGTATGATGCGGTGCTGGGAGTCATTGAAAAATACAACGTCCCCGTCATCATGGATGCGGATCTGGGGCATCTTCCTCCTGCGATCCCTTTTGTTACGGGAGCTATGGCAGAGATCTCTGCCGACGATAACATCAAAGTGAAAATGAGATTTGAATGATATGAAAAGATGTGTGATCATTTCGGGAGGGGAGTTTGACGCCCTTCCTGAGATTCAAAATGAAGATTTCGTCATAGCCTGCGACAGGGGCTATGCATATGCCGTAAAAGAAAATGTGCGTCCGGATCTGGTGATAGCGGACTTTGATTCCTTTGACGGGGCTGTGGACGAAGGCATACCCGTTAAGAAGTATCCTTGCGAGAAGGATGACACGGACACCATGGCAGCGGTCAAATATGCGGTGGAGAACGGTGCATCCGAGGTGGTGCTCTGCTGCGCCCTTGGCGGAAGGGCGGACCACGCCTATGCCAACATCCAGAGCTGCGTCTATGCTGCGGAACACGGCCTTAAGGCAGGCATATACGGACGGGACGAAGAGATGCGGATCATTAAGGACGGGGAAATTGTCCTTAAGAAAAAGCCCGGTTTTTCCCTTTCTGTCTTCAGCATTTCCGACAGGTCCGAGGGCGTCAGCATCACGGGAACGAAGTATCCTCTTAAAGATGCAGTCGTTACAAATTCATTTCCCATCGGCGTAAGCAACGAGTGGGAGGATGAAGAGGCAAGGATATCGGTGAAGAAGGGCATTTTACTGGTAATCTGTTCAAGATATGAAAGATAAGCGGTCACCCATGGGAGAAAATCCGTGTGAACAGTAATGAAAATCTCCGCGGGTGATCATTTTTTTAATAAATATTGACAAAGTATAAACTTTGGTTTAGAATCATGCCTCAGTTAGCGCCTGCTAATTAGCAATGGCTAACCAGAAAGGATTTTATATGAAAAAACTAATCACACTCTCTATCGCAGCGGCTTTAACCTGCGCTACAGTACTTGCGGGCTGCGGTAAATCGGCGGAGGATCCTGTGGCTGCAACGAACACTAAAACACCTGTTGCAGCATCTTCTGAAAGCAGCGAGTCCGCACCCCAGACTGTTTCAACACCCACTCCCACACCCGTGACCTACGTATACGGAACGGCCTCACTCACATATGCCGAGTATTACTCCGGCGACGTTACTTCCACAGAGGGCTTTGACGCGGTAACATCGGCTACAAATAAAAAGAACGCCATAATGTCCAACATGTATACGGACTTTGTGGATGCTGAGACAAATGCCGCAGGCTATCACATCCTGGGCGTAAAGAACGTTAATGTTGCGGTGCCTGAGGATCAGGCAGATGCATATGCCAAGATCAACCCCAGTTTCGTACTTAACGGAAAGGAAGCTCCCGCCCAGTTCAAGACGGTAAGCATTAGCGGAGACAAGGCTTCCTATTCTGAAACGACCTTCCACACAGCAGCGGTTGTAAAGGATGCCACCACATCACTTTCAACTTCCAGCAACTGGGGCGACTATCTTGTATGCCTCTATGACACTTCCGAGACACATCTCCGTAACGGCCGTGAGGACGACTTCGACATCAACTCAGCCATCTGCGGTATCATCGTGGAAACTTCCGACGGACTGAAGGTGGGCCTCGAAGCTCTCCAGAGCATATGGGTACAGCCCTATGAGTTCTCCTTCAACATTTCGAAGGACAGCACCCGCAACACACGTATCAGCGGATGGGACAACCTTACGGAACTTGCGAAGCTTGAAGGAAAGACCATTACAAAGGTGTTCTACATCATGCCCGATGCAACTTATGAATATGACATCGAGGGCGTTTATGTGAAGCCTCAGTACAAAGGAGCAGCCATCACCGCAAAGCGCAGTGATGCAACATTCACCCTTTCCGACAGCAATTTTAAGAATATGCAGAAGCCCGTCCTTACAGTGACCTACACCGTGGGCTCGGGCAGGCAGGCAAAGAGGACAGTGGTGCTTACCGCGGATCTTGTAAGCGGAACGGCTACCTACACCGCAGATCTTTCTGCCATAGATCTTTCGGAAGGCGGCAGCTTCAGCGCATCCATTTCATCTGACAACTTTGCAGACATTACAGTCACAGTAGAGTGACATTAAGTGCGTTCGGGAGGGGGGAAGTACCCTCCCGACGCTTTTTAAGGAAGACTTGATATGATATTTCTTATTTCTCTTATAATAGCGGCTTTATTCGTACTTTTTGCGGGGGAAAGGCTCAGAAAGCACCCGGTTCCTTATTATCTGGGAGCAGCGGCCCTGACTCTTGGGGTGATAGGTTTGGATTTTGCGGGGATCAGGGCAAAAGGGTTTATGGCGGAATGGGTCATGCCTGTCCTTACAAAGGGAGCGCTTTCCGGTGCGATCTTTGTGATGGTCATGTGGGGAGGAGCACTTCCCAACGGACACAAACTGCTGAAATGCATTATGCCTGTGAGAGGTCAGCTTTCCATCCTGGCCTGCATCCTTGTCTTTGCCCATGCGGTGACCTTCAGGACCTACATCCTGTCATTGTTCACAAACCCGGGGAAGCTCAAAGGAACAGTACTTGTGGCAAGCATATGCTCGCTGCTGCTTCTTCTCATTATGCTCCCTCTCTTTGTGACTTCTTTCAAAGCCGTGAGAAGGAAGATGAACCCGCGAAAATGGAAAGCCTTGCAGAGAACAGCCTATGTTTTCTACGGCCTCATTCTCGGGCACATACTTTTCTTCACCTACAGGAATGTCCTGCTGGGAAGGGAAAACTATCGCCTGAACGCGGTGATCTATACATATGTCTTCTTGACATATGGGATCTGCAGGATCCTCAAAGCTGTGGCGGTAAAGAAGAAGGATCAGTCGAAACTGGGCATGAACCAGCTTAAAGCAGTAGCTCTCTGCGCCACAGGCATAATGATCCTGACGGTGGCTCTTTTCGGAAAAGAGGAATTTGCGCCTTCTATAAAAGAGACAGCGAAGGCTTCAGTGGTGGATGCTGTGACGGCAAGGGATGATAGTTGGGACATCAATGATACCATGACGGAAGAAACGGCAGACACTGTCGATCAGATACGGGAGAATGAGGAAAAAGCGGGTTATGAAGACGGGACTTATACAGGCACAGCTTTCGGAAATTCCGGGGATATCACTGTAGCGGTCACTGTAAAGGATGACATTATAACAAACATTGAGATCCTGGAGCAGGAAGAGGACGAGCCCTATTTCACGGATGCTCTTGAAGTGATACCCAAGATCCTTGAAGCCAACAGCTTTGACGTGGACACGGTGAGCGGAGCGACTTTTTCCTCCGGCGGCATCATAGATGCAGTGAAGAATGCTCTTGATAAGGCAGAAAAATAAGGGAAAAACCGAAAACAAAGATCAGGGGAAGAAAGGCAGAATAGTTATGAAAGAAGAGTTTCTTGAGATCAAGGACCTGAAAAAAAGTTTTGGTACGGGCGAAGCCAGGCAGGAAGTGCTTCGAGGCATGAACTTTACGGTGAAAAAGGGTGAATTCTGTGTCCTCTTGGGACCTTCCGGTTCGGGCAAATCCACACTTCTTAACATCATCGGAGGCATAGACACTCCGGATGAAGGCTATGTATGTATCAACGGTGACAAACTGGAGGAAATGAACGAGAGGGAACTCACGATCTACAGACGCAAGCATCTGGGCTATGTTTTCCAGATGTATAATCTCATCCCCAATCTTAACGTCAAAGAAAACATCGAAGTGGGTGCTTATTTGTCCGACAAGCCCTTGGATGTGGAAGAAGTCCTTACGACATTGGGACTTCAGGATCACAAATACAAATATCCCAACCAGCTTTCCGGAGGACAGCAGCAGAGAGTGTCCATCGGAAGAGCGGTTGTTAAAAATCCTGACATACTCATGTGCGACGAGCCTACGGGAGCCCTTGATTACAAGACTTCCAAGGAGATCCTGGCACTTATCGAGGACTGCAACAAGAAGTTCGGAAGCACCGTCATCATGGTGACCCACAACGAAGCCATCAAATATATGGCGGATCACGTCATAAAACTGAGAGATGGCGTGGTACGACACAACGACCTGAACGAAAAGAAGATCCCGGCAGCGGACCTTGAATGGTAGGAGGGGATGATATGAAGAGAGTAAAAAATCCTCTTATCAGACGCATTCCCAGAGAGATAAAGACCGAATGGCACAAGTATCTTGTGATCATCGTTTTCATGGTGGTCATGATCGGTGTCATATCGGGAATGTATGTGGGACATGACAGCATGTTGGCAGCGGTCTACGGCGGAAGGGATGAACTGAACCTGGAAGACGGAAGCTTTGAACTGGCGGAGATCGCCCCGGATGAAATGCTGAAAGACATCGAAACAGGTAAAAAGGCCGATGTAAGGGAGTACTTTCTGACTAAAGGCTACGAAGAGGCTGACAGGAAGGTTGCGGAAGCCCTGGATGAAAAGCTCAAGGAAAATGTGACCGCCGCCATTGAAACTAAGGTCAGGGAACAGTGCGCCGCCTTCGGTATGATCGACGAGAAGGCGATCGGTGAGCAGGTTCAAAAGGCACTGAAAGAGAATCTTGAAACCGCACTCGCAGAGACAAGAAAATCGGAAGAGTTTAAAGAGGCAGAAGAGAAAGCATATAAAGAAGCCCACGAGGCAGTGGTGAAAAAAGTCGACGAGGAGTGGGATAAAAATGCCTCAAAATATGGCCTTAAAGACGAGATAAAAGTGATCCCTGCGTTCATATACGAAAACTTCTACAGAAATGAGACGGAAGACTTTGACAATGACGGAATTGCTGATGCCAAAGTCAGGATCTTCAAAAGCGATTCTGAGATCGACAAAGCTTCCTTCAACAAAGGAAGAGCACCGCAGAACGACTCGGAGATCGCCGTGGACAGGATGCACGCAAGCAACGTGGGCATAGAACTCGGAGACACCGTAACGGTCGGAGGCAAACGGTTTGAAGTGGTGGGGCTGCTGTCTTACGTAAACTATCTCACCCTTCATGAATCCAACACGGATCTGATGTTTGACGCTTTTGGCTTTGATGTTGCGATGGTCACCCCGGAGGCATTTGAAAAGCTCACTGCCAGGGTTCATTACAACTATGCCTTCAAATACGTTACTGCCCCCGAAAACAAGCCGGAGCAGGCGGATCACGCAGAGAACTTTTTGAAGACATTGATAATACAGAGTCTTATTCATGAGAATGAGATCCGGGATTTCCTGCCTGAGTATCTGCGCCAGGCTTCAAACTTTGCGGTTTCCGACATTGAAGGGGATTCCGCCGGAGCAGCCATACTCTGCTACATTTTGATCGGTGTCATAGCCTTCATCTTTGCAGTCACCATCAGTAACACCATTGATCGGGAAGCTTCCGTCATCGGTACTTTAAGGGCTTCGGGATACAGTAAGAGAGAGATGGTGATCCATTATATGTCCATGCCTGTGGTGGTTACGATCCTGGGAGCCGTGATAGGTAATGTACTGGGTTACACTGTGTTCAAGGATGTTGCGGTGGATCTGTATTATGAAAGTTACAGTCTTCCTACCTGTCACCCCGTCTGGAGCGACACTGCCCTCATAAAGACCACGGTGATCCCTCTGGTGCTCATGTTCTGCATAAATCTTTTGGTAATAGTAAGAAAACTGCAACTCAGCCCTTTGCGGTTCCTGAGACACGACCTTACAAAGAGCAAAAGGACGAAAGCAAGAAGATTGCCCAAGTGGTCATTCTTTAGACGGTTCAGGCTCAGGATACTCTTTCAGAATATGCCTAATTACGCCATTCTGGTCTTTGGAGTCATATTCATCGAACTTATGATGTGCTTCGCTTTCGGTCTCCCGGACTCGCTGGATCACTATGCAAAGGAAGCACCGAATATGATGTTTGCCGAGTATCAATACATTCTCATGGGAAATAAGGATGATGAAGACCGGGACATAAAAACTTCGGAAAAGACGGCGGAAGCCTTTGGAGCGAAGGAACTCGTTTATCCCAAAAAGGAGAGCTCTTTCCGTTCAGGTATGGGAAGCGGCGGAACTGAGAGCGTGACTGTGTACGGCATATCCGAAAACAGCGCATATGTGACTCTGGGTGAAAAGAAGGACGGAGCATATGTCTCAAGTGCCTTTGCTAAGAAGTTCGGCCTGAAGGACGGGGACACGATCACACTGAATGCGGAATATGAAAACAAGAGTTACACTTTCAGAATAGCGGGTCGGGTGGAATATGAAGGCGGTATCGCGGTGTTTACGGATATGGAGAACTTTAACCGCACTTTCGAAAAGGAAGAGGGAGAGTTTTCAGGATATTTTTCGAGAAATGAGATCACGGACATAGATAAGAGGTATATCGCCACTGTGATCACAAAGGACGATATTTTGAAGGTTACAAATCAGCTGAACCATTCCATGGGAGGCATCATCGGCGTTTTCAGGTATGCACTCATTGTGCTGACAGCTGCACTCATCTATCTTCTGGCGAAGATCATCATCGAAAGAAATGAACAGGCAATATCCATGGTGAAGATCCTGGGCTTCGGAAACGGAGAGATAGGATCCCTTTACATCGTTCCCACGGCGGTAATGGTGGTATTGTCTGCCGCTGTGGGCTTTGTTGCGGGCTACATCCTCATGGTATGGATATTCCACATCTTTATGCTTCAGATGGACGGCTATTTTGCATTTTATATGACGCGGAGCTCAATGGTGCTGTCGGTTGTGTATCTTTTGATCGGATATGCATTTGTGTCGCTCCTGGACCTGATAAGGATCAGACACATCCCTTTGGACGTTGCGCTTAAAAATGTGGAATAAAATGTTCAAAACCTTTAAATCGTGGTATAATCCCTTCTGGCAGGATCGTCTGCCGAAAGATGCATCATAATGCTTTTTACGGTGGGTAAAACAGATAGAAGACATTTTTACAAGGAGAATTGCAATGAAAAAGATAAGATCAACATTCTTAATTGTACAGGCAATCCTCCTTGTTTTTTGCTGCTTTTTGCCGGGAGGGTGCGGCAGATCTGAGAAAGAGAAGATCGAAAAGTATTCCTCCGTTGTTTTTGCAATGGATACGGTGATGGAGATCACGGTCTATGGAGACGAAGTAAGCCTCAAAAAGGCGGAAAACCTTATTAAGGATCTTGAAGAAAAATTCTCCGTGACTTTGGAGGAGAGCGACATTTACAGATTGAATTCCGAGGGTTCTGCCTCGGTTTCGGAAGATAGTTATGAGCTTTTAAATAAAGGAAAAGAGATCTGCGAAAGAACGGGAGGAGTGCTGGATCTTACGGTCTATCCCATAGTGCGGGCCTGGGGCTTTACCACGGGAGAGTACCGGGTGCCGGGCGAGGATGAGATCGGAGAACTTCTTAAAAAGGTGGATTACAGGCAGATCACTTTGGGTGATGAGGGTCTTGTTACCATCCCCGAGGGAGTGATGGCGGACCTTGGCAGCGTGGCCAAGGGATACACCGGAGACAGGCTCATGGAACTCTTCAGGGATTGCGGCATTACCTCTGCCCTCATAAATCTTGGAGGAAATGTTCAGGCTCTGGGAACCAAACCCGACGGAAGCCTTTGGAAGGTGGCGATCGCGGATCCCGGTGGCGGGGAAGGATATGCGGGAGTTGTGGCAATGGAAGGGAAAGCAGTGATCACTTCCGGCGCATATGAACGCTTCTTTGAGGAAAATGGCCACACTTACCATCATATCATAGACACTTCCACCGGCTGTCCTGCGGAAAGCGGTTTTGTTTCCGTGACGGTGATAGGGGAGGAAGGTGTGCTCTGTGACGGTCTTTCTACGTCCCTTTTTGCCATGGGACCTGAGAAGGCTTTTGAGTTTTGGAGAGAGAGCAACGATTTTGAAGCGGTGTTCATTACATCGGACGACAGGATCTTTGTTACTGAAGGAACAGAGGGCAGTTTTACGCCCCTGGGAAGATACAAAAATGTGAAACCGGAGGTGCTCCGACATGATCAAAACTAAAACCTGGATCATTATCTTCGGAAGCCTTCTGGCGCTGTGTGCGGGATTAAGCCTGTGGATCTTTTTGAAACCCACGGGAGGGAATGTGGCCAATGTCTATCTTGACGGAAAATGCGTGCATTCCGTGGACCTTTCCGCGGTTACGGAAAGCTATGAATTTACCGTGAGTTCCGACAGAGGCATGAATGTTATAAGAGTTGAAAAAGGGTACATAAGCGTTGTGGATGCGGATTGCCCCGACAAGGTCTGCATACATTCCGGACGCATTTCGGATTCTGCCGCACCCATATGCTGTCTTCCCCACAGGCTGGTGATAAAGATCGAAAAGGAAATGAAAGCCGGGGATGATGTGCCCGATGCGGTTTCAAAGTGAAAAGATGAAGAACGGACTGAATGCAAAAAGAATAACCCTGGACGGGATCCTTACGGCCCTTGCCCTTATCATATTCATCGTGGAACTGCAGATCCCTGAGATCGTACCCATTCCGGGAGTCAAACTTGGACTGGCAAACGTCATCACCCTGATCGTGATCTTTGAGATCGGCCCCATAGACGGACTAATCGTTCTGATCCTTAGGATCATCATGGGCAGTATGTTTTCGGGACGTATCATGGCTATGATCTACAGTATGGCGGGGGGACTTCTGTGCTACGTGGTGACCCTGCTTTTAAAAAGGATCGTTACCAAAAGCCAGATCTGGGTCTGCGGTGTTTTGGGAGCCATCAGTCACAACCTGGGGCAGATCATGGTGGCGGTTTTGATAACACAGACTCCTGAACTGTTCAGTTACCTTCCCGTCTTAGTGGTTTCGGGGATGATTACGGGAGCCTTTACCGGGTGGCTTGCAACCTTTACGGTGAAAAAGATGGGAGACAGGTTTGGAAAACTAAGGTGAAGCAAAGGCTTTACAAATTTAAAAAAGTGTGATTAAATAAACCTACCAAAGTTACAGGAATTTGAAATGCGATTATTAAGCCGCGAGAGAACAGCCCGTGGCTTGGGAGGTTTTATATGCTCATATCAACAAAGGGAAGATATGCCTTAAGGGTCATGCTTGACATCGCTTCCGATAAATCCGGGGACTACGTTCCGCTGGCAGGCATCGCGGAGCACCAGGGCATATCCATGAAATATCTTGAAAGTATCATCGTGCTTTTGTCCAAGGAAGGCCTTTTGGACGGAAAACGTGGAAAGAACGGCGGCTACAAGCTCTTCAGAGACCCTTCGGAGTACACGGTACTGGAGATCCTTCGGCTCACGGAAGGTGGGCTCGCCCCTGTTTCCTGCCTGGAAGGGGAGATCAACAACTGCGTTCGCGCCAAATCCTGTCAGACCCTGCCTATCTGGGAAGGCCTGAACAATATCATAAATAACTACCTAGGAAGCATTACTCTCGCCGACCTGCTGGAGCAGACAGGAAACTACGGGGAGAATATATAGAGAAAGGAAACTTGGGAATTTGTACACTCCGTGCGGTCATTGACAGGCACGGATTTTTTATAAAATAATAACACGGTAAGACTTACCGTGTTTTTTAATGGCAATATGATCAAACTCTCTGCGAAGCCTGTACCTTTGTGATTTGCTCAATGGGAATGTTGCAAAAGTCGGAGATCTCTTCAGGGGTTCTTCCGATGTTGAGCATGGAAAGTATAACTTCAGACCGGCCATCTTCATGACCGTTTGCATATCCCTTTTCTAATCCCTCTTCATATCCTTCTTCTTTTAGGCTCTGGTTATGTAGTTTTTCGTTGAAATCAAGTACATGTAACATAATTACACCTGTCCTTTCTCTGAGGAGGAAATCCTCCATTACATGATCGGCTATGCAACTGTCTACAGCTTCGGTGGCCGCATCTTCTATGGACATTCCTTTGCCTAGATTGTTTCTTACCCTCTCGTTAAGGATCGCATAATCTCTTAAAGGAATGCATTTTTCCATCAGTTCTTTGTTGTGACCGTAGTTTACGTTTAACACCTGAACCGTGAGTTCCAACTCGGGTTCATCGGTCTTACGGAT
>JAILRC010000027.1 GCA_024698485.1 Lachnospiraceae bacterium | reverse complement strand
ATAAAAATATCAGCAATTGTCTCATTCCTTTTGAAGCGGTCAGCTTTCATAGAGCTCATAGAGTAAAGATAAACTGCATAAAGGGCGCTTCTCCTCCGCATATCCGACATATTAGGCGTCTTTCAAAAAAATATTTTACCTCGTAACCCTGCTATGAATGCGGAGTTTAAGGTACTGCACAGTAGGCGTATTCCAAGCATCTGTTGTACCGCCGATTAATGAAAACTCCCATGGCGGGGTGTTTCTACGGGGAACAGCACTGGCAGGGCGTTGGAATTACTACAGGTTCGCGGCTGTTTTCACAGGAGCTTACTGAAAAGCTTCGTTAATGTTGGCACTGTCGGCTCAGTAGTTGTGAAGCTGTCGTGTCATTCACTGTATCGAGAGTTTTCTTTTGTCGTTTTCAGAGCGTCATACGTCGTGAGAAAGTGATTTTTGCGGGACGTATGATTGTTTGGATTATAATCACAGGAATAACAGCGGAGGCAGCGTTTCCTTCCCGTCCGGGTGACGGGGTATCCACGCTGAAGATTTGATGAATTTTGGCAGCGTGAATCCACTCTATTTGATGGTAGGCTTATCACTTCTCGGGCTTGCGCCGTTTGTGCTGATGCTTGTGACCTCATATGTGAAAATTGTTGTGGTGACGAGTATTGTGCGCAATGCCCTTGGCGTGCAGCAGGTTCCGCCTGTAATGGTATTGAACGGGCTTGCCATCATTATGACTATTTTTATTATGGCACCGACAGCCTATGAAACGATTGACATTTTGAAACAGCAACGTATTTCGTCTGCACAGATTGAAGAGATCTTGAATGTTGTGAATAACTGCTCTCCGCCGATTAGACGGTTTCTTTCCAGAAACACCTCTCCCGTGATACTGAAAGCCTTTATGGGAACAGCCCAGAGAATCTGGCCTAAGCACATGAAAAATCGGATCTCTCAGGACAATCTGATGATTCTGGTGCCGGCTTTTACCATAACGGAACTTACGCATGCCTTTCAGATGGGGTTTTTGCTCTATCTTCCGTTCGTGGTGATTGATCTGATTATCTCGAATATCCTTCTTGCTATGGGCATGATGATGGTTTCTCCTATGACTATTTCTTTGCCGTTCAAACTTCTGCTTTTTGTTACAATTGATGGCTGGTTGAAAATTAGTCAGGGACTTCTTTTAAGCTATCGTTAGAGCGGTGGCTGGCATTTTGCTGGTGAGAGTTCGTTACGCGGTGTTTTTCGCGCGATACTCGGATTTAAAGTATTTTGCGGACAGAAATATGTTCTTTCATCTCCCTGTGAGGCAATATCATACTTCGCATTGTCATTTTCTTGGCCGGAGGATAACTTTATAGAAATAGTGCAGTCTGCACGGCGCAGCTTAGGAGTATTTTTGCTCTGTTTGTCAATAGGAACGATAATGGAGGCAGCGTTTCCACCCGCAATTCATCGGGGTATCTACGCTGAAATGTTTTGATGAATATTACGACGATTTCCGAAGAATCTTGCTTCATATTAGCTTTGTCCGGACGCATGGATGCAACGACAACAGAATCTTTTGATACTGCGGCTAAATCAGCGCTTGAGGAACACTCATCTATCCTCGTCGACTTAAAGGACCTTGTGTACATAAGCTCCGCTGGTCTGCGCAGTCTTCTTTCCTTTGCAAAGATAATTAAGGGTAAGAGCGGGCGCCTCGGTTTCTGTAATCTGCAACCTATGGTAGCCGAAGTTTTTCATATTTCGGGTTTTGATCGCATGCTTTCAGTGTATGAGAATAAAGAGGCGGCTCTAGCGGCCTTTGCTCAGTGAGGAGAGTGGCATGTCTGAAATAATTCTGCCTGCTACTTTGGAAAGTATTCCTGAAGCGATGGCTTTTCTTAAAAAGAATTTGGGACCTCATTATGACGATTTTGGCACGCACGTCGACCTGGCAGTAGAGGAACTCCTTGTTAATGTCGCGAACTATGCATACAAAGAAGAACAGTACAGAATGACTCCCCATGTTGATACCCTTAAGCTTGGTTGCCGTTGGGTCAATATGGA
>JAILRC010000085.1 GCA_024698485.1 Lachnospiraceae bacterium | reverse complement strand
CCGGTATGTACTGTCTTAAAAGACTCCTCCATTAATTGTGCAAAATTCTCGTCCATAACAGTAAGAACCTCCTTGATGATTTTGTTTGGGGTCGATGCCCCGGCAGTAATACCTACGCAGCAGAAAGATTTAAATTGCTTTAAATCCAGGTCAATAAGTTTCTGTATAAAGTAAGTACTAGCGCACTCCTGTTTGCATATGTCAAACAGTTTACGTGTGTTGGAACTGCTTGCGCCGCCTATAACGATCATGGCATCATGTGACTTGGCCATTTCACATGCTTCCTTCTGACGCTCCTCGGTGGCACAACAAATTGTGTTCATAACATTTATATAATATACGTTCTTTTCTAAAATTTCAACTATTTCTTTAAATTTCTTGGTGTTAAATGTAGTTTGTGAAACCACGACATATTCTTTGTTTGGGTCACATTTGAAATTTAAAGCTTCATTCACATCACCAATGATTGAAACTTCGGTCTCCGACCACCCCGCAATTGCTTTAACTTCAGGATGTTCGGCATCTCCCGTTACGATTATGGATCTGCCTTTTTTGGATTCTTCGGAAACAATTTTGTGAATTTTTTTTACAAAAGGACAGGTTGCATCCACTATCCTGTGTCCGGATCTTTTTAATTCTTCCTCTTCCTGTTTCGAGATCCCGTGAGAACGTATGATCAAAGAGCCTTTTTCCTTTTCGGACGCTTCTTCCGGAGAATTGACGATCTCCACACCTTTTTGCGCAAATTCACCGATCACTTCTTCGTTGTGGATTATGGGTCCGTAAGTGTAAACTTTTCCCCCGGCTTCTATCTCACTGTCAACGGTTTCTACCGCACGTTTGACTCCGAAGCAGAAACCGGCTGTTTTTGCCACGTCAACCTTCATTTACAGTCCCTTGCTCCCTGCTATGTCCAGTATCTTTTCAATGACCTGCTCCGCATTTAATTCCGTAGTGTCCACTTCAACCGCATCATCCGCTTTTTTTAAGGGCGAATTTTCTCTGTGGGTGTCTCTGTAATCTCTTTCAATGATCTCTTCCCTGAGTTTAGCCTTGTCGCATTCCATTCCTTTTGCTTTCAGCTCTTCGTACCTTCTTTCCGTTCTTACATCAACGGAAGCCGTCAGGAATATCTTTACAAGAGCATCGGGAAGAACTACGGTTCCGATGTCTCTTCCGTCCATGACAACGGATCTGGTCCTGGCGATCTCCTTCTGAAGACTCACCATCTTTTCCCTTACAGCTTTGTTTGTGGAAACTCCCGAAGCCATGTTTCCGATCTCCGGGGTCCTGATCTTTGAATTCACATTCTCTCCGTTAAGAAGAACTATCTGTTCTCCGTTTTCGTAAGAGATCGTAACGTGTATGTCCTCAAGCGCCGCTTCGATCTTTTCCGTATCATCCGCAGCAATCCCGCGCTCTTTGTAATATAATCCCATAGCACGGTACATTGCTCCGGTGTCAACGTAAATGAATCCTTTTTTCTTGGCAATTCCTTTTGCTATTGTGCTTTTTCCTGCTCCTGCAGGTCCGTCGATGGCAATGGATCTGGTCATGATCTTCCCCCTGAAAAATTATTGTTCTTTTGTTGCTGCAGCAAACCCTGCGGCATATCCCGTGGACCAGGCGATCTGAAGGTTGAAACCTCCCGTTACCGCATCGAGATCCAAAACTTCCCCCGCAAAATAAAGGCCCGGACAAAGTTTAGACTCCATGGTCTTCGGATCTATCTCTTTAACATTGACGCCGCCCTTGGTGATGATGGCTTCATTAAAATCTCTGAGTCCTGAGACCGTAAGATCTAAGTGTTTGAAAAGTGTTGCAAGTCTTCTTCGCTCTTCTTTGGTGACGGAATTTACTTTCTTGTCCGGATCGATTCCCGAAAGTTCCACCATCACGGGGATCATGCTCTGAGGAAGAAGGGCATCCAGAGAATTTCTGAAAGCCTTGTTCTTTTCTCCCGAGAAATCCTTAAGAAGTCTTGCGTCGAGTTCCTCAAGACTCATACCCGGTTTCAGGTCTATGTAAATCTTTCCCGTTTCTTTCTTTTTGGCTATGGCATCCGCTACAAAAGAACTTGCGGACAACGCCAGCGGTCCGCTGATCCCGTAATGGGTAAAGAGCATCTCTCCCAATTCGGAATAGATCTTTTTACCCTTTTCGTTTTCAAGATATAGTGTGACATTCTTAAGAGATAGTCCCTGAAGTCTCTCGGGGAAATCTTCTTTGGTTTCAATGCCAACCAGAGAAGGGACAAGAGGTGTCACCGTGTGTCCCGCATTTTTTGCAAAGGCATATCCGTCTCCGGTGGATCCGGTGGTCTTATAGGAAAGACCGCCGGTAGCAACTATGAGTGACGATCCGTTTTCTTTTGCCGTTTTTCCCGAGGAAGTCTCGGTGATGACCGTAACTTTTCCGTCCTTAAATTCAAAAGATCTCACAGCGGTGTTCAATCTGACGTCGATGTTCAATCTTCCGATTTCATCCTTGAGAGCCTTGATCACATCCGAGGATCTGTCGGATTCCGGAAAAACCCTTTTTCCTCTCTCGATCTTAAGCTTCAGCCCAAGTTCCTCAAAGAAACCCATGACGGCTGCGTTGTCAAAGGCCTCAAATGCACTGAACAGAAAGCGGCTGTTGGATGTAATGTTCCCGTAAAGTTCACGCCGTTCGCAGGCATTGGTGACATTACATCTTCCTTTGCCGGTAATAAAGAGCTTTTTTCCAAGTTTTTCATTTTTTTCAAATATGGTCACGGAGGCTCCGTTCCTTGCTGCAATGATACCTGCCAGCATACCTGCTGCGCCTCCGCCAACGATCAAAACTTTTGTCATATAAACCTTTCAAAAAAATAGAGCTGAGTTTCAAAATGTTATCTTAACCTGTAATGATAACAAAAAAGAAACAGGAATGCAAGATTCCCGTTTCACTAATATCACTTTATGAGATAGGCTTCATCCGCTCCGAAAGAAAGATTGCCGGAACTGTAAGCTTCACCGTTAACCCTGAAGATTACGGCTGTACAGTTTTCATAGTTCTCAATGATGCTTTGGGCTATACAGTCCAAAACAGCCACTTCGTAATCCGGATATTTGATCCCCGGCGCTCCGTCCTCAGCAAAATCCACTATGGCCATGGATTTTTCAAAGTAAGCGTTCTTGATGTTTACCGAGAAGGATTCGTCTTCAAGGCTGCTGACTATCTTTTTGACCAGTTCAAAAAGTGTGATGCTGCCCGGTTCTATCTTGAAAGGTATGGCTATCTTTTGGAGATTTTCGGAGTCAAGGCTGTAAATGATGATGTCGTCTTTGGGGATAGGCGGGATATCTTCGGGGGTTGCGGTGGGGGTTCCCGGTGCGGGAGTGTAATGAACATCGATCTGCTCCGCAGGTGTGGGGGTGATCATCCTCTCACGGCTCGAAGTCAGGCATCCGGCCAGCAACGTTACAAATATTAATCCGACTATTGAAAGAATAAACCCTTTTTTCAAAACGACAACGCCTCCACTCCCAAACTAAAACTCCATTCTTGATTGTAGGCGGTTTGTATGTCAAAAATAAGGCAGAAACCTGTCACTTTCGTATCATCGGGTACTTTTGTCCGTGCTCTGCTCTTCCTTAAGCACGGCACGATTTTTGTAAATATAATCTGCAAGTGAGATTATGGTAAGCGCAACGGATGCCCATATGAGTATCTGCTCGATAACGTAGAACCATTGATACTCGAAGTGGAGCAAAAGCGCAATGGCCATGAACATCTGAACGGTGGTCTTTACCTTTCCCCACATGCTGGCAGCGATAACAATGCCCTTGTCCGAAGCCACAAGACGGAATCCCGAGATAATGAATTCTCTCGCAACGATAATGATGAGTGCAACAGCATCCAGCCTCCGGGACGCGGTAAAGAGAATAAGCGCTGTGGTCACAAGGATCTTGTCCGCCAGGGGGTCCATAAACTTTCCGAAGGTGGTGACCATATTGTACCTTCTGGCTATCTTTCCGTCGGCCATGTCCGTAAGGCAGGCCACAACATATATGAAAAGCGCTATATATCCGTGCCAGGCGATCTTATCAAAATAATAAAAGAACACAAAAAACGGTATAAGCAAAATTCTTAATAATGTCAGTTGATTAGGCAGATTCATTTTCATGAAGCGTCCCCCTTTGAGTAGTGATCTGTCGCCTCTCCTATGAGGTCATATGCTTTGGATCCCGTGATCTTCACTTTGATGATGTCTCCCGAAAGATGATTTCCTTCGGAAGTCACAAACACATATCCGTCCACACCCGGAGCATCCATATAGCTTCTTCCTATCCATATGTTGTCTTCGGGAAGTTTCCCTTCTATGATGACATCAAGGACTTTACCCTGCATGGATCGTCCTTTTTCCGCAGAGATCTGCTGCTGAAGGACCATCACTTCTTTTCTTCTTTTATTCTTCATCCTCTGAGGAACCTGATCCTTAAAGGTGGCCGCCGGTGTCCCGTCTTCTTTTGAGTAGGTGAAATCACCGAGACGTTCAAAGCGGGCTTTTTTAACAAAATCAAGAAGACACTGGTGATCCTCTTCCGTTTCTCCCGGGAAACCGGAGATGAGGGATGTGCGTAAAGCCACATCGGGGATCTTCTTTCTCACCTTATCGATCACCTTTTCAAGAGCCGCCCTGTCCGTTCTTCTTCCCATCCTCTTAAGGACCGCATCCGACGCATGCTGTATAGGAAGATCCAGATAGTGACAGATCTTGGGTTCGGAAGCCATTACATCGATGAGCTCGTCATAGATCTCTTCGGGATAACAATACATCACCCTTATCCAAGAAAGACCGTCTATCTTACAAAGTTTCTTAAGAAGTTCGTGGAGCATCTTTTTTCCGTAAAG
Source organism: Lachnospiraceae bacterium (assembly GCA_024698485.1). Taxonomy (GTDB): domain Bacteria; phylum Bacillota; class Clostridia; order Lachnospirales; family Lachnospiraceae; genus RGIG3528. Next base: position 113,066 of record JAILRC010000085.1, on the reverse strand, counting down.
ATCGGTACCGTATACGGTGGTCTCCTGAGCCACAAGGATCAGTTCCTTTGCCCCGCCTTCCGCAAGGAATTCCGCTTCCTTCACAAGACGTTCCATGGGAATGCTTCTGAACTTTCCTCTCATAAAGGGAATGATACAATAGGAGCAATGTTTGTCGCAGCCCTCTGCGATCTTCAGATAGGCATAGTAGCCTCCGGTAGTTACTACTCTTGTAGTATCAGGTAAGGGAAGCCTGTCCGGACTTTCTATATGGTCATTGCTCTCCTCAATGGCATCGCAGATCTTATCAATGGCTGTGGTGCCCACAACGGCATCTACTTCAGGGATCTCTTCTTTTATGCTGTCCTTGTATCTCTGGGCAAGACAGCCTGCCACAACTATCTTTTTGAGGCTTCCGGCCTTTTTATATTCCGCAGCCTCCAGGATGGCATTGATGCTCTCCTGCTGGGCATCCTGAATAAAAGCACATGAATTGATCACAACCACATCCGCTTCCGCTTCGTCATTTGTAAGTGAGTATCCTCTGTCCCTTAAGAGTCCCAGCATGAACTCCGTATCAACGGTGTTCTTGTCGCATCCCAGGGATATAAACATTATCTTATTCATTCAAAAGTCCGTTCTGTCTCATACAGCCTTCGAGACAATTTTTCATAAGCATTGCAATGGTCATGGGTCCCACACCGCCCGGTACGGGAGTGATCTTGGAAGCAACCGGCTCTACGCTTTCAAAATCCACGTCTCCGCAGAGTTTCTTTCCTTCGAGCCTGTGTATGCCCACATCTATGACCACGGCTCCTTCTTTAACGTAGGAAGCATCGATCATCTTGGGTTTTCCCACAGCAACAATGAGAATGTCCGCACGCTTGCATACTTCGCGAAGATTCTTTGTCTTCGAATGGCAGACCGTGACCGTGGCGTTTTCTCTCAACATGAGCACAGCCATGGGTTTACCCACGATGTTGCTCCTGCCGATGACAACGCACTCTTTTCCTGCCATCTCAACTCCTGATCTCTTTAACAGCTGAATGACTCCCGCGGGAGTACAGGAAACAAAGCCCGGACGACCGATGAGAAGATTTCCCACGCTTACCGCGTGAAAACCGTCCACATCTTTCTCGGGTGCAATGGCCGCGATCACGGCATTTTCGTCGATGTGTGAAGGTAGGGGCAACTGAACCAGGATACCGTTCACTTTCTTATCATCGTTAAGTTCGCGGATCTTACTCAAAAGTTCTTCCTGAGTGGTTTCTTCGGGAAGCTCCAATGAGACGGAATCAAACCCGCAATATTCACATGCCTTCTTTTTGTTTGAAACATAGACCGTGCTTGCGGGATCGTTTCCGCAAAGAATGACTGCAAGGCAGGGTCTGATGCCCTTTTTCTCAAGTTCTGCCCTTTCGTTTCTGACCTCATCCTTAATAGCCTGCGAGATCGCTTTTCCATCGATTAGTTCTGCCATTGATGCCTCCTTGAAATTTATTTAAAAAGCATATAGATCAGTGTGATCACAAGGCCCGTGCTGAACAGTAGCATTGAAAGGCTCAGGCTTCTTTCGATCATTCGTGCCATGGCTGCCGTCTGTTCGTTAAACAGTGCCAGAGAAGTCACATAAGAAACCCTTCCGGGCTTTTTGTCCCTGCGGGTGATCTTGTCCAAAACCGTACCCAGAGCATATGTAAAGCTGTTGCCCACCGCAACGGGTCTTCTCTTCTTGAGTGGTTTAAATACTTTTTTACGGAAGAAGTATATGATAAGATCCGTAAGTTTGTCAAATAATCTCGCAACAAAAGCAAATACGAAAGGAAGAAATATCATGAATACAGGTCTGTAGAGATATTTTTCCGAATCAACCCATAGAGGAAGCCCCTCTCCGTATATCCTCTCTCCTTTGTTGTTCTTGATGAGAAGGATCCTTACGAAAAGGAAATAAAGTCCCAGGCCCACAGCTACGGAGATCAGGGTTGTAATTATGACGGTAAGGCTAAAGAAGCCGAAGCCGAATACCTCTTCAAAATCCAAAATGCCCAAAGCATTTCTGTATTCCGAAAGTACTGCTTTTGAAGGAAGTTTTGCATACAAAGGAAATGCCGCTCCCGTAACAAATACCGAAGTTGCGGGTATAAGTGAATAGATCTGACGCCCCACGGACACAGCAGGTTTTTTGGAAGCAAAACCTTTCTCCTCAAAAAGGCAGATGAAAAGCTTCAACATATAGCAAAGAGTCATTCCTCCCGTGACGGTAAACACTACGGACACAACTCCCGCAAGGGCGGATGTTTCCGCCACCGCATCAAGAGCTTCATGCATCATATTTTTTGATATGAATCCCGAAAATCCGGGGATTCCCGCAAGGCTCAATCCGCAAACGGCAAATACGGCTTTAAGGATGGGTTTGTCTTTGCCGTATCCTTTAAGCTCGTTAAGATCATGAGTTCCGGTCATTTTATAGACAGACCCCACCGCAATGAACAATGCCGTCTTAATGAGGGTATGATTGATCATGTGGAGGACCGTTCCAGTATAGGCAAGACCACCGGGGTCAAGTACCATACATGCCACACCCGTCATGATAAAACCTATCTGGGAAAGGGATGAACATGCCACCGTCTTCTTAAGGTTGTTGTTGAAGACCGCAAGAAAAGCTCCCACCACCATTGTGCAGGCTCCAAGTATCAAAAGAAGATTTCCCCAGGTCTCATTGCCCACAAGCCCAAGAACCGAGGATGACAGGATAATTCCGATCACACCCGCCTTTGAAAGAATGGCCGAAAGAAAAGCCGTTCCGGGAGCCACAGCATGGGTATAGGCTTTAGGAAGCCAAACATGAAGAAGGAACACTCCGGCTTTTGCACCGAAGCCCACAGAAAGAAGGATTGCCGGTGCAAGCCTTTTTGAAAGTTCGGCGGTGGCTGTGATCTTTGTGAGTTCTTCCAGATCCAGGGTACCGAAATTGTGCTTTACCAGGACCAGACCGTAAAGCATCACCATACCGCAGATAACCGAGATCCTTAAATATACTCTTCCGGCATAGTCCGCTCCCGTCGTTTCGCGATGCAAAACCCATATGGCTGAAGTAAGGGACATTATCTCGAAGAACATAAAGCAGGTAAAGAAGTCACCCGCAAAAAGGAGACCCACAGTACTCAAAAAAGTCACTATCCATGAGATCCAAAACCTGAGCTGTTTTGGGGTCTCTTTAAGATAATCCTTTGCAAAAGCCGAGCAGATCAAAAACACGAAAAGGGAAACTCCGAAGTACAGAAGCCTGAACCCGTCCGCTTTAAAAGAAAGCCCTATTGAACAAAAATTACTCATGAATAAAGTCATATTATGATTTCCTCATGTATCTATGTTTTACAAAAGCGATCAATGTACCGCCTTTGAGATGTAATCAACGATGTACGACGAAAAGATCCCCAAAACTATGATCAGCACGGATAAGATGATCAAAGGAACCTTCATGAAAAGTCCGGGATCTTTCACATCCGATATGGTCTCATTGTCAAAGCCCGATCCGGGGAAGTAGGCTCTGAATATGAGCGAAAAGATGTAAAGTGCCGTAAGTACCGCAGATACAAGTATGGCTAAGATGCCTACGGTAGCCGGCACCCCGCCGGACTTTGCGGCTCCGGTGATAAGCTGCCATTTACTTGCAAACCCGATCGTGGGCGGGATTCCCATAAGTCCAAGGCCTGCTACGGTAAAGGCTCCGAAGGTGATCTTCATCTTCCGACCGTATCCGTAAAGTTCGTCAACGTAAGCCTTTTCATATTTGCAAAGGACAATGCCCGCAACGAAGAAAAGCGTGATCTTTATGATGCCGTGAAATACAAAATGCGAAAGGCTGCCCGTGAGTCCTTCCGGAGTCATGAGAGAAGCTCCGAAAAGCATATAAGAAAGGTTACTGATGGTGGAATAAGCAAGTCTTCTTTTGAAATGCTGCTCTTTTAATGCCATGGAGGATCCGAAGATTATGGTCACAACAGACATTATAAGGCAAAGGTTCTGAGCCCAGGTCCCGTACAAAAGTTCCGTTCCGAAAATGTAATAGATCACACGGATGATGGCAAAAGCGCCGCAGTTTACCACGGCCACCGCATGTAAAAGCGCCGTTACGGGAGTGGGAGCCACAGATGCGGAAGGAAGCCAGCCGTGAAGCGGGAAAATAGCCGCTTTGACACCGAATCCGAAGAAAGTCATTACGAAGATCATCCTCATAATGTCGGCTTCAGATCCTTCAAGTCCGTTGAAAACGCCTCCGTAGAGGAATTCCGTGGTTCCTGCCTGATTCAGCACCACCACCATACCGATGAATGCGAAAGCCGCACCTCCGATGGAATAAAGCACGTACTTTCTGCCTGCGGCAATGTTCTTCTCTTTCATTCCGTGCATCACTATAGGCAGAGTGATGAGTGTAAGGAACTCATAGAAAAGATAAAGGGTCAGAAGATTGTCGGAAAAAGCCAGTCCACATGTGACACCGTAGGTGATGAGGTAAAAAGTGTAAAAGGTGTTCTCTCCGCCTTCATGCACCATGTACTCAATGGCATATGAAACGGCAATGGGCCACAGCAAAGCTATGAGGCCTGCGAAGATCCTGCTCATTCCGTCTGCGGAAAGAGCCAGAGGAAGCCCTTTACTGATGTTCATAAAATGAAGGCTGTCGATCTTGTCGGCATTTAAAAGAACCAAAAGGATCAAAAAAGAATTGATCAAAGTAACCGCAAGAAGGTAGATGTTCCTTGCTTTTCTGTTCTTAAAGCCTATCAGCGACACCAGCGCTCCCGATATGATGGGGAACAAGATTGGAAATATTAGCAGAAAGTTCATACAATCTCCCGAAAACAAATCATAATCCTGAAGTATTAAAACATGGCATAAATGGTATCAAAAATCAGATCGTACAGGCCCTTGGCAAAAACACCCAAGGCAACTGAAAGCACCGCAAGTACCACCATCACTGCGATCATTCCCGTCTTCACTTTCTTCTCCTTCTCGAGATTGTCCTCAAAGTCCTTGAAATCGGCTCCCGGGAAAAATCCCGCAATGACAATTGAGAAAAGGTAACCTGCAGTAAGCAATGCACTGATCAAAAGTATGGCAACGCCCACATATCCTATGGCCTTCTCATGAAGATCCAAGGCTCCCAGGCAAAGGTACCACTTGCTCACAAAGCCGCAGACAGGGGGGATACCCACAAGTCCCAGAGAGGCCGTGGTAAAGGTGAGCAAAGTAATGGGAAGCGCTCTTCCTATGCCGCAGAGTTCGTCACACTTGTGCTTGTCCGTGGAATAGATGACTGCACCCGCATTAAGAAAAAGCGTGCACTTTAAGCAGGCATGAAAGATCGTATGTAACAAAGCTCCGAAAAATGCAATGGGGTTCAGGCAGGCAAGGCCAAAGAGTATGTAAGAGACCTGACTCACGGTGGAGTAAGCCAGACGCTTCTTGAACACATTTTCTTTATATGCCAGCATGGAGCCCATGAACACGGTGATCAGCGAAAGGGTGATGAGGGCATACTGTACCCAGGTCCCTTTCACCAGATCGGGGCCTGCGATAAAGTAAAGCACTCTGAGTATACCCAGAACACCCGCTTTACAGATGATGCCGGAAAGCACTGCAGATGCAGGGGCAGGCGCTACGGGATGAGCCGTGGGAAGCCAGCCGTGAAGGGGGAACATTCCCGCTTTTGCTCCAAAGCCGAGACATATGAGGAAAACAGAAACAAGTACCATGTTCCTGTCGCCGTACGAAAGACTTCCCAGACTTCCGCCGGAAACAAAATCAAGTCCCGCTCCCGTGGTGTTTGCAAGAAAAGCAAAACCGAACAGTGCAAGAGATGCTCCTGCTATGGAGTAATAAATGTATTTCTTTGCGGCAAACACCGCTTCTCTTGTCATATCATGTATTACCAGCACAACACTTGTCACAGTCATCAGTTCGTAAAACATGTAGAAAGTGACCAGATTTCCCGCCTGTGCAAGTCCTATGAGCACACCCCAGACAATAAGGTAGAATCCCAGAAAGGTTCTGCCCGAAAGTGTTTTGACCTTCTGCTCTTCTTCCTCCTTCAGGTCATCATGGCGCATATAGTCGGCAGCGAATATGCCTGTGAGAAGGAAAATGCCGGAGATCATCAAAATGTAGATCGTGGAGATCAGATCCTTCTTCAAAACTGCGGAGATCAGATCCGTAAAGGCAAAAAGCACCGTCTTTTCGCTGCCGAAAAGCACCGTAAGTACGGAAAGCACAAACTCTATACATGAAAATGTAATGAGCTTGACCTTTGAAAAACTGTGGACATGCTCTCCTTTTCTTTTTACCGAAGACATGGCAACCCCCGCAACTATGGGGAAGACTATGGGTAATATTGTGATTAGGTTTTTCAGAAATTCATTCATTTAGATCACCTGTTCTTTATCGAGTAAGTTACGTTTCCTGTGATAAACCTCATGAAAACATCTTAAGTCCCTGAGTGATCAGCTTGATGATCAGATCACTGAATGTACCTGCAAAAAGGTTAACGGCAATAAAGCACGCCATTGTTGCGATGTATTTTACAGTAGGTCTCGTATTGTCCACTTCTTCCCTGAGTTCTCCCGCCATATCCCTGACAGGTGTGTAAAGTGCAATAAGAGCTCTGAAGAAGTACAGACAGTTAAGTATGGTACTGATGGCCAGAGCCACAAGGATCACGATCATCTTTACACTGCCGGCTTCGCATGCGGCGGAAGCAAAGTTGAGTTTTGAAACAAAGCCGGGGAAGAAAGGGATTCCCACCATTGAAAACGCTCCAACGGCGAAAGATACTCCCGCCACCTTGTTTCTGAATCCGGCACCGGTAATGTCGGCAAGTTTTGTGGAATGTCCCGAAACCGCTTTGATACCGCCCAAAGATGTGAAGATCATGGACTTTGTGGCACCGTGAGCAAAAATGTGGAACACTGCAGCCACAATGCCGGCAGTGTTGCCGATGCCGATGCCCATGAAGATGTAGCCGATCTGAGCAACGGACGAATAGGCTGTCATACGCTTCACGTCCTTCTGCGCAATGGCAAAGATCGAACCGAAGATCATAGCCATGATACCGAAAACAAATACAATATCGTTTACGCCCGTTTCAAGTATATTCTCCCAGCCGATGGCTCTGTAATAGATCTTGATGAGAAGAACTATGTACGCTTTCAGCACAAGGCTTGAAAGGATCGCACTGGAGGATATGGTGGATGCGGTGTGGGCATCCGGCAGCCAGGAATGGAACGGGAACAATGCGCTCTTAATTGAAAGACCTATGGTGATAAGAGCAATGATGATGGTAAAAGGTTCCGAATAATCCTTTATGGCAATGGTGTCCACCGCTTCCTTGATATTGGAAAGCAAAAGATGTCCCGTAACATCATAGAGCAAAGTGATGCCTATGAGCAAAAGACCTGAACCCAAGAGGCTCATGATCATATATTTTGCCGAGGAGAAATAGGCTCTTCCGCTACCCATTACAGCTACAAGACCTGCAGCGGTAATGGTGTTGATCTCAACAAATACATAGGCTGTGAATATGTCGTTTGTATAGGTAAGAGCAAGAAGGGAACTCATCATAAGGCAGATGAGGGTATAATAGAGATTTATCTTGTTCTCTTCCACGTCTTCGTATATGTGTTTTTCTCCGGCAATGATGGACAAAAACATTATGACGGTAAAAAAGATTGCAAGAACTCCCTCCAGCACTCCCGCTCTCAGTTCATTGCCGAAGGGAGCTCCGAAATGTCCCATTTGGTAAATGAATTCGGAATCAACGGAAATGGTGTAGCTCAAAACTCCCCCCGAAAGGATCAGGAGCAGGATCATAAGGCCGTATGTAACATACCTTGCCTTGTCTTTCTTAAGTATCGAGCACACAACTCCGCACATGAGACAGCTGATGATGGAGATCATCGGAAAATTTGTGGGGAAAGCCATTATTTTCCCTCCTTTCTGATGATCTGCATTATCTCATCCATCTCAAGAGTGTGGTAACGCCAATAAAGTCTGATGGTGAGAGCAAGCATTACGGCAGTAACACTGACCGAAACAACAATACCCGTAAGCACCAGACCTGTAGGAATGGGATTGATGTACTTCTCCATTTCCGCAGCCCCGTCGGTAACAATAGGAGCTTTTCTCGCAAAAATATATCCTTTTGCCGCAAGGAAAAGATAAACGGAGGAATCCATGATATTAAGCCCCATGATCTTCTTTATAAGATTGGGATGAAGGAACAATGTCGTAAATCCGATACCGAAAAGGATGATGGCAACACCTTCAAAAAGGTTGTTGCTGATGTACTGAAATACCGCTTCCATCTTACAGACCTCCTTTTCTGAACATACCGTAGAATGAATACATAGTGCAGGCAACCACCGCTCCCACACAGATGTTTAAAGGCAGGATGAGACCGGCACTGATGATGTCTCCGGGTGTGCCCTTTGAAATAAAACTGTGAATGCCGTTGGCTCCGGTAAAAAAGGCATATGTCTTGGAAACCGAATAAAAAAGCAAGGCACTGACGGAAACCACCGAGAATGTCTTTTGAGTGAAGAATTTCTCGGTCTTCTTAAATCCGAAAGCATTGAGATAGAGAATGAGTCCCGCGCCGATGATAGCTCCTCCCGAAAAACCGCCTCCGGGGCTTAAATGTCCGTTAAGGATGATGTAAACTCCGTAAGTGATGATGACGGGCACAAGGATCTTTGTTGTCCAAACAAGAATAGGATCGTTCTTGGGCTCATATGCGCGGTCATTTTCAAGGGATATGAACCGCTTACCTTTTTCAGAATCGGGATCGATCTTTAAAAGGATCATTACGCAAACGGCAGCGATAAACAGCACATGGGACTCTCCCAGTGTGTCGAAAGCTCTGTAATCCAGGATCATTCCCGCAACGATATTTACCGCTCCTGTATCTTCTATCCCGTCCTCTATATATTTTCTTGAGACCACATTGTTGACCGGATTCGAAGCATCTCCGTAGTCCGGGAGATTAACCACGGTGGCGAGAAGAATAGCAATAATGGCAACGCAGGTGATAACGGCAAATAAACGGTAAAAACGTTCATATAGTCTTACTGCCTTCTTTTCGCTCTCTTCCGAGCGTTCTTCTATAAGTTCGGTGATCTGAACCTTTTTCTTGTTCCACTCCGCTTCTTCAAAGAAAAGCTTACGCTTTCTGGCGTCCAGTTCTTCCGCTTCGATGTTGAAACCCGACTGTTCGTCAAAAAGATCGTTTTCACCGTTAACAAAACGAACGATCTTTCTCCATAATGTTTTTTCGTAATCGCTTCTGACTCTGCTCATTTATATTCTCCGTTACATATCCGCAGAACGGTCTTTTTCCTTATCGTCCATAGGTGCTTTGTTGTCCACGTTCTTCTTGTCGTTCATGGCATGGATCTTTTTCAGTGTCACGAAGAAAAGAACCGAGGTGACTCCCGCTCCCACTGCAGCTTCGGTGATTGCAAGATCGGGGGATTCAAGGACCATCCACAATATGGACATGACCACGCTGTAGGACATGAAGATAATGACCGAAGTAAGGAAGTTCTTGCAAAAACATGCGGCAATGGCGCATATTATCAAAAAGCCCAGCAAAACAAAGGTAAAAGGATTGATCATTTGTTGTTCTCCTCCTTTTCCAATTCACTTAAAGACATGGACTTGAACTCTTCTCCCTCCGCCTCGGGATCGGTGGTATATTCAAGCTTTGCGATGAAATGGCTTGCCACAGGGCTTGAAAGCCAGAGAAATACAACGATAAGGATGAGTTTCAGGGATATAAACTGAAATCCGTAATAAACCACGCCTCCGGCAACAGCCAGAAGTATGCCTAAAGTGTCTCCCAAAGCGGCAGCATGCATACGGTTGAGTACATATTTAAATTTGTATACGCCGAAAGTGGCTGTAATAAAGATCAATGTTCCCGCAACAAAAAGGATCAATGCGATGATTTCTCCGATCATTTGCTCTCCTCCTTTTCCTCTTCTTCCGCATCTTCAAGGCTTCTCTCTTTATAAACTCCCATGTATACCTTGGTAAGCACCACAACCGAAAGAAAGGATATCAGTGTATACAGAATGGCAACATCAAGAAGCCATGCTTCGTCCAGAACTATTGAAAGCATGATTATGATCACATCCGCCATGGTTCCGATCATATTGACCGCAACGATCCTGTCCGCAAGACGGGGTCCTTTGATGACACGGATCAGGATAAGGACCATGCAGACACCCAATATGCAGATGAGGATATTTAAAGAATAAGAAAGAAATGTGCTCATGTTCTGTCGCTCTCCATCTTTTTAAGCCGCTTTACAAACACCGAGTCTCCGAGACCCACAGCCATATCCTTGTCCAAACAATGAACTGTGTACTTGCTGCCGTCAAGGTTGATGGTGATGGTTCCGGGGGTAAGGGTGATGGACTGAGCCAGCATTGTCTTGTGGGATTCGGACTTGAATTTCCTTCTGAAATACACCACTCTGGGCTCCACTTCCAGTTTTGAATTATAAATATAATAGATCACCTTGCAGTTGGCAACGATCACCTCTTTGATGAGGATGACAAGATACAAAAGAAGCGAAGGTATCTTTTTTGCTACGGCCAGTTCTTTCTTTGGGCTGTATCCCACGAATCTGTATAAAAACAGATAAAGGGCTGCACAAATAAGAGCCCCTATCGTGAATATTTCCCATGTGAATTTGCCGTTAAGAACGATCCAAAAAAGAAGAAGCAGAAAAAGCATATGTTTCCTCCTGTCAGTACTCTCCTTAAAAAAGCACCAAGCGCTGGTGAGTATCGCTGGTGCTTAGTAAGGTTTTTTATTTCTTGTTTTTTAAGAACTCAGGTATGTTTATACCGTTCTTGTCACCTGGTGCAGCCGCATTGCTGGGAGTCGAAAGACTCTTCTGCACGTTCGTCTGTGTTCTCACAGGCTGTGTGAAAGAATTGGGACGATTCTCAAATGCGGGAGCCGCAGGCTTGGAAGCTGCGGACTGAGGTGCACGCTGCTGAGGCTGTGCGGCAGGCTGAGCAGGCTGGGCAGCCGTAAATGTCTTGGGTTTCTGCATGAAACTGGGAATACCGCCGCGGTAAGCACCCGAAGAACTTGTGGAGGTGCTTGTCTGTGAAGAACCCAAATTGCTTGTTCTTGACATGAAAGGAAGTCTTCCGTCCGCAAGATTGAAACCGTATGTCGAAGCCATACCGGGATTTGAATCTATACCTGTAGCAATGACGGTTACTGAAACCGTATCGGTCATTGACATATTGTCATCTGCACCGAAGATGATGTTTGCGCTCTTGTCGGCAAGTTCTCTTACCTTGTCGGCAGCTTCCTGAACTTCGAGAAGCGCAATGTCACCGGAGAAGCTCAGGATGATGTCCTTAGCTCCGTTGATGGTGGTTTCGAGAAGAGGAGAAGAAATAGCCTCTTCGATAGCCTTGATGCACTTGTCATCACCTGTACCGCAACCGATACCGATGTGAGCAATGCCCTTGTCTTTCATAACCTTGGAAACATCCGCAAAGTCAAGATTGATAAGTGCTTCCTTCGTCATCAGGTCGGTGATGCCCTGAACGGACTGTTTAAGAACTTCATCCGCTTTCTTGAGAGCCTCTCTCATGGAAGTTCTCTTGTCAACGATCTGAAGAAGTTTGTCATTGGGGATGACAATGAGCGTGTCCACGTTGTGGCGGAGTTTTTCAATACCGCCGATGGCATTGTCCATACGTACCTTGCCTTCAAAAGTGAAGGGCTTTGTAACAACGCCTACGGTAAGGATTCCCATTTCCTTGGCGATCTGAGCAACTATAGGTGTAGCGCCGGTACCTGTACCGCCGCCCATTCCACAGGTGACGAAAACCATGTCCGCACCGCGGATAACTTCGGAGATCTCCTCACGGCTCTCTTCCGCACTCTTTTCGCCCTTCTCGGGATCGGCACCGCAGCCGAGACCTTTGGTGAGTTTTTCTCCTATCTGTATGCATGTGGATGCTCTGCAATTGCTGAGTTGCTGCTTATCTGTATTGGCGCAGACAAAATCTATGCCGTTAATACCTTCATCTATCATTCGGTTGACTGCATTATTACCTGCACCGCCTACTCCAATTACAAGAATCCTCGCAGTACTCGAAAAGTTGTCACTGGTAATTTCGATCAAGAGTCCGCCCTCCTTAAATATCAATAATATGGCCGGGACTGTCTCCCCGCCTTAAAGCACAAGATATTGTGCATTTCTTTCCTATCTTACAAAAGCTAATGTATATAATATAGTTATTTGGGTCTAAAATCAAGCCTTTTTTCGAAAAATTATCCTTCTCAAGGCCTGCATTCATCTACAATTGTCGAAAGATTTTCAGCTGTTTTCCATCTTTTCTTCTTCGTTTTTCGGGAAAGGTTTGAGCACAAGATCGGTTTTATCTTCGGAATAATTTCGCAGGTCCAGGACTCCTCCGATCTCGGATGCCTTCCCGAAAACTCCTTTAAGTGCCGAAAGTTTTGCATCATAGCCCTTGTTCTTTCCCAGCATCACCGTGAGATTTTTTCCGTAAAGGATCACTTCGCCGTAATTCCCGAAGTTGATCTCCTCCATGGGGATCTCGTATTTCTTCAAAAGTTTTGTGATCTCCAGCACCACCTCAAAGGTAGCATGCTTAGGGATATTCAGCTGCTTAAAGATCACCGCTTCGTCAAAATCCAGTCCTGTGACTTTGGGCACCCCTTCCGGCCTTACGGAAAGGCTTTCGGTGATGAAGCCGTCCTTGTCGAAACAAAAGTAACTGCCCATGATCTCTATGCAGCCTGTGATCTCGTTTTCGTAAACTCTGATAAAGACGGTGTTCTTGTCCACAAGAGTAACGGTGTAATCATCCACAAAAGGAATGTCCTTTTTCTTTTTGACGCTGTTTTTTGCAAAAAAAACAAGAGTGTTGGAATATATGCCGCTATGCCCCAGCATATCATAAAATTCTTCCGGCGTGTATCTTGTGACACCCTCCACCGTAACCCGGTAAAGTCCGGTAGAAAACCAGATGCCCACACTCAGCCCGATGATCACAACAAACAGGACAAGGTTGATCAGCCTGTCGTTTGCAATATTCTTTTCTCTGAATTCTCTAATCCACATTTTTTATATGATATGAAACCGATAAGACCATTCCTATCTCACAAAGTAAAAGCACCAGGGATGTTCCTCCGTAACTTATGAAAGGAAGAGCTATGCCTGTGGCGGGTATGGAGTTGGTGACCACCGCGATGTTCATCACCACCTGAATGGTGATATGCGCCATTACTCCCACGCAGATCAGACTTCCGAAAAGGTCCGGTGCATTGTAAGCAACGGTATAGATCCTCCATATCAGGAGCACAAAAAGGAAGATGATGCATATAGCTCCCACTATGCCCAGTTCTTCACAGATTATGGAGAAGATCATATCGTTGTGGGATTCCGGAACATAGCCCAGTTTCATGGAGCTTTCTCCCAGGCCTTTGCCCGTGAGCCCTCCGGAGGAAATGGCATAGAGTGCCCTTCTGATCTGGAAGCCCGCATTGGGGCTGTCTATGTCAAGCCATCCGCTGATCCTGGAACTTCTGAAGCTTTCGCCCAAAAAGATGTAAGCTGCCATGGCTCCCACTCCCGCCAGACCCGAAACAATGAAATAGGCCCATCTTCTGCTGGTGATGAAACAGATCATAACAAATGTTCCCGTCATTACAACACCTGTGCTCAGATCTTCTTTGGCAACCAAAAGTATGAGAGGTGCCATGTAGGCCGCCACTCTTAAAAACCCTGTGAAACGATTGAGTTTTTTTGGAGCCGTGTAGCAAATGAAGGCTGAAAAGATGATGACGCAGATCTTGGTCATTTCGGAAGGCTGAAAACTTCCGATCTTGGGGATTTCGATCCATCTCTTTGCTCCGTAGATATCTTCCCCCACCACAAGGACAAGCGCCTGCAGGAGCAGGCAAAGGGCATATAGGCCGTATATGGGACGCACGGAAAAGAATCTCAGTTTTTCGATATAAAGCCTGTAATCTATGCCTGAGATCACCACCATGGCAATGACGCCTATAATGGCAAAGCTGGCCTGGCGCTTAAGAAAATATGCCGCGTTTCCAAATTTCTGCGTAGCAGTATAGGAACTTGTAGAGTACAAAAACACAAGCCCCAGTCCCACCATGAAAACGGTAAGTATCAAAAGACCGTAGTCATAGGCCCTGTAACTTCTCTTCCTTTTGGGAGGAGCCGCGGCAGGCTGAGGTGTTTGTTCTTCCCGGATACTATCCTCATTCTGTTGTATGTTGTCATCTTGAAAAGACATTTGCTGCGCCTTCGCTGTCGTTGGGATCAAAATTTGTTACCAAAGGATTAACGGTCACCGAATCTTCATCAATGACCCTGAGCTTGTAACTTATCTCTCCTTCAGGATAAATGTGGAGATAAGGCAGGATCTCTTCCGCGATCTGCTTGAAGAGCACCATGGCGGGAGCACATTTAGCAGCCTGTTCCGGGTCCTGACATTCATCAACCACCACATAGATCACAGCATTGATGTCCTCCGACTGAATGAAGCCCAGGAAAGAAACAAGGTATTTTTCATCCTCTCTGGGGAGTTTCTGGCTGGTACCGGTCTTTCCGCCGATAAGGTAGCCCTTGATGTTCGCCTTGGTACCCGTACCCTGGCTCACCGTCATATAAAGAGCTTCTTTGATGTATTCTCCCGTGGCTTCGGATATGGTCTTTCCCACGGAAATGGGATTTTTCTTTTTGATAAGAGTCCCGTCGGCGCTCTGTATCTTTCTGACCGTATGTGGCTCGTAGTAAACCCCTCCGTTCACCAGAGAACAAAAAGCCGAAGCCATCTGCACCATGGTAACCGTGAAGCCCTGTCCGAAGGAACTGGTGGCTATCTCCGTCTCGTTAAGATCTTTGAGTGCAAAACATTGTCCCGAAGTCTCACCGGGAAGATCTATGCCTGTAAGGGAACCGAGACCGAACTTTTTTTGATATTTGGCAAAAACATCGCGACCTTCCGTCTTCGCTATCTGCATGAGAGCATCATTGCAGGAAAGCATGATGGACTGAGCCAAGGAGATCTGTCCGTGGCCTTTTTTGTTGGAGCAATGTATGTGCACGTCTCCGGGAAAGTCCTCCACTCCGTCGCAGATCCACAGGGAATCCTTTGATATGCTGTTTTCTTCAAGAGCCGCAGCCACGGTAAAAGGCTTGTAGATAGAGCCGGGTTCATAGGCATCGCTGACACAGAAATTTCTCCACATGTCATACAGCGCCTTGACCTGTTCTTCATCCGTCATGGCCGCTATGGTCTCCGCGGAGTAGATCTTGGAAAGATCTCTGGGATCGTTCAGATCGTAACTGTAATTGGACTGCATGCCATAGATCTCTCCGGAATCCGCATCCATTACGATAACGCCCACATTATGCGCTCCGTATGTTTTAAGAAACTGTTCCGTATATTTTTCGATCGTCCTTTGTACATTGGCGTCTATGGTGCTGACAATGTTGTTGCCGTCCACAGGATTTTTGACCGTATCAACTATGTTGAGGGATCCGTCATAATAGCCGTATTTGCGTCCGTTGGTTCCCTTAAGCACATCATTGTAATACTGCTCTATGCCGTAATTGCCGTTTCCTTCCGAATCCGTGAAGCCCACGACATGAGAAGCAAGACAACCGTAAGGATAGACCCTTTTGTAGTCTTCCTCGAACCATATGCCTTTAACATTGTTGCTGTTCTTCCCGAGGGATTCAACGTAGTCGGTAAAGGCACATTTTTCGGTGTAAGAAAGTTGTTTTTTAAGAACCACGTAATTGGATTGGGATTTTTCGTTGAGGATCGTAAGGATCTTTTCTTCCTCAAAACCGTACACCCGGTTAAGCGCGGTAACGCTTGCCTCGGTGTATGCGTTTTTGTTGAGCACCACTTTGGGATCCAGAATAAGATTATAGACGATCTCTCCCGTAGCCAGAACATTGCCGTTACGATCCAGGATGTCTCCTCTTTTTCCGGGAATCTCGGAGGTAACGTAACTCCGGAGCTCAAGAGCCCCCTTTTTGTATTTGTCCTGATTTGTGATGAAAACGATCCTTGCGATAAGACCGATAAGAATTGCCAATATAACGCAAAAAACAAGCAATAACCTTGCTTGCATTTTACGTGTGATAGATTTTTCTTTTTTATGTTTACCGGATCTAATCCTTACATCATCCATAGATAGTCACTTCATCGAACTTCAGAATAGTCTATGTAATAAGAACTTCCTTCGTTCTGATAGAAATGCACCTCATTGTTGTTGGGATAGACCATACCGAGAGTTCCAACAGCAATATTGTACACCTGATCCAGATTGCAGCTTTCCGCATTGATCATGCGTTCAAGAGCAACATTCTCGCTTTCCACGAGGGAAATGTTCTTTTCAAGCGATGACACCTGTTTTTCCAATTGTACAATATCCGACTGGATTTGTAAATAATTTATGCAGATATAGAGAGTCACCATGATAGCCACGCAGAGCACTGCGGCAAAGAACAGATCCACCGCTCTGCCCACTCTGGGTCTCAAGCCTTTTTCATAATCGGGCTCGACCTCGTATCTCCTGATCTCGTGCTCTCTGGGGATTCTTATGGGTTCCGCTGTCTGTACATAGTCTTCAAGAACTCTTGCCGCATTTCCGTCCAGATAGTTTTCGCCGTTACCCGAAACTCTGAGATCGATAGGGTTTCTCTTTACATCTTCGTTCTTCATAATCTCTTTCCTCTTGGGACTCTCCCTGCCCCCGGCTTCTATGCCTTTTCGAAGATCCTGAGTTTAGCGCTCTTGGATCTCGAATTTTCTTCAAGTTCCTCTTCCGAAGGAAGAATGGGTTTGTTGGTGATCACTCTTCCTTTGCTCACCTTGCCGCACACGCATACCGGAAAACCGGGCGGACATGTGCAAGGATTTTCGTTGGTTTTAAATGCGGATTTCACTATCCTGTCTTCCAAAGAATGGAAGGTGATGATGCAGAGCCTTCCGCCGGGCTCCAACAGATCGATCATCCCGTCAATGGAATTTTTTAGAACCTCAAGTTCTCTGTTGAGTTCAATCCTTATGGCCTGAAATGTTTTCTTGGCCGGATGACCGGTTGCCATCCTGATCTTTGCGGGGATCGCCGCTTTTATGCAATCCACCAGTTCAAAGGTTGTCTCCAGTTCTTTCTTTTGTCTCGCCGCAACGATATGCTTTGCGATGTTCTTGGCGAACTGATCTTCGCCGTAATCCTTAATGATCCTGAAAAGTTCTGCTTCGCTGTAGTTATTGACAATGTCTTTTGCGGTCTTTTCCGATCTGTCGTCCATCCTCATGTCCAGAGGAGCATTGTTGTGATAACTGAAACCTCTCTCCACTGTATCCAGTTGATAAGAAGAAACGCCAAGGTCCAGGAGTATACCCGAAACTTTTTCATATCCCTGAGCCTTGACCACGTTCACCATGTTCTCGTAGTTATCTCTCACCACGGTCACATTCTTGAAATTGCCCAGTCTCTCGCTTGCAGCCTTGATGGCATCTGCGTCCTGATCGATCCCAATGAAATGTCCCGTATTGTTCAAAAGCCTGCATACAACGCTTGCGTGTCCGGCTCCTCCCAGAGTGCCGTCCACGTATATGCCGCCTTCTCTGACTTTCAATCCTTCTATTGTTTCGTTCAGCATTACCGAGTAATGCTTAAATTCTCCCATACTGTCTCCTTTATGGCTTTAGAAACTCAAGCCGAAGTCTGACATGTGATCGACTATATCATCCACCGAATCATAGGTGTTGTTGCTCTCCCAGCGTTCCTTGCTCCAGATCTCGATCTTGTTTACAACTCCCACCGAAACCACATCTTTTGTAATACCTGCATGTTCTCTGAGTTTTGCGGGGATCATCACTCTTCCCTGCTTATCACTCTCGCACTCCACGGCTCCCGCCATGAAGTAACGCTGCATCTGTCTTGCTTCTTTTGTTCCGGGAAGGGACTTTAATTTTTCAACGAACTGTTCCCATTCTTTCGTGGGATAAATGAAGAGGCATCCGTCGGTTCCGAGAGTAAGGACAAAATGTTCTCCAAGGGCTTCACGGAATTTGGTAGGAACAATGATCCTGCCCTTTTCATCCAATCCGTGTTCATATTCTCCCATGAACATAGGCTTTGTCCTCCTTTCTCAAGATTCTCCACTCTTCACCACTTCATCACCCTTTTGCACCATTTTACACCACAAGACAGATTTTTTCAAGTGTTTTTTGTGAGAAAGTCCTTTGCTTATGCGAATTTTACAATGTTTGAGAGGTGGAGGGATTTTTTGAGGCAGAAGAAAAAGCGTAAAAAAAGAGTCACGATCAAACGATCGCGACTCTAAAATCAAGATGAAAGTTATATAATTTAATTACGATTTAATTTTTATATACAATGGGGTCCCTCCGCTACTTCGTAGCGGTCCTCCCCATTGTCATATACTATGGGGTCCCTCCCCTGCTAAAGCAGCGGTCCTCCCCATTGTCAAACATTGAACCTAAAAAGAACCACATCTCCGTCCTGGATGACGTAATCCTTTCCTTCGGAACGAACAAGTCCCTTTTCTTTGGCAGCATTCATGCTTCCGCATTCCATGAGCTGATCGAAAGAAACGATCTCTGCACGTATGAAGCCTCTCTCAAAATCGGAATGGATCTTTCCGGCAGCCTGAGGAGCCTTGGTGCCCTTCTTGATGGTCCATGCTCTTGTCTCCTTGGGCCCTGCGGTAAGATAGCTCATAAGGCCAAGGATGTCATAGCTTGCGGCAATGAGCTTGTCAAGGCCGCTTTCTTTGATGCCCAGATCCTCAAAGAACATTTCCTTGTCCTCATCGCTGAGTTCGCTCATTTCCTGCTCGATCTGAGCGCTGATAACAAAGACCTTGGACCCTTCCTTTGCGGCGATGTCTCTCACCTTAGCCACATAGGCATTGGAGTTTCCGTCGTCCTTAAGGTCGGTGTCCTTCACATTTGCGGCATATATAACGGGCTTTGCGGTAAGGAGATTGTATTCGTTGAAGAATGCCTCTTCGTCCTCGTCCGCAAGTTCGAATGTCTTTGCCATGTTGCCTGCTTCAAGATGTTTCTTGAGTCTTTCCAGCATATCTGTTTCCTTACCGGCAGCCTTGTCCATTTTTGCCATTCTGGCAACCTTGGAATATCTTCTTTCAAGAACTTCAAGATCCGAAAAGATGAGTTCCAGATTGATGGTCTCGATGTCACGTCCGGGATCCACAGAACCCTCCACATGAATGACATTTGAATCCTCAAAGCATCTTACCACATGAACGATGGCGTCCACTTCACGTATGTTTGCAAGAAACTGGTTGCCCAGACCTTCGCCCTTGGAAGCGCCCTTTACAAGTCCTGCGATGTCAACGAATTCAACGATTGCGGGCGTTGTCTTTTCCGAATCATATAATTTTGTAAGAGCATCCAGCCTCTTGTCCGGAACCGCAACCACCCCCACATTGGGATCGATGGTGCAGAAAGGATAGTTTGCACTTTCCGCTCCTGCTTTTGTAAGGGAATTAAACAACGTACTCTTTCCCACGTTGGGAAGTCCTACTATGCCAAGTTTCATTTCTTTATCTCCTTTAAAACCTTTATTTACTCATCATTGTGTCGAGTATTTCCGTGCATTTTACGGAATTCATAAAAAACAAGCCTCAACACAGCGTTTTATATCTTACCACGTTAAGGCCGATTTGTAAAAGATTTAATCCGAAAAAAAGGAAAACAGTTTTCAGTTCCGTTCAAAAACATCCTTTTCAGTGATATACAGATATCCGAGAAACTCCCCGTTCGAAGATTCAAAGCCTACACAGCTCTGTCCGAAGGACACCGGAATGATGATGTCTCCCGCCGAAGCAGATTTGGGTGCCTCGCCGGAATCATCGAAGAAAGTAACATCTTTTTTAAGTTCAAGCCCATTCGCTTCAACTATACGAGCAAACTTGTCAAAAGTAAAAAAGCCGCTCTCGTTTACATAGTATCTGCGGACTGCAGTCCACTTGTCGAAAGCCTCTGCTGCTTCCGACAAAAGCAGTTCGTCATTTTCAAAGCTGTACACCTTATGACCGTTAAATGTCAGGATCTTCTTTAGTTCCCCATTCTCCTCTTTAAAAAGCATGGTTTTGCCAAAATCCTTCTCGTCATCTATGGAAGAAATGTAAAAAACTCCGTATTCATTTTCAAGATGAACTGTTCTTTCTGCCGTTACTGTTGGAACATCCGAAGCCGCATCACCCGAAACGGTTTCATTTGAATTTCCGAAAAGCGTCCCGTCGTTTTCCCCCATAACATCGCGCGCAGCTGCTTTCTCACCGCAGGCGGTAAAAAAAACAGTTATAAGAACAAATGTAAGAAAGGTCTTCTTATTCATATGCCGCACCTTTTTCAAACGATCAAAGCATACTCTTAAATGCTTTGACATTCTCATCTATATTTCCCCCGAAAACCGCGGTTCCCGCCACCACTGTATCCACTCCGGCAGCAAGGACTTCTTTAAGATTGGCGGTTCCGATGCCGCCGTCCATTTCCAGTCGGCAGCCGGGGTTAGTTTTATTTATCTCCCGGCGGATGATCTCTGCCTTTTTAAGAGTTTCGGGAATGAACTTCTGACCTCCGAAACCCGGATGAACGCTCATTACAAGCACCAGATCCGCAATTTCCACAAAGGGGAGCGCTTCCTTTACATCCGTTTCAGGGTTAAGAGAAACTCCCGCTTTCATCCCCGCAGCCTTGATCTTCTTTAATGTATCTGCCGTGTCTTTACATGCTTCTGCATGGACTGTCAAAAGATCGCAGCCCGCTTTTTTGAAATCATCGATGTATCTTTCCGGATCCATGATCATGAGATGGGTGTCAAAAAAAAGCTTTGTCTGTTTTCTGATGCTTGAGATCACAGGCATTCCGAAGGAGATGCTGGGAACAAAGATCCCGTCCATAACATCCACATGAAGCCATTCTATCCCGTTTTTTTCGATTGTTTCAAGCTGAGCCTTCAGATTTCCGAAATCCGCAGCCAGCATTGAAGGTGAAAGTATGTTCATCAATATTTCCTTCTGTTCTTGATCTCGTTGTAGATCATGACGTAATTATCATATCTCTGACGGGACATCTGCCCGTTTTTGAGTTTCTCTTTAACAGCGCAATCAGGTTCGCTCACATGAGAACATCCGGTAAAACGGCATTGTCCCATACAGCTTTTCATTTCGGGGTAAAAGAGCTCAAGTTCTCCCGCTTCGATACCCATTACATCAAAGGATGTAAAGCCCGGAGTGTCAAAGATCCAGCTGTCTTCATCGATCTTAAGAAGCTCCGAATGTCTGGTGGTGTTCTTTCCTCTCATGATCTTTTCCGAAAGAGAACCTGTTTCCATCCTGTCGCTTCCGTGAAGAAGGTTTACAAGAGTGGATTTTCCAACCCCGGAAGGTCCCGCAAGCACCGTAGTCTTGCCCTTCAAAAGACTTTTGAGTTCCTCGGTGCCCTCCTTTAATTTGGCAGAAATAAAACGGATCTCGTAGCCTGAGCCCGTAAATCCGTTTTTAATAGCCGTTATTTCATCTTCGGACGCTATGTCCGCTTTATTAAATACCAAAACAGTCGGAACTCCGGCCATTTCCATATTTATGAGAAAACGATCGGCAAGATTCATATTGGGCTTTGGAGCATTTACCGCAAATACCAGCATGGCCTGGGTGGCATTTGCCACCTCAGGTCTGATGAGGGATGAAGTTCTTTCCCCGATCCCGGAGATGAGCCCCAATCCGTCGGGCAAAAGTTCTACCGTAACATTGTCCCCCACCAGGGGTTTTATGCCGTTTTTTCTGAATATGCCTTTTGGTCTGCATTCCAGAATACGGTCTCCCATATCTGTAAAGTAAAGTCCTCCGACTCCTTTGATGATCTTACCCAACATAATTTGTATCGTCCTCTGTCTGCTGAGGTTCTTCTTCCTGAGGTTCTTCTTCCTGAGGTTCTTCTACCTGAACATCTCCGTTTTCCTCAGGCTGTGCCGTGGGATCTACAAAAGTGAGATAAACCGTTTGAGTTTCCAGTTCGTGGAAGTTGTAATCATCGGTGATGATGGCACTGATCTCAGCTTCTCCCTCATGGAGTTTTCCGTAATCCACGAAATCATTTGCAAATTCAGAGAAAAGCCTGAATTCAAATACCTGAGGGAAGGTGTTCTTGTCTACTTTGTAGAACTGGAACTCAACCTCGGGAACATCATAATTGATGTAAATTACAAAATGTTCCTCTCCCTGAGTAAGTTCAAAGAACAGTGATGAAGTGTAAAGTTCCGAGCAATAGTTGGTCTGTCCTGTAGTGTCATAGGACGCATGGAAGTAAGACCTGTCTGCTCCGGGAGTGTCATCCTTGGGCTGATCGAAAGGACTGGGTCCTTCGCTGAGCACAATGTCGATGGCAGTTCCGCTGGCAATGGTCTCACCGGGCAGCTTAGACTGATAGATTATCATACCGTAATCCACTGTGGAACTGTATTGATATCTGACTTCTCCAAGTTCAAGTTCCGCATTGCTGAGGATCTCTCTTGCAACAGCTTCGGATTTACCCCTTACCTCAGGCACCTGAGTGTAGGTGACGGGAGTTCCGTTACTGATGAAAAGGATGACCTCATCACCTGTATGCATGATACTTCCGACACCGGGCTCGGTTCTTGTAACAAGTCCTTCAGAAATGGTCTCGCTGGGCTCATAACGAAGGATGACCTTGAACCAGTTGGAAAGCTCCGTCTTTGCGGCATTTTCCGTACGTCCGATGAAATTGGGGATGGCACGGGGTTCACCGCCTGCAGACAGAGTAAGTTTGATCTTGGATCCTTCAAGGAAACTGGACTTTTCGTTAGGATAGGTCCTGATGACTGTTCCTGCTTCCTGAGAAGAATATTCAGCCTCTTCGTACTCAAAAGTGCAAAGAGGATAGATTGCTTTAATGGTGGCTTCCGCATCTTCCTGTGAAAGGCCTATGAGATTGATCATCTGATAAACCTGAGCGGCAGGTGTAGGTGTGACTTCCGTCGTCACAACAGGTGTGGGTGTTGTCTTCGATGAGGAAGGCTCCGGTCCGCTCCTGTCAAAGAAAAGCTTGTAGAAAAGAAGACCCGCACCGATAACAAGAGCGATGGCCGCAAATATCGTTATCAGGATGACAACCTTTTCAAATTTCGAATCCACCGTCTCCAGTTCTTCGAACTCTTCTCTGGAAAGCACCTTACTGTCTGCTGCCTTCTGAGGTCTTGCGTAATTGTCCGCATAGGGCTGAGCGGGAGCTGCCATGGTAGCCGCAGCTGCCTGAGCTTTGATCTCCACGCTTTCGGCATTTGTGAAGGTTCTGGTCCTTCCCTCAACGCCTGTGTTGATGCGTACGAAATCACCGTCGGGATTGGTGATGGAATGTTTAAGGTCAATGATGAGATCCGAAGCAGAACTGTAACGGTTCTCGGGATGCTTCTGCATACACTTCTGGATCACTCTGTCAAGTGAGAAAGGAATGGAAGGAACCAGTTCCTTTGCAGGTCTTGCCTCTGTCTGAATATGCTTTAAAGCCACGGACACATTTGAATCTCCTCCGAAAGGAAGCTGTCCCGTGAGCATTTCATACAAAGTAACGCCCAGTGAATAGATGTCACTGCGCTCATCATAGTATCCGCCTCTTGCCTGTTCGGGAGAAAGATAATGAACCGAACCTACGGCATTCTGTGTGTAAGTGTCGGAAGAAACCACCTTTGCGATACCAAAGTCCGCAACCTTAACCTTGCCGTCTCTGGAGATCATGTTGTTCTGAGGCTTAATGTCACGGTGAATGATGCCGTGCTCATGAGCCGCTTCCATACCCTGAGCGATCTGGATGCTGATGCCAACTGCCTCTCGCACTTCAAGTCTGCCCTTTTTCTCTATAAACTTTTTAAGAGTGATACCTTCAACGAGTTCCATTACGATGTAGTGAAGACCGTGGTCGTCGCCTACATCATAAACGCTTACGATATTGGGATGAGAAAGTCCTGCTGCGGATTTTGCTTCATTCTTGAATCTGGAGATAAAGTTCTTATCATCCGAAAATTCCGCTTTTAAGATCTTAACCGCAACAAGACGATTCAGTCTGGAGTCGATGGCTCTGTAAACATCTGCCATTCCTCCGGAACCGATCTGCTCCTTGATCTCATATCTTTCGCTGAGTATCCTACCTGTTTCTGTCATAAATTCCTCCGGTATAAGGTTTTTAAGTTTCTCAAGCTGATCAAATCTCTATCAAAACAACCGAAATATTGTCTTTTCCGCCGCGCTCGTTGGCATAATCCACCAGTTCGCGTGCCTTTTCATCAAGGTCTTTCGTTTCCTTCAGACAGTCTGTGATCCTGTCGTCGTCAACCATATTTGAAAGACCGTCGGAACACAAAAGGATGATGTCTCCCTTTTCCAGATCTATCTCATAGAAATCAGGTTCCACCGACGAGTCCACCCCGATGGCTCTCGTAATAACATTTTTCTTAGGGTGATGAGCTGCCTCTTTTCTTTCAAGTTTTCCCACGCGGATCATGTTTTCCACAAGAGAATGGTCAACAGTGATCTGCTTGAGACCCTCATTTTCCGAAAAAAGATACATCCTGCTGTCACCCACATTTGAAACCGTCACCGTGTTCTCGTCCACAACGGCGGCTACAAGGGTAGTTCCCATCCCTTTGTATTCCGGAACGGTTACCGATTTATTGTAAACATGTTCATTGACAATGTTTATAATACTTTCCAATCCGCCAAGCAAGGTTTTGAACTTGCCTGTACGTGCTTCTTTAATGAAATCCTCTACGCAAAATCGCGATGCATAGTCACCGGCCTTGTGACCTCCCATCCCGTCTGCAACGATATACAGACTGGGGAGCAAGCCGATAGCCTCATCGCTCCTGAATATAAAATCCTGATTAAGTGCCCTTTGTCTCCCAATATCAGTTAATGCTGCGGATTTCAATTGCTTTCCTCCATAAAACTTCTTCTCAACTGTCCGCATGCAGCATCAATGTCTGTGCCCATACTTCTTCTAATAGTAACATTTATTCGGTTTTTTTCAAGTGTATTTTTAAATTTAGATATGTTGTCTTCCCTTGATTTTGAAAAATTTCTCTCCTTGATCCTGTTGATCGGAATAAGGTTTACATGACAATTTTTCCCCTTTATGAGACGAGCCAGTTTTTCCGCGCAGGAAACCGAGTCGTTGACCCCATCTATGAGGCTGTATTCAAAGGTGACTCTTCGGGAAGTTTTTTCAAAGTAAAAGTCGCAGGCTTTAAGGATCTCATCTATAGAAAAAGCCTTAGCCACCGGCATAATGGTCTTTCTGAGTTCATCCTCCGGAGCGTGGAGCGAAAGAGCCAGTGTCACAGGAAGTCCCTCTTCCGCCAGTTTTCTGATGCCCGGCACAAGCCCGCAGGTGGAAAGGGTTATATTTCTGACACTGAGATTCTTGCCTTTTTCATCCGATATCAGACGTATAAACTTTATAACATTGTCATAGTTATCCATGGGTTCTCCGCTCCCCATGATGACAATGTTGGATATGGTAACATTGCAGCTCCTCTCCGCTTCGTAAACCTGTTCAAGTATCTCCGAAGGTGTGAGGTTGCGCACAAGGCCGTCGATGGTGGATGCACAGAACATGCACCCCATCCTGCAGCCCACCTGAGAGGAAACACAGATGGAATGACCGTGTTTATAGCTCATGAGTACCGACTCTATGACCTGACCGTCCTTCAGTTTGTACAAAAACTTTACTGTTCCGTCTTCGGACTTAAGGCTTCTTACTTCCGCAAGAGTGGTGATCTCAAAATTCTCGGAAAGTTTCTGCCTCAGATCCTTTGACAGGTTGGTCATCTCTTCAAAAGAGCCCACTTTCTTTTTGTGGAGCCATTCGAAGATCTGTCCCGCTCTGAAGGCCGGTTCTCCGATACTCTTCATCTCATTTTTAAGTTCTTCCGTGTTAAATGATTTTATATCTTTCATTTTGCTGCCAAAGCACTAATTTCCAAGAAGCGTTCCTTTTTCTACCTTAAACCCTCTTAAGAAATCTGCTGTGTCCATTCTTTTCTTTCCTTCGATCTGAAGGCTGTTTATCTTAAGAAGCGAGCCGTCGCAAAGTACAGTAAAGTGATCCTCGGTCACATCCACAACGGTTCCGCATTCCGCATTCTTAAATTCCTTTGAAAGCCCTTCAAGAGCACAGACATCCGCATCCCAGATCTTGAGGAGTTTTCCGTTCAGATAAGTGAAAGCTGTGGGCCAGGGATTGAGTCCTCTGATGAGCCTTTCGATCTTTACTGCGCTGTTGTTAAAATCTATCTTTCCCATGGACTTGTCAATGGTGGTAACGTAAGTTGCTTCAGCCTCATTCTGAACGATCCTGGGTGCCGTTCCCGCTTCCAAGAGATCCAGTGCTTCAAGTAGCAAAGGTCCTCCCGCTTCCGCCATCTTGTCATGAAGCGATCCTGCCGTTTCCTTCTTTTCGAGAGGGATCTCTTTCTTAATGATCATATCTCCCGTATCCAGCCCTTCAGCCATATGCATGATGGTGATGCCGCTCTTTTCTTCGCCG
Source organism: Lachnospiraceae bacterium (assembly GCA_024698485.1). Taxonomy (GTDB): domain Bacteria; phylum Bacillota; class Clostridia; order Lachnospirales; family Lachnospiraceae; genus RGIG3528. Next base: position 86,370 of record JAILRC010000085.1, on the reverse strand, counting down.
TCGATGACAGCCTGCTGTATGGGTGCAGCACCTCTGTATTTGGGAAGAAGGGAAGCATGGACGTTGATGCATCCGTACTTGGGGATCTCAAGAAGTGCAGGCTTAAGGATTTTTCCGTAAGCTGCCACCACGATCACGTCGGGAGCATATTCCCGGATCTTTTCAATAAATTCCGGAGCACTTGCTTTTTCCGGTTGCAGAACAACAAGGCCGTTCTCAAGAGCCAGTTTCTTCACCGGAGGCGCATCCATCTCGTGTCCGCGCCCCTTGGGTTTGTCTGTTCTTGTGACAACAGCCTCGATCTCATGTTTGCCTGAATCGATCACACTTTTCAGAACACTTGCCGCTATCTCGGGAGTGCCCATAAATATCAGTTTCATTCGGTTCCCCTCCTGTTTGCTCTAAGTAACAGCCCCTAATACTATTACCGTAAATTTTTTCTTTTGGTCACGCATCTTCTTCATTATCACTTGACCTGGTGCTCTTAAGATCGCCCTCCACCTTTTCCATGTACATGTGCCCGTGAAGATGATCGATCTCATGACAAAAAGCTCTTGCAAGGAGTCCCGTGCCTTCCACGGTGATCTCTTCCAGCTCTTCGTTAAAAGCCTTTACCACCACATGATCGGGTCTGGTAACGGTTCCCTGCTTTCCGGGAAGTGAAAGACAGCCTTCATCCCCCGTCTGCTCTCCGTCGCTTTCAACAATGACGGGATTGATGAGTACATAAGGCTCATCACAGTTTTCGGAAATGTCCACAACGCAGATCTGCTTCAAGATCCCCACCTGAGGAGCCGCAAGGCCAACGCCTCCGGCATCATACATGGTGTCCAGCATGTCTTCTATAAGGATCTGTGTCCTTTCGGTCATCTTGTCCACTGCCTTACATTCCTTTTCCAACACGGGATCGGGATACTTTCTTATATTTCTTATAGCCATAAAAACCTCCTGTCAGCCCCAAAGGGGCATTCTCCTATCAATAACCGTTCATGGGATCGAAGTCCGTCTGACATATTATTCCGGCAGCCTTGATCTCATCTCTGTATTTTTCGATCTCCCCGCAGATGTCGGTCAGATGACCGTAATCCTGGGATTTGAAATATACAACAAATCTGTAATGATCGTTTATCTTTGAAATTCCCGCGGGTGCGGGTCCGATGCTTACAATCTCTTTATTATCAACTAATGCGGCATATTTGTCAATGATTTTTGCCGTTACGTTCTTAAGCAGAGCCGATGTGGCCTGTTCGTCCTTTCCCGAAAAAAGCAATGCCATGATGTGACCCATGGGCGGATAATAAAGATTTTTTCTGAAAAGGATCTCCTGCTCGTAAAATGAGACATAGTCCTGCTCCGCAGCGGCAGTAATGGCAAAATGATCGGGTTTGTAGGTCTGGATGATGACATTGCCGTTAAGATTGGCTCTTCCGGCCCTTCCCGCCGCCTGCGCCAGAAGCTGGAAAGTTTTTTCCGACGCTCTGTAATCCGTGGCATGAAGAGAAAGATCCGCAGCCAATATTCCCACAAGAGTCACATGAGGGAAATCATGTCCCTTTACGATCATCTGGGTTCCGATCAGTATGTCCGCTTCCTCGTTTGCAAAAGCGGAAAGGATGCGTTCATAGCTTTCCTTGTCCTTGGTGGTATCTGCGTCCATTCTCAGAACCCCCGCCGAAGGAAAAAGTTTCTTCACTGCCTCTTCTATCTTCTGGGTTCCCGTACCGAAAGCCGCAATGTAGGGCGATCCGCAGGAAGGACATTTTTTCGGCATTTCCGTTTCATAACCGCAATAATGGCATCTCAGTTTTCCGTCCCTGTGCTGGGTAAGAGATACGGAACAATGTGGACATTTCACTGCTTCACCGCATTTTCTGCAGGAAACAAAGCCCGAATATCCTCTTCTGTTCAGGAAAAGCATGATCTGTTCATGCTTCTGAAGCCTGTCCCTCATGAGATTTACAAGATCCAGTGAGAAAATTGTACGGTTGCCCTTGTTAAGTTCATCTCTCAGATCCACTATGCTGACTTCCGGAAGCCGTGCTTCCTTGGCACGTTTGGTGAGTTTAAGGAGTTTGTATTCTCCCGTCTCCGCTTTTCTGTATGCTTCAAGAGAGGGAGTCGCAGAACCCAGCACCAGAGATGCCCCGGTCATACGGCAGATCTCTTCCGCCGCTTCCCTGGCATGGTACTTGGGAACTCCTTCGCTCTTATATGCCCCTTCATGTTCCTCGTCAATGACAATGAGTCCGGGGTTTTCAAAGGGAGTAAACAGTGCGGATCTGGGGCCTATCATAATATCTATGCTGCCTTCCTTGGCCTTTAGATACTGGTCGTATCTCTCTCCTTCGGAAAGTTTGGAGTTAAAGAAAGCCACCCGATCGCCGAAACGCTTGGAAAATCTCATCACCGTCTGGAAAGTGAGAGCGATCTCGGGGATCAGTACGATGACCTGTTTCCCGCTTTTTACCACATAGTCGATGATCTCCATGTAGACTTCGGTCTTACCGCTTCCCGTAACGCCAAAAACAAGGTAGGTACCGTTCTTACCCGCCTTTAAGTCATTGATCACCGTATCGCATGCAGCCTGCTGTTCGTCGTTAAGTTTTACCTTGGGAGCCTTTGCCTCTTGCGCATAACTTTTGTTCCTGTCCAGTCTTTCTGTTCTGACTTCAAGAATGCCCTGTTTTTCAAGGCTTGCCACTGTGGGCGCAGATATGTTCAGTTTAAGCGACACCAGTTCCTTGGGCAACACTTCGGATTCCAGAAGTTTTTTAATGAGTCTGGCCTTTGCCACGTAATGCTTCCGCTCGCATTCTTCAAGGAAGCTTTCCGCTGTGCTCCTGTCGCACTTAAGCACCAGTTCCTGCTTCACCTTGGGACGGACACTCTTCTTTACGGGAAGTACCGTCTTCAGCGCTTCATTCATGGTACCACCGTAATTTGTCCTGATCCAGGCCGCCAGTTCCAGCATGCGGGAGTCTATGGATATGCCTGTGGGAACTACCCCCAGAATGTCACGGATGCGGTCTTCCTCGATCTTGGGCATGCAAGAAAGACCCACAACATATCCGGTCATTTCCTTCCTGTTTCCGAAGGGAATGTTTACTTTGGAACCGATCTTAACGGATGCTTGCAGGTCTTCCGGTATTCTGTATTGAAATGTTCTGTCGATGTTCTCGTGAGAGATGTCAACAATAATGTCGGCGTAGATCATTTTACCAGTTCGTCGTATAACTCTTCATACTTTTTAGCTGATGCGGTCCAGGAGAAATCTCTCTCCATGGCTCTCTCAACTATCTTATTCCAGGCCCTCTTCTTTTCATAGAAGGTGTTCTCCGCATAGCGGATGGTGTGGAGCATTTCATGAGCATTATAGTTCATGAAGGAGAAACCTGTGCCCTTGTTCTCATATTCATTATAAGGCTCCACCGTGTCTTTCAGACCGCCTGTCTCACGAACGATGGGCACCGTTCCGTAACGCATTGCCATGAGCTGGCTGAGGCCGCAGGGCTCAAACAGTGAAGGCATGAGAAATGCGTCACAGGCGGCATATATCTTATGGGCTCTTTCCTCATTGTAATAGATGCTGGAGGAAACTTTGCCCTTATATTTCCATTCATAGTGTCTGAAAAGGTTCTCGTACTTCTGTTCACCCGTTCCCAGGATCACCAGCTGAAGGTTCTCCGCACAGATCTGCTCGATAACGCATTCCACAAGGTCAAAGCCCTTCTGGTCCGTGAGACGTGAAACTATGCCCACCATGAACTTCTTGTCATCCACTTCAAGGCCCAGTTCCTTCTGAAGCTCGGTCTTATCCTTCTTTTTATTCTCCTTGAAAGTGGTCTTGTTGAAATGATGCTTGATAAACCTGTCATTTTCAGGGTCGTATTCCTTGTAATCGATACCGTTCACAATGCCTCTTAAGCAGTTGTTCCTGGCTCTCATGAGACCGTCCAGCCCCTCGCCGTAATAAGGCATCTGGATCTCCTTGGCATATTGTTCGGAAACCGTGGTCACATAATCGGCATAAACTATGCCTCCCTTGAGATAATTGGCATCGCCGTAGGCTTCCAGTTTGTCGTCGGTGAAATAATAGGGTGAAAGACCCGCAATGTCCATTACCGTCTTCTTGTTCCAGATACCCTGGAATTTAAGGTTGTGGATGGTCATGATGCTCTTGATGCCGCGATAGAATTCGCCTCCGTAAAAAGAGTCATGAAGATAGACCGGAAGAAGTCCTGTCTGCCAGTCATTGCAATGTATGATATCGGGGCGGAAATTAATGAGGGGAAGGGCCGAAAGCACGGCTCTGTCAAAGAAAGCAAACTTCTCTATGTCCTCATAGATGTTTCCGTAAGGCTTGTCGCCGTTAAAATAGAATTCATTGTCAACAAAATAGAATCTGACACCGTCCACGGAAGTTTCCAGGATGCCCACATACTGCCTTCTCCAGCCGAGATCCATGTAGAAGCTTGTGACAAAATTCATCTTGTCTTTGTACTTTTGAGGAATGGCTTTGTAGTTGGGCAGGATCACGCGAACATCATACTTTTTCTTGTCAGTGTATTTTGGAAGTTCACCCACCACATCGGCAAGTCCGCCTGTCTTGATAAAAGGAACGCACTCGGAAGATACAAGCAGAATGTTTTTCATTGGTTCAGACTCCTTAACGATTATTCTTTATATTATCAGCAAGAGCGATCATCTCTCTCGCATTTTCCAAAACTGTATTGGTGATCTCGGCACCTCCCAGGATCCTGGCAAGTTCCGTGACTCTTTCGTCGGGACTGAGACGCCGTATCTCGGTCTTGACACTGTCTTTTCCATTGGTCTTTTCAATGACATAGTGAGCATCCGCCATGGAAGCGATCTGTGCCAGATGGGTGATGCATATGATCTGATGGGTTCCCGCCAAAACTCCCAGTTTTTCCGAAACCTTCTGGGCTGTCCTTCCCGAGATGCCTGTGTCGATCTCGTCGAAGATGAGGCTGGGGATCTCATCCTTGTCTGCAAGGACTGTTTTAATGGCCAGCATGATCCTGGAAAGTTCACCGCCGGAAGCCACCTTTACCAGAGGCTTGTCCGGTTCTCCCGGGTTCAGGGAGATCATGAACTCGCAGGAATCCGCTCCGTTGGCCGTAAATTTCGGCAGAGGTTCCAGTTTGCAGCTGAATCTTGCGGAGGCAAAATTCAGGCTCTTAAGTTCCTCTTCTATCCTCTTTGAAAGCATGTCTGCGGCCTTTTTCCTTAAAGCGCCGATCTTTGCGCAAAGATCCATGCACAGACCTCTTTCCTTTTCTTCTTTCTTACGAAGGTCGGCAAGATACTCATCAAAGTTCTCAAGTTTCTTAAGCTTTTCTTCCGCCTCATCCGCGTACTTCAGCACGTCTTCCAGAGAGCCGTTGAGTCCCGCATATTTTTTCTTGAGATTGTTGATGACATCAAGCCTCTCGGAAACTTCCGCAAAACGCTCGGCGGAATTCTCGGACTTGTTTATGTAACTCTCAGCATCATGTTTAAAATCATAGATCAAAGAAGATGCACTTTCAAGAGTATCCACGAGACCCGAAAGTTTCTCATCGAACTGTACCGCCTTGCTCATGGTCCTTACGGCTTCTCCCAGAAGATCTCCCGCATTTCCGCTTTCTGCGTCACTCACCAGTTGCAGGCTCTGGGACAGAGCTTCCATGATCTGTTTTGAATTGGAAAGAACCTTAAATTCCTCTTCCAGTTCCGCATCTTCCCCGGGTTTAAGTTCTGCGCTCCTTATCTCGTTTTTGGCAAATTCAAGATAGCCGCTGTCGGTATCCTTGGAAACATCGGTAGCCAGAGCAGCCTCAAGTTCTTTTGAAGTCTTGTACCAGGCGTCGTAATCTGTTTTCAGCAGGGAAAGGAGTTTTTCTTCCTCTGCCCCCGCAAATTTGTCCAGGATCTTGATGTGGGATGATGACTTGAGAAGTGAATGATGTTCATTCTGTCCGTGAATATCAAGCAAAAGAGAGGAACAATTTTTCAGTTCCTCCAAAGAAACGGTTTCACCGTTGATCTTGCATATGCTTTTTCCTGCGGCGGTGATCTTTCTTGAGATCAGGATCTCTCCGTCGTCGGGATAAATGTCCAGTTCTTTAAGTTCGTCCGCTGTTCTTTCGGGAATGTCCGTAAAGTTCAGTTCGATAAGAGCATAATCAGCTCCGTATCTGATGGTATCCTTGGAGACTTTCTCTCCAAGGGCGGCATTTACGGAGCCGATCAATATGGACTTACCTGCACCGGTCTCACCGGTGAGGATGTTTAATCTGTTTTGAAATTCTATCTCTGTTTCGTCGATTATAGCATAATTCTTGACGAACAATCTGCTTAACATTTGAAGTCCTCCTAAAGCTTACTTACTTGTAACCTTTACTACGCACTCCAAAGTACGCCCGCTAACCTTTGCAGTAACCACCGTAGTTCCTACTTTTCTTGCCGTGATCGTTCCGTTGTTAACATCGCATATGCTGAGATCGTCAACATCCCAGCGTACGGTGCCGAAAGCGCCATCCAGGAAAACTGTGTAGGTGGAATAAACGGGTATCTCTACATAGGTTCGGCTGAAACCAAGAACTGTAACATTTATGGTGGCCGTTTTACCGGATGATGTGGTTACCGTAACGGTGGTCTGACCCACCTGATTTGCGGTAATTATTCCGTCAGCGGAAACTGATGCTACAGTATCATTATTTGTAGTCCATGTCAAGTCATCGGTGGAGTTGACAGGTTTTATGTGGGATACGATCCTCTTGTCTTCTCCCGGCAGAAGGGCTACTTCCGAATCCGAAACCACGATGCCCGATGCGGCAATGGGCTCGATGACCAGAACATAGCAGCTGGCTGTCTTTCCGGAATTGTCCTTTGCGCTGGCAACAACCCATGCGGCACCCTTCTTAAGACCTGTAACCACACCGTCCTCATCAACGAGGGCATTGGTGGTGTCAGGCTTCATGGAAGTATTGAGAACCGAGTAATTTACGGTGTTATATGTGGCATTGGAAGGACTTACCGTAGCGGTGATCTTCTCGGAATGCCCTACAATGACGGTGATGTAGCTGGGCTTAAGCTCTATCTTGCTCACTTCGCGTACAACTTCGATCTTTACGATGGCCTTTGCCTCACCCTGTGCTGCTTCTACGGTGATGAAGGTGGTACCGTAATCAACTCCTGTGATCAGCCCGTATTTATCAACAGTGGCAACGGATTCGTCATCGGAGTACCATTCCAGTTCCGTATCGGAAACCGTATTGGCGTTTTCAATGGTAGTGGATATGGTAACAGTGTTTCCGAGACCCAGGATGTAGAATGAAGGATCAACGGTGATCTTGGTGATGAGTTCCTCAACCTTTACCATACAGAAACCGGTAAATCCGCCGTCAGCAGAAACACAGGAGATAACGGTGTATCCGCCCTTGACACCCGTGACCATACCTGCGTCATTAACTGTCGCAACGTTCGGATCAAGTGATGACCACTTTACTTCCTGTACAGATGTACCCTCGGGATCGAACACAGCCTCAAGGGTGTAGGTCTCTCCGATACCTATGGTGATGTTGTCCTCGTCCAGTTTCATGGATTTTGCTCCCATGAGTACCGTTACGGAACAGAAGGATGTTTTTCCGCTCTGGGTCTGGACCATGACCGAAGTCTTTCCGGGCTTCATACCGATGATCCTGCCTGTCTGGGAAATGGAAACTATGGATGAATCAAGAGTCTTCCATATGAGAGAACTCTCTGTTGCATCGTTGGGTGTGATCTTTACGGTAAGATCGAAGTACTCTCCCACGTTCAGGGTGACTTCGGAGTAGTTCATGGCAACATCCGTTGCGATCTGCTTTACCACAACTTCGCAAAGATCCCAGTACTTTCCGTCCTTGGTCATTACCATGAAGGTGGTCTTTCCGACACCTCTTGCGGTAACCATCAATGTGCGGTCGGCTCCCTGAGTAACGGAAACCACTTTGCTGTCAAAAACCTGAATGTCGATCACTGTATTGTCTGCGTCTGCGGGAAGGATGACGTAAGGAAGTCTGTAAACTTCACCCTTGTACATTTCCAGCTGATTCTTGTCTAGTTTGATGGAATCCACTGCCTGAAGCACCTTTACTGTACACATTGCCGTGAATTCGGGATTGAGAACTGACTGAGCCATGATGGTAGCTTCACCTTCCTTGAGGATGGTGAGTTTACCGTTGGCATCAACACTTACAACCGTAGGCTTGGACGAGGTCCAAAGAACGCTGGAATCCGAAGCGTTGCTGGGTGCAAGATAAGCATACAACTGATAGGTTCCTGCAGTCTCGGGCAGAGTCAGTGTGTACTCGGAAAGAGTGAGGCCTGTTACCTGCTGGAAGACTACGACTTCACAGTAGCCGCATACGATGTTTGCGGGGTTGATGGCTGTAAGAACAGCGGTACCGGGCTTTATAGCCTGGATGGTTGCAGATCTTCCTACGTTAACATTATCAACAAAACCGAAAATGCTTTCATCGGAAGTAACCCAGGTGAGATCCGTAGCATCGCCTGTGAACTGAGCGATGACAGTCTTGTAATCTCCAACTTCTATCTCTACCTTTGCAGGAGAAAGTGTCACTTTTGTAGCCGTATTTTTAACATGGATGGTGGCATAAGCATTCTTTTCGACACCATCTATGATCTGATAAGCTCTGACCTTTACATCACCCTTTTTGAGAGCTTTGACCATTACAGAACCAAAACCGTTGTCTTCAAGGGTAACGATGGAAGTGTCACCGCTTTCCCAGTAAATATCATAGTCACGGTTGGTGCATGCTGCGTAAAGAGGATAAGTTCCGCCTGAATACATGGTGAAATCTGTAGATCCGTCGGAACCCAGAAGGGAATTACTGATGGAAAGGTAGTCGATAACATGCACGGTGTAAACAACATCTGTGATGGTTGCGCTCAAAGCCGGCGGGAACAGCGTCTGGGTACTTCCTCCCACATACTGGAATGTAACATGAGCAGTACCTACATTCTTCGCTGTGATCATTCCCTTATGGCTCACGTCAACATAGTTTCTTTCAACCAGAGGAATATCAATGTTGTAAACTGCCGAAAACAGGTTTTCGGGAATGTTGGAATTACCAAGTACATCGTATGTATCGCCAACATTCATGTACAGGACCTGATTCTGCAACGAAAGCATTACAATAACATCGTAGACAACCTTGTTCCTTACTTCATTATCACTGAAGGACGGATTGGCCACGCCCACGATCTTATAGGTTCCTGCTGTAACCCCGGTGAAGTTCAGTACATTGCTCTGATCGCTTACTTCATAAGTCAGTCTGGAATGATCGTTCTTGCTGATCTCCTTCAGGCCGCCGTTCTTGTCTACAAGGTAAACAGTCCAGGAAAGGGTATTTGCCTTTTTGGCATTGGAGAAGATCTGGAAATGATTTTCGTAAATGATACCCATGTCATAGGTGGGTGTGTAATCGGCATAGGTAACTGTACCGCCGGAAACCACCTGATCCTTGTGACCCACGGGACGGACCAGAACGTAGAAACTTGCCGTGTCAGGTGTGGTACCCGTGGTTTTAAGTGTAACTCTTGAATAACCTGCACCTCTTACATGAAGTTTACCGTTCTCATAAAAAACAACCGTGTCTTTGTACTGCCTGTCTGTCTCGTCAACGATAACGGAGTCTGCTGTAACAGCGGTTGCATCCATGTAAAGGATGGAAAGCTGGTAGTAATCCGTAGTGCCCAGATAGTCTCTCTGATCCAGGAAAAGCACCTTGTCACTGAAGCCCTGAAGACCCGTATCCTGCCATTCAAGGTCGTTCTTTACGATCTCGAATGCAACATGGATGGTGATGGTGGCGTAACGTGTCTGTCCGTTCTCGGTGATGGCAACGTTAATATTGGCACGACCGGGTCCCAGACGGGTGATGACACAGGAGTTGTCTCCTTCATTGGCATCGGGTTCGATCCTGATGACACTGTTACCTGCACCTGCCATTTCAAAGTGCATGGTGGTACCCGCCGCAAAGGGAGCGTCTGTATTGTCTACCTTGTAAACACGGGAAACTGCAAGAGTAAAGGATGATGTATCAAGTTCAAGTACGGAACCCTGTTCAACAAAGGCGTTGCCGGTACCGTTGTTATCAAAGAACACGATCTTCATGTCCGCATCCGCTGCGTAGATGGTCTTGTCTTTAAAGAATGTATTGGGGGTTGTGAATATACCATGCTTCAGACCGTCGATGCCGAAGGCCTTGGCAAATATACCGTAGGTGTCAACATCGTATGTGGGTGCTGCTATGATTTTTTCTTCCTCCTCGGAAAGTTCCTCGGTTGAAGAAGGTTTGTTCTGTATATAATCCACTGTGTAGGCAGATCTATAATTAAAAAAGCTTCCGGAAACTATGATCCCTGCCGCCATTATGAAGCTTACTATTTTGCTGATCGTTTTTTTCATCAAGTATTTCCTCCTCCGGTCATAACAAACAAAAAATGCCGGTAAAATGAAATGTATAAATATAATACATATTCATTATCGGCATTTATTTGTCATTTTTTAGCTTTTTTTAAGAAAAAAACGGATCTATTTAAGCTTCGTCGTAATTGGTGTAAACGTCCTGAACATCATCGTCCTCGTCAAGCAGATCGAGAATGCGGTTGAGGCACTTGATGTCCTCTTCATCGGTGAGGGAACCGTAGTTCTGAGGGATCATGGTGACCTCTGCGGAAGACATTTTGATGTTTGCTGCTTCCAAAGCCTCAACCACCTTGCTGAAGTCATCGGGAGCAGTGATGATCTCGAAACTGTCCTCTTCGTCGGAAAGATCTTCTGCGCCTGCATCTGCAGCGATCATGAAGATATCGTCTCCGTCCATATCACACTCTTCCTTGTCGATGATGATCTGTCCCTTTTCATCGAACATGAAGGAAACGCAGCCCATGTTTCCTATGCTTCCCTTACCCTTTGTGAAAGCACTTCTGACATTTGCCGCAGTTCTGTTCTTGTTATCGGTAAGAGCATCTACGATGATGGCGATACCGCTGGGACCGTATCCTTCGTATCTTACATGCTCATAGTTAACGTTCTGGCCATCACCCGCAGCCTTCTTTATACTTCTTTCGATGGTATCGTTGGACATATTGTTGGCCTTAGCCTTTGCAATGATATCCTTGAGCTTTGAGTTGTTGTTGGGGTCAGGACCGCCGCCTTCCTTAACGGCTACTGCGATCTCTCTTCCGAGTTTGGTAAAGATCTTACCCTTTGCGGCATCGTTCTTTTCTTTCTTATGCTTAATGTTTGCAAATTTTGAATGACCTGACATATTTTCCACCTTTATAAATGCATAAATTTTTCAACCAAGAGATTTTATAACAAATCCTCAGGCTGTGTCAAGGAAAAGTTTAAGTGCTTATTTTCTCCCCAAAAACTTTTCTATGGTGCGCATGACTTCCTGGACTTCGCTCTTTGTCTTGATGGCACACATGATGGTGTCATCTCCTGCGATGCAGCCCACAACTCCTCCGATCTTAAGTGAATCAAGGGCAGCCGCAGCAGCCATGGCCATTCCGGATGCTGTCTTGATGATCAGCAGATTTTCAGCCTGTTCCATGCTGACAAAGGCCTCGGAAAGAACCCTGACAAATTTTCCGTTATTGACTCCGGGGGTGTCCGAGGGTGGGATCACATATCTGATCTCTCCGGTATCCGTAGCCATCTTTGTGAGCCTCAGTTCCTTAATGTCTCTGGAGGCTGTTGCCTGGGTTACGGCAAAACCCGCTTCGTTCAATTTTTTAACCAGTTCTTCCTGGGTTCCTATATTCTCGTTTTCAATGATCCTGCGGATCTGTGCATGTCTGCTCGTCTTTTTATCGGGCATTTCTATCTCCTTCTCTTACATCCTTCAGCCTGTCAGGACAGTTTTCTCTTCAATGCTTCGAAAAATGTACCTTCATCTGTCTTTATAAGTTTTGTGATGCTTTCGGAACGGCATATCCTGATGCTGTCTCCCGCTTTCAGCGGAATGAACGCATTTCCGTCCAGAGTCATTCCCAGATCCGGGGCTTCATTGTTCTTTTCCTCCGGAACTTCAATGGTGATTTCATCCTTGGCGGAAGCGATGATGGATCTGGCCGACATGGAATGAGGACATATAGGGGTAACAATGATCATTTCCGCCTCGGGAACGCATATGCTTCCTCCTGCGGACAGATTGTAACCCGTGGATCCCGTGGGGGTTGAAACTATGATGCCGTCCCCCGCCACGGTGAGTATCTCCCGACCGTTGATCCTGACCTTTAAACGGATGATCCTGGAATAGCCGTTTCTGGTGATGACTGCGTCATTAAGAACGGTGTCATAAGACTTGTCCCCCACCTTAACATCCAGCATCATACGTTCTTCGATCCTGTAATCTCCAGTAAGTAATTTTTTAACCGCATTTTCGAGATTATTGGTCTCTGCTCCCGTAAGATAGCCCAGAGTTCCCGTATTTATACCCAGAATGGGAATGTTGGCTTCTTTGATCATGTCTGCGCTCCGCATGAGCGTGCCGTCGCCTCCGAGGACAATGGCCGCCTCCGCCTTGGGGCTCTCCTCGCCATTAAGGACGTCCCGCTCCACGTAGTCGGCACCGTTTTCTTCCAGGCATTTCCTGACCCTGGCTGAGTACTCACCGTTAGGGTCTCTGTCCGGGTTTGCAATTATGAGATAAAGTTTTTTCATGGATCAGACCTTCCCCAAATGTATCAGATATTCTGTATTGCCTTCTCCGCCCTTTACGGGAGAAAGAATGGTTCCAAGCACTTTAAAGCCTGTACTTTCCGAAAACAGTTCGATATCCTTTACAACCTTTTCCCTGATCTTCGGATCCGTAACAACTCCTTTTTTTGAAAGAGCCTGCTTTCCCGCTTCGAACTGGGGTTTGATGAGGCAAACCGCCTCTCCGCCTTCTTTCAGCATTTCCCATACCACAGGCAGCACTTTTGTAAGGGATATAAATGACACGTCCACAGAAATAAAGTCCATGGCTTCATTTCCCACATTTTCCTTGGTGATGTATCGGATGTTGGTGTGTTCCATGGAGATCACACGTTCGTCGTTCTTTAAAGCCTCAACCAGCTGGTCCGTACCCACATCCACCGCATAGACCTTTGCTGCTCCGTTTTGGAGCATGCAGTCAGTAAATCCTCCGGTGGAAGCACCTATGTCCATACAGGTTTTGCCGGTTAAGTCAATATTAAAATCCGCAATGGCCTTTTCCAGTTTAAGGCCTCCTCGGCTCACATATTTAAGAGTTTCGCCTTCAACGGCTATATCATCGGTCTCTTCTGCCTGAAACGAGGCTTTGGATGCTGTCTTTCCGTTAACTTTCACCCTGCCTTCGTTTATCACTTCCTTTGCTCTTTCTCTGGAAGCAGCAAGTCCCAGTTTAACCAATAATGCGTCTAATCTTTCCATATATCTCTTCTGTGTCCAGTCCGTAGGTTTTGAGAAGTTCACTCCTCTTACCGTGTTCGATGAAACTGTCATTTAAAGAAGCATTTACGAAGCCCGTCTCAAAACCGCCTTCAAGGATGACTTCCGCCACCTCTTCTCCGAAACCGCCGCGTTTAACGTTTTCTTCAACGGTGACCACAACCTTGTGCTTCTTTGCCGCTTCCGTAACAGCCTCACGGTCGACGGGACTCACAAATCTTGCGTTGTAAAGGCTTACGGTGAAGCCATCGGACTCCAGTCTTTCCTTAAGTCCGATCCCTATATCCACAGAATGACCAACGGTAAAAACAGCCACATCGCTGCCTTCCGAAAGTCTTTCCGCTTTTCCGTATACAATGTCTTCCACAGGCAGTTCTCCGGCACATTCCGCTTCCCCGCATTTCGGATATCTGATGGCTACGGGAGCGTTCATTTCCACTGCGGCTTTCAGCATCTTTTTAAGTTCAGCGCAGTTCTTGGGAGCCATTACCGTAAGTCCCGGAATATGTGACAGATAGGAAAGATCGAATATGCCCTGATGGGTCTCTCCGTCTTCTCCCGTAATTCCGCTCCTGTCTATCATGAAGATCACGGGCTGCTTTGTAAGGCAGACATCATGAACGATCTGGTCGTAACTTCTCTGTAAAAATGTGGAATAGATGGCTACCACAGGTCTGAAACCCGCTTTTGCAAGCGCTGCCGCAAAAGTGACCGCATGCTGTTCCGCTATGCCCACATCAAAGAAACGGTCGGGGAAACGTTCTCCGAACTCTCTGAGTCCCGTACCGAACTCCATGGCAGCTGTGATGCCCAGGATCCTTTCATCCTTCTCACCCAACTCCAGCATGGTCTCGGAAAACGCGGAAGTGAAGCTGCCTGTGCCCGGTTTTTTAAGGAGTTTTCCGGTCTTAAGGTCAAAGGGGCCGATGCCGTGGAACTTTCCGGGTCTTTTTTCCGCGGGAAGATAGCCTCTGCCCTTTTGGGTGACCGCATGGATGATCACCGGTTTATTCAAGCCCGAAGCACTTTTAAGAGCCGTAAGGACCTGATCAACGTCGTGACCGTTGATGGGTCCGATGTAAGTGAGACCAAGGTCTTCAAAGAACATGCCGCTTACGAAGAAAGTCTTGAAGGAATCCTTGATGTGCTTAAGTCTTCCCACGATCCTTTCTCCCTTACCTCCGGGAATCTCATCCAGCATATTTTCAAGACCTGCCTTAAAATTCACATAGGTCTTTCTTGTACGTATCTTACCGAGATAGTTGGCCATGCCTCCCACATTCCGGTCTATGGACATCTCATTGTCGTTAAGGATGATGATCATGTTGCTCTTGAACTTTCCGATGTTGTTCATAGCCTCAAGAGCCATTCCGCCGCCGAGGGCTCCGTCTCCCACCACCGCAACGATCTTGTTCTTTTCCCCCTTCAGTTCCCTGGCGGTTACAAAACCCGCCGCAATGGACAGAGCTGTGGAACTGTGTCCCGTATCGAAAGCATCACAATCGCTCTCGCTGCCCTTGGGGAAGCCCGAAAGTCCACCTTTTTGCCTCAGGGTCTCGAAATTCTTTCGTCCTGTGAGGATCTTGTGGACATAGGTCTGGTGTCCCACATCAAAGATCAGCTTGTCTTCGGGAAAATCCAGGAAAAGATGAAGAGCCATGGTAAGTTCCACCACTCCCAGATTCGAAGACAGATGTCCTCCGTTCCTGGAGACGGCTTCGGTAATAAAAGCCCTGATCTCCCTTGCAAGCTCCGGAAGTTCGCTTTCAGGCAGAATCTTAATGTCATTCGGTTTATTAATCTTATCGAGAACAGGATAATCCGTCATATCCCAATACCTTCGTGATCTTAATTATTTCTTGTGGCAAGTGCATTTACAAATGCTTTCATAAATGTATTGTCTGGAAGCTTGTCCAAGATCTTCTCGGCTTCTTCGGTATATTCCTTCACCTTTTCCTTTGCCGCATCCATGCCGTAAAGGGTGACCCAGGTGGTTTTGCAGTTCTTTTCATCGCTTCCGATGGGCTTTCCGAAAGTCTTTTCGTCTCCTTCGATGTCAAGGATATCATCCCTGATCTGAAAAGCCATTCCTATATCGCTTCCGAGAGGCTCCAGCATGGCCAGGTCTCTCATGTCTGCTCCGCCCAGGACAGCACCGCACAAGATCGCTGCAGAGATCAGGGCGCAGGTTTTAAGTTCATAGATAAAATCCAGTTCATCGGCTGTAAGTGGTTTTCCCGTCTTTTCCACATCCACGGTCTGGCCACCGATCATTCCGAAGATCCCTGCACGGGTGTAAAGGAGCTTCATGGCTTTCACCACTCTCCTGTTCCAGTCCGCATTTGTGATGTCGTCATAGCAGTCTTCCCCTGAAAAATCATCCTCGGCAAAGGCCTTGGTGAGGGTCTCCACTGAGTAATTGAGAAGCGCATCTCCCGCCAGCACTCCGTTGGCATGTCCGAATTTTGCATGGGTGGTGGGCTTTCCCCTTCTCAAAAGATCGTTGTCCATGGCAGGAAGATCGTCATGCACCAATGAATAGGTGTGGATCATCTCCATAGCTGCCATAAAAGGCTCCACTCTTTCAAAATCCGGTTCTGTTCCCGGATTGGTCTTTCTGCTGTATATGCCGTACATCTCTCTTAAGAGAATGGGACGTATCCTTTTTCCTCCCGCCTGAATACTGTAATTCAAAGCTTCGATGATGACTTTCTGAAGTCCTTCTTCATCGGGAAGGAAGTTTTCCAGGCAGCTGTTCACCGTTTCCTGCCGTTCTTTCATTTCTTTTTCGAATTCAAAAGCCATCAGACACCTTCTCCTTCCAGGATCTGCAATTCCTTTTCCACTTTGTCCACGGAATTGTTGCATTTAAGGAGAAGGTCCATGCCTTCCTTGTATTTTTCAAAAGACTGCTCCAAAGAAAGATCACCCTTTTCAAGAACACGTATCACCTCGTCCAGAGCCTTCATGTTTTCTTCAAGATTCAGATCGTTGGTTTGCTTTTTTTCCGCCATAGCCTTCCTTAACCTCATTGACCGTCGTAAGAATCTCGCCGTCGGTAACATGCATGATGAGCCTGTCTCCGGCTTTTACCGCTGCGATCCTGTTGACATTTTTTCCCTTTTCATCCGTAACATAAGAAAATCCGCTTTCCAGTTTTCTGACGGGATTTACTCCTTCAAGCCTCACCGCCGCCCTCTTAAGCTCGTTTTTCTTGTTGTTAAGCACATTCTCCATGCTCCGTTTCAGAACGGAACCGGCATTTTCTATCCATTGTTTCTTAAGCTCCAGTTTGTGTCCGGGACTGTTTTTTCTTAAAAGTGCTTCACGGTTTTTGATCCCCTGACGCACAGCTTCGATCCTGTCCGCCATGGAATCATAGAGTCTCTCGTGAAGCACCGCCAGGTCTTTCATGAACCGCCCGTAGTCATATACCGCCAGTTCCGCTCCAGCAGAAGGCGTGGGTGCTCTCAGATCCGCGACATAGTCGGTGATGGTGGTGTCGGTCTCGTGCCCCACAGCGGAAATTATGGGCGTCTTGCATTCAAACACTGCCCTTGCGGTCTTCTCTTCATTAAAAGCCCAAAGGTCTTCAATGGATCCTCCGCCGCGTCCCACTATGATCACATCGACTCTTCCGTCCAGGTACTTAATGCCTCTCACAATGGTGTCCGAGGCTCCTTCGCCCTGCACCTGTGCAGGATAAAGCACCAGAGACACGTAAGGATTCCTTCTCTTCGCTATCTGGCATATGTCCTGAATGGCTGCTCCTGTCCTTGCGGTAACAATGCCTACCTTAGAAACGTACCCGGGTATAGGTTTTTTCTTTGAAACGTCAAAAAGGCCTTCCGCGCCAAGCCTCTTTTTGAGTTCTTCGAACTCTTCATAAAGACGCCCGACTCCGTCAAGCCTGATTTCATCCGCATAGATCTGATAACTTCCGCCCTGCTCGTAAACGGTGATGCGCCCGAAAACTATGACGCTCTGTCCGTCCGCCAGCCTAAAAGAAATGCCGGCCCTGCGACCGGCAAACATTACACATGAAATTTGAGATCTGTTATCTTTCAATGTAAAATATATATGTCCGGATGAATGATATTTGCAATTGGAGACTTCCCCCTTAACATAAATGTTGTTCAGAAGCACATCCGTGTCGAACTTGCGTTTTATGTATGAAGAAATGTCTGATACCGAATATATCTGCTGCATCTCACTGTTTTGCAGGCTCTTTGACAAGCTTTGCCAGAACCGCATTTACAAAACTGGGTGCCGAATCATTACCGAAAACCTTACTGATCTCGACAGCCTCATTAATTGCAACTCCTGCGGGAACCTCATCGTCATAGAGGATCTCATATGCCGCAACTCTCATGATGGAAAGTTCCGCCTTTCCCAGTCTTCCCAAAGGCCATCCTGTGGATGCCTGAGCCAGGATCACATCGATCTCTCCCAGTTTTTCAAGGATCTTTTTTGCTTTCTCTTCAACTGTCCTGAAAGCCTCCTGCTCGGAAGCCATCTGTAACCTTCTGAAAAGATCCATCTGCTCGGGGATCTCATCGTTTTCATAGAAACTGCAGTTGAAGATCAACTGGAAAAGTTTCACTCTTTCATCGTGTTTAGTCATATCATTTACCTTTCATATATAATTTCCAAGGTGCAAAATTCAATTAACGATTAACGTTAACGTCTCCGATGTTGATGGAAATGTCCGTAACATCGAGACCGATCATGGATTCGATAGCACTCTTAACCTTGTCCTGAACAAGTGCGCAGGTTTCGGGAATGGAATAACCAAACTTCATTGTGACTCCCAGCCTGCAATTAACGGATCTTCCCTCGTCGTTGAAATTGATCTCGACTCCTTTGGAGCCGTTCTTGATGCCGTATCTTTTAACAGAATCGTTGGTAGCGTTTCCCGAAAGAGAATCCACACCCTCAACCTCTGTTGCGGCAAGTGCTGCCACAGTTGCGATCACATCATTGGAGATCTTGACCTCCGAAACGAAATCCGTGTCATTTGAAATATTTAAACTTTCCATAGGCATAACAGTATATCCCCCTGTAGATTATTTGTCTGCTTCTTTAAGCTGCTTTTTGTTCTTTCTTTCCCGTAAGCATATTCCGCCGATGGCGCAAAGTACACAAAAAGCACCTGTAATGACATATTGAATTACCGAATTGAACAAATGATTTGCAAAATCCCAACCCATATCCGTCATCCTTTCGAAACTGAAATTAAGGCCTTTCGGCCACATCACAGGGAATTATACATCAAATACGCAGATATTGCCATTAAATTTTTTTTAAATAAATGTTACTCTTCACTCTCTGGAGGCCAATTCTCTTGCAATATCCGTCCAGGAAAGGCCTGTTTCCGCCATGAGCACCATGACATGGTACATGAAATCCGCGATCTCGTATCTCAATTCCTCATGATCGGGATTCTTTGCGGCTATAACGATCTCTGTCGCTTCCTCACCACATTTTTTAAGAATCTTGTCCAGTCCCTTGTCAAAGAGATAATTGGTGTAGCTGCCTTCCTTGGGATTTGCTTTTCTGTCAAGAATGACACCCATGACCTTGTCGAAGACTTCGGAAATGTCTTCGCTCTCAAAATCTCTCTTGAATATATCCGTATAGAAACAGGAGTAATTTCCTGTGTGACATGCGGCTCCTATCTGCTTTACCTTCGCCAGCAGAGTGTCGGAATCGCAGTCCACGGAAATGCTCTTAACAAACTGGTAATGTCCGGAAGTGTCTCCCTTTATCCACAGTTCGTTCCTGCTTCTGGACCAATAGGTCATCCTGCCGGTCTCCACAGTCCTCTGATAGGCTTCCTCGTTCATATAGGCCAGCATCAGCACCTGATTGGTCTTGTAGTCCTGAACGATGACAGGAACAAGTCCCTGATCGTTCTTTTTAAGGTCTTTGAAATCCACCGTAGATTCGGTCATATAAACAGGGTAACCCTGTTCCTTGAGTGATTTCTTAACGCCGAAAACATTCTTTCCCGCATAGAAGGAAGTGGCAATGGCCTCAACGTTGGGAAGTTCCATGAGGGATGTGATGGAATTTCTCTCAAGAGCGTCTCTGATGATGACGGGGCAATAATTTTCATTCAGATACTTAAGGATCTTGGGTGTGATCTGAATATGCTTTGCCATAATGCCGTAGATCCCTGCGGCAATGTATTTGAGGCAGGTCTGACCGATCTCATGGATGGTCTCCTCTTTGTAATCACAACCGAAATTCACGCAGGCCCAGACATTTTCTTTGCCGATCTTGGTCACTGCCTGGGAAAGAAGTTCCGGATCCGAGATCTTTTCCATATCGATGACAACTTTGCAGGCGCCGGAATAATAGGCTTTCTTCACATCCTCAAGTCTGTCCACATAGACTCCCGCCATAAAAGGAAGGTCTGTCCTGTCCCTCACCATACGAAGGGTGGATATGAAATCCTCCCTGTTTTTTTCGGATTTGGAGTAATTGTAGATATAGAGCATGTCCACGCCGGAATCGTCGTAATCCGCCACCATATCCAGTATGTTTTCTCTTGCTTCGTTTTCGGCATCAATGGATGCAATGATCTTTTTGTCCATTATTCAAACTCCTTCGTTACCTCTGCCAGATCGATCCTGTGTTCATAGATGGCTTTCCCGAAGATGGCTCCTTCTATGCCCGCGTCTGCCAGTTTTCTGAGATCCGTAGCGGAGGAAACTCCGCCGGAAGCCACTACTTCGAGACCTGTTTCCATGGCGATCTTTCTTGTCTGCTCCACGTTGGGTCCGGAAAGCATACCGTCCCTTGATATATCGGTGTAGATGATGGTCCTGACACCCATATCCTTCATGAGAAGGGCCAGATCCACCGCATGGATCCTGCTGATCTCTTCCCAGCCGGACACGGCCACTTTGCCGTTTTTGGCATCTATGCCCACCACCACTTTATCGGGACCGAACTCAAGAACGGATTCCTTGACAAATTCAGGCCTTCTGACGGCTTCCGTACCGATGATGACTCTCTTTACTCCCAGTTTCAGTTTCCTGCTGATGTCCTCTGTGGTGCGTATGCCTCCGCCGATCTCCACGGGAATGTTCACATTCTCGATGATCTTTCTGACAGCCTCGTCATTTACGGAACGACCTTCTCTTGCACCGTCAAGATCCACAAGATGAATGAACTTTGCTCCTGCCGCTTCAAATTCTTTTGCCACTTTCCACGGCTCGTTGTCATAAACCGTCTTGTCTTCGTATACACCTTGTTTCAAACGGACGCACTGTCCGTCTTTTATGTCAATTGCCGGATAAAGTCTCATGTTGCCCTCGATCGTAGTATGTCTTTATAGTGTGCCTTTTGTGGATAAAACACCGTTGATCCTGTCATTCTTTGTGACAGCTATGCATAAAGCCTTTGCAAAGGCTTTGAAACATGCTTCCAGTTTGTGGTGATTGTTCTCACCCGCCAGTTCCTTGATGTGAAGGTTCATTTTTGAGGAATAGGAAACGGCATAGAAAAACTCTTTCGCCATTTCCGTGTCAAAATCTCCCACGGAAGGAACGGTAAAATTCACATCAAAGTTGAGATAGGGTCTTCCGCAAAGATCGATGGCGGAAAGCACCAGTGTCTCGTCCATGGGAAGAGTGAAACAGCCGTAACGGTTGATGCCTTCCTTGTTCCCCAGGGCCTTATCAATGGCTTCGCCCAAGGCAATACCGCAATCCTCGATGGTGTGATGACAATCTATGAAAAGATCGCCTTTACATTTGACATTGAGGTCGAAGAATCCGTGCTTCGCAAAGGCAGCCAGCATATGGTCAAAGGCTCCTATGCCCGTTGAGACGGTAGAATCTCCGTTTCCGTCAAGGTTGATCTCCACCTCTATATCCGTTTCGTTCGTAACACGTTTCACGTTGCCTGTTCTCATTATCTTACCTCTTTCCCGAAGCGCACAGCGATCGAATTTGCATGTGCGGTGAGTCCCTCTGCCTTGGCAAAGGTAATGATATCGTTGCTTACGGGCTCCAATGCCTCCCGTGAATACATGATGATGCTGCTCTTCTTGATGAAATCGTCAACGGACAAAGGTGAGAAGAACTTGGCCGTTCCGTTGGTGGGGAGCACGTGGTTGGGTCCCGCGAAGTAATCCCCCAAAGGCTCGCTTGAGAATTCTCCAAGGAAGATGGCTCCCGCATTTCTGATCTTTGTCATGGTCATGAAGGGATCTTTTGTAAGGATCTCCAGATGTTCGCTGGCGATCTCGTTTACTGCGTCCACCGCATCTCCCATATTGTCCGCCACAAGGATATATCCGTAATTTTCAAGGGACTTTTCCAAAATGGCTTTTCTGGAAAGCTGAGCGGAAAAACGCTCTATCTCGGCTGCCACTTTGTCTGCCAGTTCCTCGGAATCCGTAACCAGAATGGCGCTGGCCAGTTCGTCATGTTCCGCCTGCGAGAGCAGATCTGCCGCAACGTAGGTGGGATTGGCCGTTTCATCCGCAAGGACCATGACTTCGGAAGGCCCTGCGATGGAATCGATGGCTACGGAACCATAAACCGCCTTCTTGGCAAGGGCTACGAAGATGTTACCCGGTCCCACGATCTTGTCCACTTTTTTAATGGTCTCCGTTCCGTAAGCCATTGCTCCGATGGCCTGTGCTCCGCCCACTTTATAGATCTCGGTGACTCCCGCTTCTTTGGCTGCCACAAGGGTTCCTTCGTAAACCTTGCCGTCAGCTCCGGGAGGAGTTACCATGCATATTCTTTTAACTCCCGCAACCTTAGCGGGGATGACGTTCATGAGAACAGAAGAAGGATAGGCTGCTTTTCCGCCGGGAACATAGACTCCCACGGCTTCGATGGCACTGACCTTCTGTCCCAGGATGATGCCGGTCTCTTCAGAGTCAAACCAGCTGTACTGTTTCTGCTTTGCGTGATAATCCCTGATGTTCCGGGCAGCTTTTCTGATGACCTCAAGAACTTCTGCGGGAAGTTTCCCATAAGCTTCTTTTATCTCTTCTTCGGTCACTCTGACGTTTTCCGCGTTCAGATCTGCCTTGTCAAAAAGCTTTGTATACTCAAAGAGCGCCTTGTCTCCGTTGTTTTTTACGTTATCAAGGATCTCCAGCACCTTATCCGTCTGTTCTTTGTACTGGTTGGGATTACGCTTTAAGAGCCTGGCCTGCAGGTCTTTTTTGTTTTCATCGGTAAGTCTGATCTTTCTCATTGCAGTTCCTTTCTCAATCTGTCGATAATGTCGGTAATACGCTCATGTTCCATCTTCATGGAAACCTGATTTACCACCATTCTTGCGGAAAGAGGAAGGATCTCTTCAAGCACTTCCAGTCCGTTTTCCCTAAGTGTTGTCCCGGTCTCCACAATATCAACTATAACTTCCGAAA
This sequence comes from Lachnospiraceae bacterium, assembly GCA_024698485.1. Classification (GTDB taxonomy): domain Bacteria; phylum Bacillota; class Clostridia; order Lachnospirales; family Lachnospiraceae; genus RGIG3528. The sequence continues at coordinate 63,478 of JAILRC010000085.1, read as the reverse complement.
GTCCCACGATGGGAGCAAGTTCGATGGATCCGTTGAGTTTGATGATCTCAACCGTCTGATGTTTCCTGTTCTGAAAATAATCCTTGGCGATCCTGGGATACTTGGTGGCAACACGGATGATCTGCCCCGAGTTCAGGAGTGGCTTTGCTGAAGCGGGTCCCGCAACACACATGCGGCATTTTCCCACTTTCAGGTCCAGAACTTCGTACAGGTCCCTGTCTTCTTCAAGGATGGTGTCCTTTCCCACGACTCCTATGTCTGCCGCACCGTACTCCACGTAGGTAGGAACATCCGTAGCCTTTGCCAGGAAAAACTTTATTTTAAGGTCTTCATTCGTAAATATGAGTTTTCTTGAATCCTTGTCCTTCATCTCCTCGCAGGTGATGCCGATCTTTTCAAGAAACCCAAGGGTCTGTAATGCCAGTCTGCCCTTCGGAAGGGCGAATGTGATATATTCCATATGTTCACCCCGTTCCTATAATCTTTTCTCGCTGATCTTTTTGGACTCCATGTCCAAAATGCGGATCATCTCATCGGAATCTACGAACAATATGCCGCCTGCCATGATGCTTTCGGCATATCTCTCGTATTCTTCCCCTGAAACCTTTGCATCCTTTTTTAACAGAACAGCCTTGAGGCCGTCCTTTCTGAAGCCGTTGGCGATCTTCACTGCCTTCACTTCGTACTTTTCATCGTAAAGGATGAGAGTCAGATCGTGGGTTACAACGGGAGTTACATTCTGCCTTGCCATGGCTGTAAGAGCGTAGTCCGTGTAAATGGCGATGCCTATGGCCGGAGCAGGTTTCCCGAACTGCGACAGCAGCTTGTCATATCTTCCGCCGGCAGCAATGGCTTCACCCACCTTGTGAGTGTATGCTTTAAATACAACCCCCGTGTAATAGTCATATAATGTGAGCATTCCAAGATCAAAGGAGACATAGCCCTCTTTTCCGTAGAAGCTCAGTTTTTCATACAGTTTTTCAAGCCTCTCAAGAGCCGCAACGGCTCTGGGATTCTTTGTCTTTTTTCTGATGTCCCTGACAAATTCAATGGTTCCGAACTGAAGAGGAAGCCTCGTAAAAAGCTCCTTTATGTTCTCATCGATGTTCTTTCCCGAAAGGAGTTCCTCCACTCCGAAGAGATTCTTGGCTTCGATCAGCATCCTGAGTTCGTTGGTCTCATCTTCGTCAAACCCCGCATCATCGCAAAGTCCTCTGAAGAAATCCGCATTTCCCACTTCTATCTGGAAATCCTTGAGCCCCATGCTGTCAAGGCTGTCGATCATAAGAGCGATCATCTCCGCATCCGCATCCACTCCGGGTTCATTCACAAGTTCCGCGCCTATCTGGGTGATCTCCTTCAGTTTTCCCTGATAGCCGTCGTTGTTCACAAAAGTATTTCCGTGGTAGAACAATCTGATGGGAAGTTTCTCGTCCCTGAAATACTTGGCAACGCATCTGGCCACCTGAGGTGTGACATCGGGGCGAAGAACAAGAGTCTCGCCATCCCTGTCTATGAATTTGAACATATCTTTCCTGTCTACGGAGCCTCTTTCCGAATTAAAGATGTCGAAGTACTCAAAAGCAGGTGTCTTTATCTGAAGAAAGCCGTAATGTCGCATGCACTCCTTCACCGCGCGTTCAGCGCGCCCTTTTGTAATGTACTCCTCGCCATAGATGTCCCTAACGCCTTCCGGTGTATGCAACAACTTCTCTTTCATGGCCTTCTCCTTTCTTAATGATAAGATCTGCTTTCTCACTTTACTCTGCTAATCTGCTACCAGATTAGCAGTTGAAAATGATTAGTGATTTTACCTTATCAAACCCCGCTTGTCAAGACCTTTCCTCCAGATCCTGTCGGATCATGGGAAGGTAGGGAACAAAAAGCCCCGCTTTTTCTTTGAAGAACCATTTCCCATCCAGTTCGTCAAAGCGTATGCTCTTTCTTCCTCCCTGCTCCATGCGCTCCCAGAATCCTTTGATCTCCCTGAAGCGCATATAATAATAGATGTTCCTGTGTGTATAGTTTATCAAAAAGAAGGCAATGCCTTCCTGATGTTCAAAGTCTTCCATGAACTGCATCTGGTGCTCATGGATGTTGTTCAGGGCAAAAGTGTCCAGCTTGCATTCCTTGGCATCGAAACAGACCGGTATGCCCTGCACAGCGCCTATGTAATCCACGGTACTCTTTTGATCGAAATAGGCAAGAGTGATGTGTCTCGTGCTCTGATCGATCTCCACGGGAGTGATGGGTGTGGGCACCTTTTGTATGAGCGCCAGTTTATTTTCCCTGTATTTATCGTTTGTAAGATTTACAAGTTCCTCAAGGTTGGAGCCCCTGAGTCCTCTTGAACTCCATGACGGCATTTACAAATTCCTCTTCCTTAAACTTCTTTGCGGCAATGCTCTTGAACTTTTCCGGCGGCTCGCAAGTGATGCACTTTCCCGCAGCCTCTTTAAGTTCTCCCGAGTTTTTGGGGAAGACCAGCATAAAAGCATGGAGCATCTGGTATTTGGCATCGTTACCCTTGTATCCGTATTTGGTGTCCCCCACCAGAGGATGCCCGAAGGACGCAAGCTGTGCCCTGATCTGATGAGTCTTTCCCGTGATGAGCCTCACTGCCAGAAGGCTGGATTCCTGTCCCGTAAGCAAAGGAAAGATCTCCGCTTCGATCTTTTCATATCCTTCTTTCGCTTTTTCCGAAACATCCACCCTGTTGCTCTTTTCATCCTTTTGTATCCAGGATGTGACACGTCCCCGGGTCTTTACATTTCCTGCGGCAAGGCAGAGATAGTATTTCTTGAGATCGTGACTTTTAAGGAGTCTTGCGGCTTCCTGAAGGCCCACAAGGCTCTTTCCCGCCAAAACAAGGCCCGATGTGTTACGGTCTATGCGGTTACAGACTCCGGGAGTAAAGGCTTCGCCCTTTCCTATGCCCTTGTCCGAAAGATATCTCACTATCCTTTCGTTCACGGACACATCATCTTCCTTTGCTTTCTGGGAAAGTTCTCCCGCAGGCTTGTTGACAATGATAAGATCCCGGTCTTCGTAAACGATCTCTGAAGGTTTAAGAGAAGGAACGGTCTTTTCCCTGTTCTCTCTGCCCGTTTCATAAGCATTTTCCAAGATCTTTCCGGCAAATTTGTCAAAGGTTTCCTGAGACAGGAAGAAGGCGATCTCATCCCCTTCCGTGACCTTCTCGTTCCCTTCCGACTTTTTGCCGTTCAGAGTGATATTCTTTTTTCTGAGCATCTTGTAAACGAAAGATGAGGGCGCCTCTTTGAGAAGTTTCATCAGGAGCTTATCAAACCGCTGTCCGCTTTCGTTTTTTCCCACTTTAAAACTGATCATTATACTATCGCCGTTCTTATGAATTCCAGTACCATGTCTCTCTGAACCGCCTGCTTCTCCGAAACCGTCTCATCCTCGTTCCTCATACGGAAACGATTGACGAAGGTTTTTTCGGAATCCGTCACAAAGCACACAAAATCCGCTTTTCTGAGTTCGCATTCTTTCTTAAAGTACTCTTCGGTCTTTTGGATCTTGTCCTTTTTATCCGTTGTGTATCCGATGATCTGATGTCCCGTGACGACGATGGCATCAAGATGCATGGGGCGTTCCTTGGAAGTGAACACCGCATCGTAAAACACTGCATCATCCTTTTGAAGAAGGCCGTCGATCATGACCTTTTCTTTTTCGTCCATGGATCTGTGAGGAAGTACCACCACCAGAAGTGTCAGCATCTTTGCTCCCGGCAACACCCCCAAAATGGCCACTATGGTAAAAAGATTGGCAGTCTCCCATTTGTTCAGCACCAGTCCCAGGAAAAAGATCCCAAGAGAAGCTGCAAGCACTCCTACGAATCCCAGGGTGAGCACCGTCTTTTTATATTTAAGATAGCCGTATTCTCCTCGTTCTTTCTTTTTAAGCATATTATCTCCTATCAGCCTGTGATCTCTTTTTTGTCAATAAACTTCATGGCTCCCACGGGCATATCCTCCGGCAGCACCAGTTCTCCGAACCTGATTCGCTTAAGGTATCTCACTTCCACACCCACTTCGTGGCACATGCGCTTCACCTGATGAAAACGTCCTTCCGTAAGAACGATCTTCAGGGTACATTCATTCTCGTTTTCCGAAACCACCGTAAGTTTCGCGGGTTTTGCTTTGTATTCTTCACCCACCTGTATGCCTTCGGCAAAGCGATCCGCAGCATCTTTTGCAAGTTCTCCGTCGCATACTGCAAGATACTCCTTTTCCACATGCTTTGCAGGGCTCAAAAGATTGTGGCTCAGCACTCCGTCGTTGGTGATGATGAGAAGTCCTTCCGTATCCTTGTCCAGACGGCCTACGGGAAAAAGTCCGTTTCTCGGACAGCTCTCCCGAATCTCCGGATCTTCCTTTAACAGATCCAGCACTGTCCTGTCTCTGGTGTCTTCCGTGGCTGAAAGTACTCCCGCAGGCTTGTTTAAAAGGATGTAGACCTGTCCTATGACCTTAAGGCCATTCCCGTCCAGAGTCACCCTGTCGCTTTCCGAAACCTTGGTCTCACCTTTTTTACAAACAGCCCCGTTCACCGTAACTCTTCCCGACGCCAGCGCCTTCTTGGCTTCGGATCTTGTAAGTCCCGAATTTTCGCTGATGAATTTGTCCAGTCTGTCTGCCATTACATCATTCTCCATCCGGGAAGATACTTGTTCTTAAGCACATTTCCCTTGGACTTTGCCCAGCCCAGAGGGAAACCTTCGACAGTCACCAGCACCCATCCGTCTTTAACGTCCGTCTTGGCGTCAACGGTCTCACACTTTAAGTATCTCACCACATCTTCATCATTCACGTCCATATCATAAACATTGTCATATTCACCGGCTTTTAATGCACAGGCAAGAGCCTGGGAAGGCTCAAAACGGTTCTTTGCCATCTCTCCCAGTAAAAGTCCCGTTCTCATGATGCGAAGCCCCTTAAGATCCGGAATACCCTCAGGGACAAGATAAAGCCTGTTTTCCCTGAGTTCCAGCCGGTCTGCGGGAAGTTCTGTGTCCACGTGCTTAAAGAAGTCCGTCACTTCATCGGGAAGCTTGGGAGTCTTCACCATGTAGGGTTCTCCGAAGAACCCGTCAGAACCCTCGTCCTTAACCAGCAAAGCCGAGAAGTGGCCTTCTCCTTCAAGGATGTGAGGCCAGAGTCTGACGGCATTTGAGATTTCCTTTTTGTCTGAGCCCACAAGCTCAGGTCTTCCCCAGGCGAATCTCTTATATCGGAACTCAGGCTTTACCACATGCATATCCGACCATTTGTTAAGGATGTACTCAATGGAGCCTTCATCCTCGTCGGGATCAAAAGTACAGGTGGAATAGACCATCATTCCTCCCGGCGCCAGCATGGGAACAACACTGTCAATGATCTCCAACTGGAGTTTGTGATAGTACTCCGTTCCGTACTGTTCCCAGTTCTTCATGATGGCAGGACTCTTTCTGAACATGCCTTCCCCGCTGCAGGGAGCATCGATGAGGATCTTGTTGAAATAGCCTTTGAACCTTTCCGTGAGTTTTCCCGGAGCCTCGGAAAGCACTACAGAATTCCTGCTTCCGAAAAGTTCCAGATTCTTAAGGAGAGCCTTGGCTCTGGAATTACTGATATCATTTGAAAAAAGAACACCTTTGCCCTTTAGTTTTGCGGCAAGTTCCGTGCTCTTTCCTCCGGGAGCGGCGCATATGTCCAAAACCCTGTCACCGGGCTCCACGGGAAGCATGCTTGCGGGAGTCATGGCAGAGGGTTCCTGTATGTAAAAGAGACCGGCAAAATAGTAGGGATGCTTTGCCGGCTGGTCTTTCAGATTGTAGTAGTAACCGTTGGGGGTCCAGGGAACGGGACGCACTTCAAAAGGAGCCATCTTCTCCCACTTTTCCCTGTCGATCTTGAGACTGTTAAAACGAACGCCTCCGAAGCGGGGTTCATTGAATCCCGCAATGAAGGCGTCAAATTCATCGCCCAAAATCTCTTTCATCTTATTTTCAAATTTTTCAGGCAGTCTGTTCATATTTAATTCTTTCTTGTTTTAATTAAGGTTGAGGCTCTGAGCCCTGTAGCCTTCCGCTATGGTATCAAGTTCGTGGGAGAACTTGTTGAGTGCGGAAAGGTCGTCGGTGGAATAGATCTTGAAAAATTCGTCCTGGATCTGTACCACTTCCTTTTTGTTCGCCACCTTGTAAAGATTCTGGATGTTGTTCAGAATGTCAGCCACCATCTCAGCCTTAATGTTAAAGGAAATCTGGGAATCCAGGATGTCTTCACGTATTGAGGACATTTCCTGATCCAGAGTGACGATGGCGTCTGCGGCTTTATGAAGTCTCTCCGCAATACTCTCGGGAAGATTTTCCTTATACTTGTACTGCAGCGAGTGTTCCACCGTAGCCCAGAAATTCATGGCAAGAGTTCTGATCTGAATCTCCACCGGGATCTCCCGGGGGCCTTTTTCCGTTTCCACGGTGTAATAAACTATCATATGATAGCTTCTGTAGCCCGAATCCTTGGTGTTCTTGATGTAGTCCTTCTCATTCTTGACCCTCATGTCGGATCTCAGACGGATGAGGCGCACCACTTCATAGATATCGTCCACAAACTGGCAGGTGATACGGATGCCCGCAATGTCACCCAGTTTTTCTTCAAAGCGCTCATAGGGGATCCCCTTTTTCTGGCACTTTTCCAAAATGGAGTAAATGGTCTTCACTCGACCTTCCACTCTCTCCATGGGAGAATATTGACCGTTCTGTCTCTTGGCTCTGATCATATGCTCGAACTTGACCACAAGTTCGTCAACAGCCAAAGAATAGGGTTCCAGTATCTCTCTCCAAAGTTGTATTTCCATTACTATACCATCTCCTCAAAATTAATCTCATTCTCGGTAAGAAATTGTTCCACCTTAAGGTCCCATTTTTTTTCAAGCTCTTTGTCCAAAGAAAAAGTGTTTCTGTAAATCCCCGTAACAATGGTCGCAGAGCCGTTCTTATAAGTAAATCCCATACTGAGGGAGAAGATGCCTTTTTCTCCCGTTCCCGCAGTTTCAAGTTTCAGTTCCTCATCCGCAAGAAAAGACAGTTGGATGCAAAGAGGCGTATGTTTTCCCCGAATCAGCCCCAATATGTTTTCTTTGACATCACTCCATCGGGCATATTTTTGCAGCCCGTCTCTTTCTTCGGAATCGAAATAATCTGCATGTATCTCTCCGGAATAAATGAAATCCATGAAGGTCCTTACGGTGCCTTCCCTGAACAAAAAACGGTCAAAAGCATCGCTTTTAAGGAGTTTCCCCATGAATCTGTTCATTTCCGTGATCTTAAGTTCTTTCAAGTTCTTCCCCCCACTATTCCCAATACAAAGATCAGGATCCCGTAACAGATCGGATAGGCAATATAGGTTACAAGCCTTATGAGGCCTGTCTTTCTGCCTTCATTTCCGTTGTAAAAAAGTATGGTCAGACCTCCCAGAATGGGAGCAAGTACCAGCAGGAAATTGGAGCCCAATGCAATGACCTGAAGCACAGCGATGACGATGAGGGTGATGAGCGGATTGCCATAGAAGAAATAAACGGCACACATCATCAAAACACCGAGGCCGCCCTGTTCGCACCGTAAACCTGTCGGAACCTGAGCTAAAAAGCAGCTTACAAGGATCACCAGCACATTGAGCAGCACGTAAGGCACACTGCCTGCCCTGAACCTTTTGTTGATCACCCTGTCCATGAGAACAACGGCAACAGAGCCTATGATCAGGGTGAAGTAGAAATTCAGGTCTGCTTTGATGGCAGGGTTTTCCAAAAAACCATGGGAAAAATCAAAGCATTTCCCGCCGTAGGCCGCAAGATCCAGAAGGATCTCGGTGAGCACCGCGGCAAATCCCAGACGTGTGAAATACTGTCTCAGATTTCGCGTCTTCATCACCGCTTCCACTGTGAGAAGGGCGATCATGGGAACAGCCATGAGATGCATGAAATTTCCGGCAATAAAGAGCACAGTCCACAAAAGGGATGAGAACGTCTCACCCTCAAGATGCAGATAACTGATCTGGATCAGACTCTTTCCGGCAATGTAAAAAAACAGAGCCAAAACCTTTATCTGAAAAGCATTTAAAGAAAATCTACTTTTTTGCTGTTCCATCTGCCTTTCCCTCTTTAGCCTTAACCAAAAGGACCACCGATCTGGGTCCCACCGGGATCTCAGCCTTTCCTTCATCGATCTTGCAGTCCTTGTTGCTTGAGAACAACACCTTAAAGTCTTCCCCGTGGAGAGAAGGTATCTTGAACAGATGTTTTTCCCAGTGCATATTATATATTATATAAAAATCATCGTCAATTTCATCTTTTCCCGCCGAGCCGCAAAAATATATGCCTGCGAGACGGTTGTAAGGCTGGCAGTCGATGAGCCAGGGCGTCTCTCCGTGAAGCGAAACTTCAGGCATACCGCAGCCCGTCCTGTCAAACTCGGAAAGATTTCTCATATCCTTAAGGATGGGATGAGCTTTTCTGAGAGCAATGAGTTCCTTAACGAACTTTTGGAGTTCACGGTACTTGGGCAGTTCGTTCCAGTCGACCCGGCCCGTTTCATTGTCCTGACACCAGGTGTTGTTGTTTCCCTGCTGGCTGTTGCCGAACTCATCTCCCGCAAGGATCATGGGAACTCCGCCGGAAAGAAGAAGTGTTGCAAGGGCATTCTTCATCATCCTCAAGCGAAGCTTTTGGATTTTTCTGTTTGAAGTCTCCCCTTCTTCTCCGCAGTTCCAGCTGTAATTGGAAACCTTGCCGTCACGGCCGTTTTCGCCGTTAGCTTCGTTGTGCTTTACGTCATAGGAATAGAGATCTCTCAATGTGAAACCGTCATGGTCCGTAATGTATCTGACTCCGGAAGATGCACTCCTGTTCTTCATGTAGTCATAGAGAACGGGAACAAAACCTTCGTCTCCCTTAATGTATCTTCTCATGTCGTTCATGAATCCGTCATTGTATCTCAGGATCCTTCCGGGATAGAGATTCACCAGTTTTTCTTCCGCATCCGTCACCATGAAGACACAGTTTGAAAGATAGGGATCCGTCACAAGACAGGAAACGGAGATCTGCCAGTCATTGATCCTGAAGCCGTCCACGCCGTAGTTTAAAGCCCAGTGATGCAGACAGGAAGCAATGAGGCTTTCGGAAGCTCCTTCACCGAACATTATCTCCATGAATACAGCAATTCCGGCTTCATGAAGTTTTCTCACGGTCTCAGCGAATTCCTCGTCCGCTCTTTCAGGCTCCGAAGCATAGGAAGCCTTGGGTGCAAAGAAGTAGGTGTTCACACCGCCGTAGCCCCAAAGGTTCAGTTCACCGCCGGGGAGACACTCGTCGAATTCATAGACGGGCATCAGCAAAAGCCCTGTAATACCAAGCTTTTTGAGGTATGGTATCTTCTCCGCGAGGCCCTTAAAAGTTCCGGGATGATCCGTTCCCGATCCTACACCCATGGTAAAGTTTCTTACATGAAGTTTGTAAAGGATGAGCTCAGAAAGATCGTAGGAGAAATCATCCGCTTCAAAGCAGCCTCCCACTACACATGTCTCATCCTGTCCGTTTCGCTTTCCAAACTTCTCTCTGCCCTTTATTTTAGCGGCATAGGGATCGTTAATGATCTGTCCGTCAACTTTAAAGTTATAGGAGGCAGGAACGCGTTCTACTTCTGTAGAGAATATGCCGTTTTTGGCCTTTTTCATGGATTTTTCTCCCAGAAGTCTCCCATTTTCATCGTAAATACGCAGTAAACAATCAAAAGCCTTTGGGAGGCTCACGGAAAAACGGCATCCGCCGTCTTCTTTCACGTAAGCTCCCAAAGGTGACCCGATCATCACATTATGTAAGTTTTTGTCAGTCCCTTTACGCAAATCAGTCTTCCTCTTCAACCTGTGATGTAAGAACCTGACGTTTTCTTGCCAGCTCATCGCTCTCAAGGTATTCGTCGTATGTTGTAACCTTATCGATCATGCTTCCGCCGGGAACGATCTCCACGATACGGTTTGCCACGGTCTGGATGAACTGATGGTCAAGAGCCGTGAACATTACTACGGAAGGGAATTTGATAAGGGCATTGTTAAGGGAAGTGATGGATTCCATGTCCAGATGGTTGGTGGGCTCGTCCATGAGCATAACATTGGCTCCGATGAGCATCATCTTGGAAAGCATTACTCTCACCTTCTCACCACCTGAAAGGACGTTGACTTTCTTGACGCCTTCCTCGCCTGCGAAAAGCATTCTTCCAAGGAAACCTCTGACATAGGTAACGTCATCCACTGTGGAATAAGGCATCAGGTGTTCAACGATGGTCTCACTGCCCTTGAAGATCTCGGTGTTGTCCTTGGGGAAGTAGCTCTGGGATGTGGTAATGCCCCACTTGAAGCTTCCGGAGTCAGGCTCCATCTCTCCCATAAGGATCTTGAAAAGTGTGGTGGCAGCAATGGTGTTACCGCCTACAAAAGCGATCTTATCGTTTCTTCCCACAACCATATTGATGTTGTCAAGGATCTTGACTCCGTTGATGGTCTTGGAAAGATTCTTGATCTCAAGGACTTCGTTTCCGATCTCACGCATGGGTCTGAAGTCGATGTAAGGATACTTTCTGGATGAAGGCTTGATGTCGTCAAGCTCGATCTTCTCAAGGGCTCTCTTACGTGAAGTAGCCTGCTTGGACTTTGAAGCGTTGGCTGAGAATCTCTGGATAAATTCCTGAAGTTCCTTGATCTGCTCTTCCTTCTTCTTGTTGGCTTCCTTCATCTGACGGATCATGAGCTGGCTGGACTCGTACCAGAAGTCGTAGTTACCTGCATACAGCTGGATCTTCGCATAGTCTATGTCCGCAATGTGGGTGCAGACCTTGTTCAGGAAGTAACGGTCGTGGGAAACCACGATGACCGTATTGTCAAAGTTGATGAGGAACTCTTCCAGCCAGTTGATGGCATCCAGATCCAGATGGTTCGTAGGCTCGTCCAGAAGCAATATGTCCGGATTTCCGAAAAGAGCCTGAGCAAGGAGAACCTTGACCTTTACGGGACCTGTGAGCTCCGACATCTGTGCGTAATGAAGGGATGTATCCACACCGAGACCGTTAAGGAGTGTGGCTGCGTCGCTTTCAGCTTCCCAACCGTTCATCTCGGCAAATTCGGATTCAAGCTCTGCGGAACGTATGCCGTCTTCTTCGGAGAAATCTTCCTTTGCATAGATGGCGTCCTTTTCCTTCATGATGTCATAGAGACGCTTGTTACCCATGATAACGGTGTCCATAACATTGTATGCATCGTATTTAAAGTGGTCCTGCTGCAGGAAAGAAAGACGCTGTCCGGGAGTGATGATGACATCTCCCTTTGTGGGCTCCAGCTGTCCGTTAAGGATCTTAAGGAAGGTGGATTTGCCCGCGCCGTTGGCGCCGATGATACCGTAGCAGTTTCCTTCGGTAAATTTGATGTTAACGTCTTCGAAAAGAGCTCTCTTTCCGAGACGAAGTGTGATGTTGCTTGCCTGGATCATTAAATAAATTTCCTTTCTCTATATCTTATATACAAGGCAAAAGGGCTTTTGAACCTTTCGAAAGCCCCTACCGTTTATACCTCAAACATGAGATCTTCGTAAGTGGGCACAGGCCAGAATCTCTTGTCCACAATGATCTCCAATTCGTCGATGGGACGTCTCAGAGCCTCCATTGCGGGCTTTACTTTCTTGGCATAAGTCACAGCTCTTTCCTTCTCATCTTTAATGGCGCGTGCAGCGTCATTCTCTGCTCTCAGTTTGTCAAGAGCGCTTGAAGCCTCTTTAAGAAGGTTCGACAGTCTTTTAAGAAGAACAGCCTGAACAGAAGTTTCAAGTCCCAGCCCGGTGTCTTTGATGGCATTGATGGTCTCTGCCAGACGCTTTGAATAGCGGATCACGGCAGGAATGTAAAGTCTTGCGGCCATCTCGATCATGGTCTTTGCTTCGATGTTCAGTGTCTTTGCATAGAACTCGTTGTTGATCTCCTGTCTTGCTTCCAGTTCAACCTTTGAAAGCACATGCATCCTTGCAAAGGTCTCGACAGTTTCGGGAGAAGTCAGGGCCACGTTGGCATCCACCATGGTCTTAGCTGAAGGAAGTCCGCGCTTCTCCGCCTCTTTCTGCCAGCCTTCCGAATAGCCGTCACCGTTAAAGATGACACGGGCATGCTTTGTGAGAGACTCTCTCACAAGTCTCATGGCCTCTTCCTCGATGTTCTTGCCCTGAGCCTTTTCAAGCTCGTCGGAGAACTTGGAAAGTTCATCCGCAACAATGGTATTTAAGACCGTATTGGGCATAGCGATGGACTGCTGGCTGGACACCATACGGAATTCAAACTTGTTTCCTGTGAATGCGAAGGGCGATGTACGGTTTCTGTCCGTAACATCCTTCTTGAGTTCGGGAAGAGACGAAACGCCCATGCGCATCACTTCCTTCTTCTTGCAGTCTGCTGCGGAGCCCGTCTCGATGATCTGATGAACGATGTCGTCCAGCTGTGCTCCCAGGAAAACAGAGATCACTGTGGGCGGTGCCTCACTTCCTCCCAGACGGTTGTCGTTTCCGGGGGTGGAAGCCGCGCAGCGTAGAAGCAATGCATGATCATCCACCGCAGCTATGACAGCGCTCAAAAAGATAAGGAAGGGAATGTTCTTGTGAGGCTCTTTGCCGGGCTTCAAAAGATTCTCTCCCGTATTGGTCACTACCGACCAGTTATCGTGCTTACCCGAACCGTTGACCCCTGCAAAAGGCTTTTCGTTAAGGAGACATTCAAGACCGTGACGCTTCGCCACTTTCTTCATGGTGTCCATAACGATCTGGTTGTGGTCGCAGGCAATGTTGGCGGTTGTATAAACGCAGGCCAGCTCGTGCTGTGCGGGAGCCACCTCGTTGTGCTGTGTCTTTGCATAAACCCCCAGCTTCCAGAGTTCTTCGTTCAACTCCTTCATGAAGGAAGCTATTCTCTCTTTGATGGCTCCGTAGTAATGGTCGTCCATCTCCTGTCCCTTGGGAGCGGAAGCTCCGAAAAGGGTTCTGCCTGTGAAGATCAGGTCTTCACGGCGCATGAATTTTCTGTGGTCCACAAGGAAGTATTCCTGCTCGGGACCTACGGAAACGGAAACTCTCGTAACGTCCTTCTTGCCAATGAGATGAAGAAGTCTCACGGTCTCGCGGTTTATGGCATCCATGGAACGTAACAGAGGTGTTTTCTCATCAAGTGCCTCTCCCGTATAGGAGCAGAAAGCTGTGGGAATACAAAGTGTAAATCCTGCGGCGTCTTCCTTTACAAAAGCGGGTGAAGTGCAATCCCAGGCCGTATATCCTCTGGCTTCGAAGGTGGCTCTCAGTCCTCCCGAAGGGAAGGATGAAGCATCGGATTCGCCTTTAATGAGTTCCTTACCCGAAAATTCCATTACAGCCTTGCCTTCTTCGGCAGGTGCGATAAAGGAGTCATGCTTTTCCGCAGTGATGCCCGTCATAGGCTGGAACCAATGTGTGTAGTGGGTTGCGCCTTTTTTGATGGCCCAATCCTTCATGGCATTGGCAACAACGTCCGCAATAGCGGGATCCAGCTCGTCGCCGTTTTCCATTGTTTTCTTGAGTGATGCGAAAACATTCTCCGGCAGGCTTTCTTTCATGACGGTCTCGTTAAATACGTCAATCCCGAATAATTCCTGAATTGTGTTTGACATTTTGTCTTCCTTTCGCCCGTTCCCCTTTACGGAAGCGGAATTCTTTTTATACAAAACGGTTTCCCGTTTTTATCACTTGGCAGACTTTTCTTTTTTGAAGATCACCACTCCCAGAGGAGGAAGTTTCATGACTATGGACTGTTCCTGACCGTCCTTGGGCACATCCTGCGCCGCCAGAGTCTTGGGATTAACATGTCCCGTTCCGCCGTACTTCTCGTCGTCGGAATTGATGATCTCCTTGTATCTGCCCAATTCCGGCACTGCCTGTACAAAATCGTCATAGACCACAGGGGTGAAGTTGCATACGAAGAGCAGAAGTTCTCCCTCCTTGCTCCGTCTGATGAAGGAAACAATGCTGTGATCCGCATCCTGACAGCTCATCCATTTGAAGCCCTCGGGAATAAAATCCATATCGTAAAGGGCAGTGTTTTTGCAATAGAAATTGAAAAGGTCTTTGCAATAAACATGCATCTTTCCGTGCATCTCGTATTTGTCAACCAGTCCCCAGTCCAGGCTCTTGCCTTCGTTCCACTCGGAGAACTGAGCAAAATCCTGTCCCATGAAAAGAAGTTTCTTTCCGGGATGACCTATCATGAAGCCGTAAGCGGCTCTTAAGTTTGCAAACTTATCCTTGTATTCGCCGGGCATCTTGTTTACGAGAGAACCCTTGCCGTGAACCACTTCGTCATGGGAAAGCACAAGGATGAACTTCTCGCTGTAGGCATACATCATAGAGAATGTAAGACAGCCGTGAACCCCCTTCCTGAAAAGAGGATCCTGTTCCATATATTTCAGGAAATCGTTCATCCAGCCCATGTTCCACTTCAGCGTGAAACCGAGGCTGTCGTTCTTTTCCACGACACCCGTAACATTGGGCCAGGCTGTGGATTCTTCCGCGATCATAAGGACGTTCTTGTTTCTCTTGTTCATCATGGAATTCAGGTGCTTCAGGAACTCCATGGCGTCAAGATTCTCACGTCCGCCGTATCTGTTGGGTATCCACTCTCCGTTCTTTCTGCCGTAATCCAGATAGAGCATGGAAGCCACGGCGTCCATACGAATACCGTCGGCATGGAACTGTTCTACCCAGTACATGGCATTGGCAATTAAAAAGTTGGAAACTTCCGGCCTCTCAAGATTGTAGATGAGGGTACCCCAGTCGGGATGCTCTCCCTTTCTCTTGTCAAAATGCTCATAGAGGCAGGTACCGTCGAATTTCGCAAGACCGAAGGCATCCTTGGGGAAATGGGCCGGAACCCAGTCAAGGATCACTCCGATGCCGTTCTTGTGCATATAATCCACAAAGTACATGAAATCCGAAGGATTGCCGAATCTGGATGTGGGAGCATAGTAACCCGTGACCTGATAGCCCCAGGAACCGTCAAAAGGATGCTCCATTATGGGAAGGAGTTCCACATGAGTGTAGCCCATCTCCTTCACATAATCACAGATCATTACGGCCAGTTCCCTGTAGTTGTAGAAGCTTCCGTCTTCTTCCGCAGGCTTTTTCCAGCTTCCGAGGTGAACTTCATAAATGTTGATGGGGCCATCCAAAGGGTCCTTTGCCTCTCTGGCTTTGAGCCATGAAGAGTCGCTCCATTTGAAATTGTCTATATCAAAGATCACAGACGCATTGTCCGGTCTTTTCTGCGAAGAATAAGCATAGGGGTCGGCTTTGAATATGGTAGCGCCGCCCTTTGTGGTAACGGCAAACTTGTAAAGAGCGCCGTTCTCCAATCCCGGGATGAAAAGTGAGTAAACTCCGTGATTTTCATCAAATTCCATGAGGGATCTTCTCTTGTCCCAGAGGTTAAAGTCTCCCACAACTCCCGCCGCGGACGCATTGGGAGCCCACAGTCCGAATCTCACGCCCTTAACGCCGTTCAATGTAACGGTCCTGGCTCCGAGAACCTTGTAAACCTCATAATTTATGCCCTTATTGAAAAGATCCAGTGCCTCTTCGTCAAGAGCGGGCGAAAAAGCATAGGCATCTTCCGTCTCGTAATCCGAACCGTCGGGATAGTACAAAGTCAAAGTGTAGGCAAAAGGCTTTTTGTTTGCGATCTCTATGCCGTAAAAGCCTCTGTCGTCAAGTCTCTGCATCTCATATTTTGAGCCGTCTTCCTTTGAGTTTACAACAGCTCCGCAGGCATCGGGATAAAAACAGCATATCCTAAGATCTTCCCCAATTACTCTGGGCCCCAGCACATCAAAGGGATGCTTTGAATAACCGTAGAAAATTCCCTCAATATCATTACGATCAATATACATTTCTCTCCTCCGTAAATCCCCCGTCAAAAGCCCGTTTTACTCAAGATACCACTCGTCTTTCTTGGTATCCTTCCCTCCGTCCTCAAAGCTTTCTGTGTATTCAGGCTTCTTTTCTTCCTTGCCCTCATCCGGCTCCTCCCCGTTGGCAAGAGCCTCGTTTTCCGCCTGTTTCTGCCTTTCCACGGTTTCCAGCACATATTTCTTAAGTACCTTTTCCATCATGAAGGACCCCAGAAGTGTCGCCAATGCGACACCGAAAAACAGCACATAGCCTGCGGTGAGATAAATGAGAAGCACAATTCCCACCCAAAGTATAAATGAAAGCAAAGTACACCAGAAATGCTTTGCGGAAAGTCCCAGTGAAAACTTGACCGCATTAAAGAAGGTCATGTTAAACCTTGAAAGTACAGGGCAAAAATAGATCAATACTCCCGTCGCAAAAAATGCAATGACAAAGAACACCCCCAGGGATACAACTCCCTTTGAGTCCTGCTCCTTCACAAGGGCCCAGGCGTATTGAAAATCCATATACAAAAGAGCGGTTATGATGATCACCACTACAGAACCTACGGCTCCCTGTCTGAAATTATCCTTGAAGCTTCTGAAAAATTCCTTTACGGGATAGCTTCTGGAACGTCTGATGGACTTGACCACAGCATAATAAAGGGCGATCATGGAAGGAACAAAAACCACCAGAGAAACGACGGCACACGCGATAAATACAACGGAACCGGTGACACTCAAAAGATATAAAAAACCGCCAAAAGGGACATAAAGCAAAAGCCACACCAGATTCAACACTACAATGTCAAAAGCTTTTCCCATAAAAGTAAAGAAAGCGTTATCGGGGTTAAAAATGTTTCCCATCATACCCATATAAAAAACCTCCAAAAAAGCATATAAGCCTATTTTGATCATCAACCAAATAATTTTAGCCCATATGCTGTAATTATGCAAATGAAATTTTAAGATATAACCCATAAGCAGGGTTTAAAACAAAGCTTATCTCGTAAACCTGAAACCGTAAAAGTCGAACCTGCTGCCGGGGAGGAAAATGAACTCAAGTTTTCCGCATCCTCTGAGACAGTCAAGGTCAAAATCCATGTAACCCTTGTCTTTTGCGGTGAACTCCAGGATCTCCGTCTTTGTTCCGGCCTCACTTTCAAGATGAAGATGGATGGAACACTTGTCAAGATCCGTCTTGCCAAGGATCCTGATCTTCGATGCACTCTCCGAAAGATCCACGTTGTCGAAGGTCAGGGTAACATTGTTTCCGATGTCAAGAACCTGTGTGTCTGTCCTTCTGAAGGAATCGCCGGTAACGGAAGACAGGAAGCTGCAATCCAGTTCTTCATAGGCTTTGTTGTATTTCTTAAACCTGAAACCCTTGAACTGGAGCCTGTCGGTCGCCATAAAGCATAAGTCGTGGACTCCTTTAAGCCTTTCCGGAAGTCTGTAGGTCTCTTCCTGATAAACATCCCAGATACAGGGCTTTTTATAATCAAAGGTTGCAAGATATCTCCCGCCTTTTTCGGGATTGCCGTCATAGACTTCGAAGGGGAAATTTTCTCCTGAAAGCGCGAAGATCCAGATTGTAAACTCATCGGATCCGTAATCTCCGAAATCGATGTTACTGAGGACAAAGCCGCTCTTTTCCGTGGCAGATGTGGCAACCCCCTTTTCGTTTCCGCAGCCGATCTCGCCCAATGCATCGGTGTAGAGTCCCGCAGAAACAAATTCGTAGGGTGAAAGAAATGCTTCACCGAAACCCTCCGCTTTCATTTCTATCTGTGAGATCAAGGTGACTCTTCCGTTTTCCTTTGCGTAACACCTTAAAGTGAAATCAGCGTCTCCAATGGCAGAAACTGTTGCATGATCACCGTTACCGATGACTTTTATGCAGCTCATTTCAATCCCTGTTTTGTTGACTGCAGCCCAGGTGAGTTCACAGACAGCCTTTTTCGGAAACACTTCTGCGGTTACAAGAATGTCGTTCATGCCGGGAGTGAGGGTCAATGTATCGGACTTTAGTTCTATCTTTCTTGCAGAGACTTTTTCTTCCGAGCGTTTCACATTTACGCGAATGTCTCCCGCTCCCACGCTCTTTACCATAGCCATGAGCTTTCCGTTAAAGAGTTTCCTGAAACAACTCTCATATTGATCGTAATCCGTGGAATCACCGTTATCAAGTCCCAGAAGCTTTGCGTTTTCCGACACCGTCACAGTCACATGATCCATGGCATTCTTTACTTCAAAACCGTCATTATCCAGCATGGAAATGTCAACAAAATAGATTTCACGCCCGTCCTGAGGGATCACAAGGGTGCATTCGGAGTTTTCATCCGTCTTTTCAATAAAGGTGTTATCATTATCTTCGCAGACTGCAACCGTTTTTACCGAATCGGTGAAAGAATGTTCCGTGCACTCCGCAACTTTGTTCATGTCCTTGTCATAGGCAACTGCTCTGACTTCCCCTTTATGGTAGTCAACAGTCCAGGTGGGTACAAGAACGTCGCCATGCTCGTGGTCGATCTCCTTTACTCCCTCGCTCTTTCCGTTCACAAAAAGCTCCACGAAACGGCAATTGGAAGTGACTCTCACATCGATCTTCTGTCCTTCGTTCCAGTCCCAATAAGGGAAAATGTGAAGTACAACACCGTCTTCGGGTTTTGTCCATTCGGAAGCAAAAATGTAAGTCCCGTCCTTGGGGAAGCCTGCGGTGTCAAATTGACCGAAATAACTGTTCTTTGTGTGATATGGAGTGGGTTCTCCGATGTAATCAAAACCTGTCCAAAGGAACTGACCCATGGAGAAATCATGGTCACGCTCCGCAATGATGCAGCTTTCCACCGACTTTGCGCCCCAGCTGGTGTTGGAATTTCCGAGAGCCGAACACTGCTCATCCACTTCAGACATCACTTTCCTGTCGTAGGGGAAGCGGTAAACTCCGCGGCTAGCAACAAGGGACGCCGTTTCACTTCCGTAGATCACCCAATCCGGGTGTTCCTCGTGGTGCATGTCATAAAGCCTTTCAGCATAGTTGTAGCCTGCTATTTTCAAAATGTCCGCACATTTTTGTGCATTCTCCCAGGGCATATAATTGGAGCCGATAGTCACCGGACCGTTGTGAAGAGGGTCATGTTTGTGAACTTCGTTCATGAGATACCTTGTGATCTCCTGACCGTGGGCTGAAGCATGGGTGTCACCGATCTCATTACCTATGGACCACATGAGAAGGCAGGCACGGTTACGGTCGCGACAGATCCAGCTTTTAACGTCCTTTGCGCTCCATTCCTTAAAGAACCTGGCATAATCGTACTTTGTTTTTGCTCCTTCCCACATATCGAAGGACTCGATCATGGTGAGGAAGCCCATTTCATCGCAGAGGTCAAGAAGTTCCGGAGAAGGCATGTTGTGGCTGGTGCGAATAGCGTTCACACCCATCTTTTTAAGTTTCCTGAGTCTCCTCGCAGAACCTTCTTTGTTTACAACTGCTCCGATGATGCCAAGGTCGTGATGCTCACAGGTTCCGTTCAGTTTGATCTTGCGTCCGTTAAGGAAGAGTCCTTTGTCCGGGATCATCTCCACCTTTTTGAAACCGATGTTAAATTCCTCGGCATCAAGTACTTTTTCTCCCGAAATCAGCTCAAGGCGGCATTTATAAAGATTTGGTGAACTGATGTCCCACAGGGAAGCTTTTTCTACAGTCGTAGAGAAATTCACTTCACCAAGATGTTGTGTAGTACCTGTAAGGCTTGCCACCATTTTTGAATTTTTATCATTTTCAAAAAGAGAAATTCTATAGGAAAGGTCTAAATTTTGTGTAAAGATCTCTCCTCTGACAGTCAGATCAAAATCACCTTTCCCGTCATAGAGTTTCTTCGCCTCGGAATGGACATAGATCCCGTCGATAACGAAATGATCCGCAGGTTTTACGATCATGTAAACGTTTCTGTATATGCCGGCTCCCGAGTACCATCTGGTGTTAGGGCTTTGATTTCTTGCCACAACAAGAACACGGTTCCTCCCCTCCCTAAGAGCCTCCGTGATCTCAAAAAAGAAGGAGGAATAGCCGTACTTCCATTCTCCCACTTTTTCATCGTTCACAAAGACCTCCGAATCCATGTAAACGCCGTCAAAATACAGGAACACATGTCCCCCTTCCGGTATATCCGGCTTTTCAAAATTTTTCAGATACCACCCCGCCGAGTCCTCGTAGAGGTTCTTCGTGTCGTGCACCAGCCAGTCGTGGGGAAGTTCTACGGGAGTAAACCTGCTCTCATCAGCAAGGATCTCTTCCTTTGAAGCAAACAAAGGAGATTTATAGAATTTCCAATCATCATTAAAAAGTGTCTTCATAGTACCTCTTTCAAGAAAGTTAAAATGCTTCCCTGCTATCTTAACACATTTGAGGCATAAAAAAAGTGCAATTATCTGCACTTTTTTCAATGTATTATTTTACCGCTCCGAATCCGAGAATGGTGAACTTTTTATTCTCGTCGCCTTCTTTCATACGAACGCTGATCGTATGGTCGGCAGTCTCAGCATCGTTAAACAAAAGTGCCGCATGGCAATGAGTCCAGCCCACTACACGAGGATCCATGGTGATCACAGGTTTTCCGTCAACCATGACTTCTGCTTTTCCAAATTCAGGTGAGGAACTGTCCTTGAAGATGATAAAGAGTTTTGAACAGTTGATCTTAAGACTGAATTCTTTATTATCCGAAACATGCATCCAATTGTACGGGAATTCTTTTGTCTGCCCCAGGTCGAAATCCATTTCCACTGCCTGAAGATCCGCGTCGGTTTCACAGAAATCTCCCGCTTCAATTACAGCTCCCTCGAACCCGTCTTTTGCGTCAAAGAATCTCACATCTTCGAAATCGTTACCTATGGCAGGCTTTACACCCAGATCCACGGGAATGTTCTTCTTTGCCAGTTCGTCTGCTTTCTTAAACATCTCGCAGATGCAGTCGGCAGCGATCATATGCCCGGTATTCGTGGGATGGTACTGGTCATAGAAGTATTCATTCCTGTAAACCAGAGCCTGTTCCTTGTCTGTCATATAGAACTCTGGAAGCACCGCATTCTTAAGGCTCACCATGGGCAGATTGTACCTGAAGCCAATGGGTGCCAGCCTGTCCTGAAGGTTGAAATCATCCGCAAACACCATGAAAGGAAGGATCACCGCAGGAGAATTCTCCCCCTTCATGATCTTCTTCACAAGAGACTCAAAGCATACACCTTTGGTCTCGTCATCGGAATCATTCACCGCAAATTCAACTATGACAATGTCGGGCTCGATCTTACCGTTTTGAGTCACATCACGGTCATATCTTAAAAGCCCCAGTTCGGAGGGTGTTCCTCCCACTCCCTTCTTCACGAACTTTACGTTTTTCCACGGCTTTCTGCCGCAAAGAGCGCAAAATCGTTCATATGCAAGGTAAGCATAGCATTTGGAATTGATGGGAATGGCTCCCGCTCCCTGAGTAATGGAGCCTCCTATAAAAGCAACGGTCACTTCCTTACCGGCCCTTGCATCTTCCATGGCCTTTTGTATCCTTGAAAGATTGCCGTAATTAAGCACTGAACGTTTGATCATGAGTCTGTAATTCTCGGACTCAAGGTTCAATTCTCTGTCGGGAGTAATCTCCGGAGCATCAAACCCCGGCTGAAGGTAGAGTTTCACCGTAACATTTGCCAAAACTTCAGGTACATCAAACTCAAAACGGATCTGTCCCGGAACATCATCATCCTCCGACCATTCAACCTTGGAAAGATCGATGTATTCCTCCACTCCCGTAAGAGGGATCTCTTTAGTAAATGTCGTCCCCGAAACATAGGGATCTTTGTGACCGTAAAACTGGAAACAGAAAAAAGTCTTGTCTGTTCTGACCTTGGTCTCCTCCGCAAGTTCCGCGGAAATGCCCATTCCGGCCACCAGCTTTCTGAAACCTTGAGCTGTTTTTAACAGTTCCAGCATCTCTTCATCTTCAACATTACCGTTGATCCTGGCTGCCATGGGCATCCTGCCGTTCTGATGAAGGAACTGTACGTTTTTACCGTCTGCCTGTTTGAGTCCGCAGACGGTCTTATTCTTCATGAGGTAGAAAAACTTACCCTTCGATACTGCGTCTGTAGGCGTCTTCCGTTCCATAAATAATGATCCTTTCAATGATGACGCCCATTTCAACGGCGCCTATCTCTATCTTATTCCTGCCCTTAACTATATTGCCTTCAAAGAAGGTCCTTCTTTCCATGGCCACCACATCTCTGC
The DNA here is from genome assembly GCA_024698485.1 of Lachnospiraceae bacterium. Classification (GTDB taxonomy): domain Bacteria; phylum Bacillota; class Clostridia; order Lachnospirales; family Lachnospiraceae; genus RGIG3528. Next base: position 41,197 of record JAILRC010000085.1, on the reverse strand, counting down.
ACCAGCGGGCATCGCTGTTTTCTCCTGCCATGAAGTCCTCGGGTACAAGATTCAGTTTCTTTGATCTCTCGCCGTTCAGACTCACACTCACATTAAGAGCTCCATGATATTTAAGGGGATTGGTGGGTGCGGTGATGAGCTCGATGTGAAGTTTTCCTTCATACTCGCTGTCAAACTCCCATACAGCTTTGGAAGCCTTTTCTCCCTTGCCGTAGTCATCCACCCTGCCCAGAACCTTGAGGCCTTCCTCATACTTGCCGTAGCCCTTGAGCAGTGTAAACTGTCCGGTAGTACCCGGAATGAGCTGCGTGTTGTCCGAAGCCTTAAGATTAATGGCTCCTTCTCTTTCAAAGTCCCTGATGTTACCGAAGACTTTCCTGTCAGTCTTTACAAAGTCGATGCCAAAACCATGGCTCATCATTTCAATGACCGTTCCGTCACTGCCCTTTATCACATAGAGATGATCCTTTTCGTCCGATGCCGCACGGATGAGTTTGTAAAGATCCGTAAGTGCCGTCTGATCCTTCAGGACTTCCTTTTCGCCATCATCTGTCTTCTCAACTATGGTGTAAGCGATCTTTCCGTTTCCGCAATTGGAGATCTCGACGAACGAAGGAGTCTTTACCACATCCATCCTCATGGGACGTCCGTAGATCTTTACAAAAACTTCTTCACGGTCTGCAAAGGACACCTTCAGCAAAGGCTTTTCTACAGGTGTAAAATCAGATACTATGGGCATTCTGTTATCAAAGTCCGTCCAGGTGGTGAAGCCCACATGAGCTTCGAGCTGCATGCCGTGCCACTTGCCCTTCTTGAATTTATCGAATTCGTCAGCCAGAGCCCTGTCTCTTACAATCCTCTCCGCAGCAAGTTTTCCGTAATGATTTGCTGCGCTCTTTCCCTGCTTTGCATAGAAATTATTCTTGTCACTGTAGAGCCACATGAGGTAAAGATTGGTGGATGCCAGCACCGGCCAGTAGATGGAGGAATAAAAGCCGTTCTTGTATTCGGGCTTCAGCTTCTTGTTGAGTTTGATCGCCCTGTCTTCCAGTTCCTCAACAAAGTTGATCATCCTGTCATTTTCAAAGTTGGCACAAAGGGCATAGCTGCCGCTGTGAACCGCTTCGGGTCTCTTCTGGGAATTCAGCTGGTAGGCATCGGTGAGAAGTCTTCCGATCTCCTTCTTTACGGAAGGTGTTTCCGTAGGGAAGAAGGTGTCTGTCACAAAGTCCGTGAATTCCATAGGGCTTTCAAGATTTCCGGAACCCCATTTCTCGTAATCATATGCGATCTGCATGAAGTAATAGAGGGGGATCTCGTTGAACTTGATGTCTCCCACATTCACAACCCATATATCTTTAATGCCAAAATCATAAGCTTCCGTCATTTCCTCCCAAACCTGATGGAAAGATGTGGAATTCACCCATTCGAAGGAAACGGGACCGCCGTGGTAGTCCAGGTGGAAGTACATTCCGTATCCGCCCTTGTGATCGCGCATATCCTTTGTGGGAAGCCCTCTCATATGTCCCTGATTATCTTCGCAGAGCATGAGGATCACGTCATCCAGTTCATCCCAGTACTTTAAGCCGGGTGTGTTCTCATCGCCGTAGAAGTACTGTTCCACTTCTTTGTAGACCGCAAGGGTCAAAGGAAGCTTGATCCCCAGTTCCTTTATCAGAGCTTTTTGCGCAAGGATGATCTTCTTAAGAGCATTGATGTTGTCCTCAAGAGTGGCATTTTCAAGCATGACGGAGTCATATTCGCCTCTCATGCCTATGGTGATGATGTGATTGAACCTGCCGCTTCTCTTTAAGGAATCACGCCAGTAATTCAAAAGTCCCTGCTCATTCTTGTCAAAATTCCATACAGAACCGTAGGGTGAACCTTCGCCGCAGACTGTCTTCCATTCTTCGGATGCCCTGAGGCAGGGTTCATGATGAGAATAAGAAACTGTGATGCCCAGTTCCGTAGCCAGTTCCTCGTTCAAGGTGCCGGGACCGTCGCAGGGGAATGAACTTGCCCACATGGCAGGCCACAAAAAGTTCCCCTTCATCCTGAGAAGGAACTCAAAGATAACTTCGTAGCAAAGAGCATTTGCTCCGCCGAACTTGGACGTGATCCATGTGCCGAAGCAGGGCCACTCGTCATTTATGAAAAAGCCTCTGTACTTGACGGAAGGCTGTTTTGATCTAAAGTGATAGTCTTTGAGGGCAAGTTCCTTGCGCCTCAAAGGTTCAATGTCTCCGAAATAGACCAAAGGTGTAACACCGATCATCTCCGAAACATGGAACATGCCGTAAATCGTCCCCAACAGGTCGCTGCCTGTGATCCACAGAATGTTTCCCTCAATGTGGATCTCATAGCATTGATACTCCCCATCAAACTTTGTAGGATCGGTTTTAACGATGATGTCATTTTCAAGTAAAGTATCATTGGGTGTAACTTCCGCGATCTCTGCCTTCCCTCCGAAAACGCTCTCGATGTCCTTTGCAAACACCTTGGCTATTCTTGCAACACCGTTCAGATTGTTGTTTTCAAGTGCTATTCTGTTAAGATTTTTCCCGAACCTGAATCCCATAAATCAACTCTCCTCCAATAAAGGTAATTTTATTATATTATACCCTTTTCAGAAAATAATAGCCATACAATTTTAAATTGTATGGCTATTATAATTTTTATTTCTTAACTCCTGTCCCTCTTTCGAAGTGTTAAGTGATCAATTAAAAATCTTTTTATTTGTCAAGCATTGTCTTGCTGCCAAAGTTCTCTTTCCAAGCCTCTTCACGCTCAACCTGGATTGCCTTACCGCCGGACTGCATATATGCCTTCATAGCATCATCCCAAGTCTTGTCAAAATCTGCAGTTGAGCAGATGACAGACTGTGTGAAGCCTGCATTTCTCTTACCTGTAAGATCAGAGCCTTCGGATTCAGCTACGATCTCACCTACATTTACATGAAGAGGAGAAATAGCGTCCTTCTCTGCTACTGCCATTGCATTTGCAACATCTTCAGGTGCTGATCCTGCATAGGACAGAGCCATTGAAAGATGAGTAAGCTCAGGAGTGCTGAGTCTGAGTCCGTTGCATGTGATGGTGAGGTCGATATTGTTACCGCCAAGCTGGTTGTAACGAACATGATCATCATCAACTGTTAAGATCTCGATAGCGCCGTTGTCATGAACCTTATGGTTGATTCCTTCTTCTCCGATCTGAAGGTACTGGATAGCCTCGGGAGAAGAAATAAATTCAACATAAAGAAGTGAAGCAAGAGGCTCTTTGTTTGTTGCAGGGAAGAAAGTCTTTCTATCGCCTGCTGCAGAATATGAATAGTGGCTGTACTTACCATTCTTGTCCTGGAAGCAGTTGATTGCTACAAACTTAGCATTGGGATCTACGTTCTTTGCAAGAAGAGCATTGATACTGTCTTCATTTCCACGGAAAGGATAATCATAGTTCTGAATGAATGCGCCTACATAACCAGCCTTGCAGAGATCATCTCCGGCGTTATCGCCATCACCGTGAAGATGGAAACTCTTCCAAAGAAGGTTGTCGTTGTACCACTTATTAAGAACCTTTACTGCATCCTTTGTTCCTGCAACTGTATACTTTCTGTCATCAAATCCTGTAACATAAAGTTCCTTATCAGTGATGGAAGGATCGATAAATGACTCAATAATGGGAGCTGCGGTCCAGCCTACATCGGATGTAAGAAGGAAAGGAACCATCTGTCCGGCATCCTTGCCAAGAAGCTTTGTTGCATTGTCTCTGAAAGCCTTGATAGCTGTTTCGAATTCAGCCATTGTTGTAGGTGTCTTAAGTCCAAGCTTGTCAAGCCAATCCTGACGAATGAATGTGTTTATACGATAGGTGTTGTTTCTTCTTCCTTCAATTGCCCAAACGGTTCCTGTCTTAGGATCCTGATCATAGTAGATGTTCTCGTCTCCAAGCCAAGCCCAAAGGTTGGGAAGCAATGACTTGTATTGCTCAAGAAGGGGATTCAGGTCAATGATACCGTCCATGTTTGCATAAGACTGAATTGTGGGATACTCATATGTGTAGCAGATATCCGGAGCATCGCCTGATGCAAGCAATGTATTGATAGCATCCTTTTCTGTCCAACGGGGAACAGTCTTATAAGTAACCTCGATGTTGTACCTTTCAAGCATCTGCTTCTTGATCCAATCAGTCCATACGTTGTCGTCTGCAGGTACTTTACCGCTACGATCATAAACTTCAACTGTGATCTTTCTTGTCTTGACGAACTTGCCATTCACAAGTTCACCGTTTGTGGGATCATTTTTCTCCTCTGTCTTGCTTGAACTGCTTGAGCTGCTGCTTGAGCTGCTTGAGCTACTGCTTGAGCTGCTTGAGCTACTCGAGCTGCTGCTTGAAGACTGTGATGACGGTGTGTCATCCTTTTTGCCGCCGCAAGCTGCCAATGAAACGATCATTGTAGCTGCCAGTAACAAAGCGACTAACTTTCTTTTCATTTCTTTTTTTCCTCCCTATGAAATAGAATTTAATATGAATTAACGGAAAACCACAATGGTTTCCGATCATTCCTTTACTGCCCCCAGCGTTGCGCCGGCAATGAAATACCTCTGTAGCCAAGGATAAACAAGCAAAATGGGTATTGTTGAAAACATAACCACGGCATCTTTCATAGACTCTGCCATGCCCACAACGCTTTGGCTTTCAAGCCTGCTTGCCTCCACCTGTTTTGCGGAATTCAAGATATCATAAAGATAGCGCTGTAACGGATAAAGTTTCTCGTCATTTACATACATAAGAGCATCCGTGTAACCGTTCCATCTGCCTACAGCATAAAACAACGCCAGCGTAGCATAAACAGGTTTGGAAAGAGGCAGATAGATATTCGTAAAGATCTTAAAAAACGAGGCGCCGTCCATCTCCGCAGATTCTCGCAAACTATCGGGAATGCCGTAGAAAAAGCTTCTCATAATGATCATATTGTATATGCTGAGACAACTGGGAACTATGAGCACCAATGGATTGTTAATGAAATGTAATGATTTCATCAACATATAATTGGGGATCATACCTGCATTAAAGAACATGGTAAATGTAATAAGTACATTGATCACTTTCTTTCCCTTAAGGTTGTCGTAGATCAAAGGATATGCACAAAACGAGGTTATCGTCAAAGAAACAAGAGTACATATCACTGTCAGCAATACAGTCCAAATAAATGATCTGATATATTTTTCTTCCTTAAGTACATAAGCATATGCCTTAAAATTCAACCCCTTCGGAAGGAAGAAAACCTCTCCCGCCACAAGATACTTAGTGGAACTCAGGGATTTTGCCAAGAGTGAGATCATTGGCGTAAGGCAGATCACCGCAACGATTACGCAAAGGAATACAAATATATAATCTCCGATAATAGTTTTAACCGATTTAACCTTCATAAGTCATACCCTCCTTACCAAATTCCGCGTTCGCCAAGTTTTCTCGAAATCTTATTGGCTCCCAGCAGGAAGAACAATCCGACAACCGACTGGAAAAGACCTACAGCCGTCGTTTGCTCAAACTTGGGATAACTTGAAGACAAACCGATCCTGTAAACAAAGGTAGACAATGTGTCAGCTACCGAAAGAACAATGGGGTTCTGCATTGCATAAATTCTGTCGAAGGCTCCTCCGACGATACCGCCGATATTCATGATAAGCAGGACGACGATCGTTGATTTAATACCAGGTAAAGTAATGTGCCACATTTTTTTCAAACGACCGGCGCCGTCAACAGATGCCGCTTCGTAAAGTTCAGGGTTGATGCCGGCTATCGCCGCAAGATAAATAATGGATCCCCAACCGAAGCTCTGCCAAACACCTACCATAACATAAGTGCCTATCCAATGCGTAGGATCATCAAGAAAAGGTATGATCGATAATCCGTTCTTAACCAGAAGATTATTGACAACTCCTCCCGCAGGACCATCGGGCTGGAAAAGGATACAAACAAGTCCATAAATAATGACCCATGAAAGGAAGTGAGGCATATAAGCTACCGTTTGAACGAACTTTTTAAATCTTTTAAAAGGAAGTTCATTAAGGATCAGCGCAAAAATTATAGGTGCCGGAAATCCAAAGAACAGATCAAGCAGATTAAGAGTGACTGTGTTTCTTAAAGCACTGTAAAAGTCAGGCTTCATAGCTGCTTTAAAATGTTTCAGGATATCAACCTGCCCTTTGACACTGGCCCAAGGCATCTCAAAAACAGATTTGTTGAACTTGTAATCTTTAAAGGCTATGGTGATAAAATGCATGGGATAATACTTAAAGATCAAAAGATAGATGAGGGGTAAGGCAAGCATTGCATAAAGCTGCCAATACCTCCTCACGTAAATCCCAAACTTTTGCCATCCGGTTTTTTTTACATAAACCGCTTGACTCCCCTGAGTAAAAGTCTCGTTCTGTACCTTCTTCATTTTTTTCCTCTCCAATTTTATTTCCCCTTTTAGGGGCTATAGCGGCGGCCCGCTATATTATCACAAGATCATGCGCTGTGGGGTGGATACCCAGAAGCTTTTCACTTTCGCCGTCGGGCTGTGAGAAACCGATGTAAACGGTGTACTTTTTGCCCTTGTTAACGATAAATTCTCCCGTTTCGTTAACGATCTCAAAGGAATCACGGCTTAAGGGAATGATCACTTCCCTCTTTTCTCCCGCCTTCAGGAATACTTTCTTAAAGGCTTTAAGCTGATATCTGGGAGCATCTTTTTCGTTGCTTGCAACGTAGATCTGCAGCACCTGTGCCCCGTCGAAACAGCCTTTGTTTCTTAAGTTCAGTTTCACTTCCAGACTGTCGAGGTCTGCCTCTTTGCACTCCCCGGGCAGTTCTTCGTCGGCGATCTCAAATTCACTGTATCCGAGACCGAAACCGAAAGGAAACTGTGCATCGTTTTTCATGTATCTGTAAGTCCTGTCCTTCATGGAGTAGTCCGTGAAAGCAGGCAGTTCTTCAACCGAATTGTAGAAGGTGAAAGGCAGTTTGCCCGAAGGATTTGCTTTACCGAAGATGATGTCCGCAACGGCCTCTCCGCCTCTTGCTCCGGGATAGCCCGCATAAACGATGGCTGCGGCCTTTTCCTTGGCTGCTCTGAGATCGATGGAGCTTCCCGCAAGAAGTACGACGATCACAGGCTTTCCGGAATCAAGCACCGCTTTCAGCAGTTCGTTCTGAAGCCCGGGAAGAGAAAGATCCTTCTTGTCTCCGCTGGCGTAAGCATTTCCTGCGTCTCCTTCCTCTCCTTCAAGTCCCGCATCGAGACCAACGCAGCAGATCACCACGTCACTGTTCTCGCAGACACCTTTGACTTCCGCCATTCTGTCATTGGGCTGGCCGAGGTTTTCCACCTTGTCCTTAAAGAGATGGCATCCTTCCGAGTACATCACTCTCACATCGGAGCCTACGAGGTCTTCTATGCCAAGGAGCACTGTCTCGTATCTTGATGCCGTTCCTTCATAGTTGCCCACCAGAGCTCTTTTGTTGTCTGCGTTGGGTCCGACGATACCCACAGTCTTTATCTTCTTCGCATCCAGTGGAAGGAATGCGTTCTCATTCTTAAGAAGAACAACGGACTCCAGAGCCGCTCTCAAGTTCAGATCCTTCATGCCGTCGGAATCCACATCTTCCAATGTGAGTCCGTCAAACTCCGATGTCTGCCCTTCCATGATGCCAAGCTTGTATCTGGTGGTGAAAAGACGGACAAGAGCCTCATCAAGTCTGCTTTCTTTAACAAGTCCTTCGTCAACCGCCTGTTTCATGTTCTTGAAAAGATCACCGCAATTAACGTCACAGCCGTTGTTCATGGCCAGAGCCACAGCCTCCAGAGGCGTGTCGCAGACCATATGTCCTGTGTAAAAATCTTTAATGGCCCAGCAGTCGCTGGTAACATGCCCTTCAAATCCGAACCTGTTTCTCAGAATGTCAATGAGAAGCGTCCTGCTGCCGCAGGCAGGCTCTCCGTTCACTCTGTTGTAAGCTCCCATAACGGCTTCAACATGAGTGTTCTCAATGCATTTTTCAAAAGCATAAAGGTAAGTTTCCCAAAAATCCTTTTTGTTGACCTTGGCATCAAAGCTGTGTCTGATGCCTTCGGGGCCGGAATGAACGGCATAGTGCTTTGCACAGGCAGCCGCCTTCAGATTGTTCTCATCCTTGCCCTGGATACCGTCAATGTATCTGGTTCCCAGTCTGGAAGTGAGATAAGGATCTTCTCCGAAGGTCTCATGTCCTCTTCCCCATCTGGGATCTCTGAAAATGTTGATGTTGGGAGCCCAGAAAGTCAAGCCTTTGTATATGTCATGGTCATCATATTTCTGCTGATTGTTGAACTTGGCTCTGCCTTCGGTGGAAACCGCATCTCCCACCTCTTCAAGAAGTTCCTCGTTGAAGCTTGCCGCCAATGTAACGGCCTGAGGGAAAACAGTTGCGACTCCGGCTCTTGCAACACCGTGAAGGGCTTCATTCCACCAGTTATAACTCTTTACGTTCAGTCTTTCGATGGCCGGCGCCCAGTTCACAACCTGAGAGCACTTTTCCTCCAGTGTCATTTTTGCCACAAGATCTTCGGCCATTTTTTTATATTCTGACAATTTTTCTTTATTGAAATTGACGTTTTTGATCTTATTTTTCACCTAAACCTCCGCACGTCGAAACGACGTGTATCTCTTTTCAGATCCGTCCGATCCGTTTATCGTTTCTTTATATTTTGGATTATACCATTGATAAAAGATTTTTCTTCCTAATCTTCATCAAACTATGCTCAAAAATTATCATCAAAAAATCTGTATTTCAGGTTGTAATTTCGTCATTTTGTTAAAAAATTACTTTTTTATATGTTCATAATGGATAAAAAAATATGGGGAGGCACGTTGAAAATTGTACAATGTTACTGTATAATATAAAACGTTGAGAGAAGTAAATGATTATTTTTAATCAATTGCTTCTCAATAATTATGTTTTTATTATTGGGATGCAGGTCAGGCCTGCTTTTAGGGAGCCTCGTCAGGAGGTCGGAGGGAGCACAATGATAGAAGAATTGCACGGAACCAAAGAGATCGTTCATCACATCCATTTTGAAGGCTTCAGGATACATATGAATGTGGAGCCGGAGGACTATCCCGCCCACTGGCATTCGGACATCGAGATCATCATGCCCCTGAAAAATACCTACAACGTCTTCATCGATCAGAAAAACTACACTCTGAACGAAGGCGACATCATCATCATTCCCAGCGGTGAAATGCACACTCTCACCGCTCCCCCCACGGGAGAACGTCTGATCTTTCAGGTAGAGCATTCCATCCTTCGCGAAGTTAACGGTTTCGACGCGGCCTACAGCCGCTTTTTCCCTTGCGCCGTTTTTCTTAAGAATGAAGAAAACGACGAATATCAAAAACTCCGCTCCCTTTTGCACAAGATAATCAGAGAACAGCAGGAAATGGACATCCTCTGCGGTGCCAGCATCCATGCTCTCACCCTTTCCTTCTTTGTGGAAGCGGGACGCATATGTCTGAAACAGAATTCGGGGGCCACCGTTTCAAAGCATCAGAGGCAGCAAAGTTACATAGATACTTTCTTCAGCATATGCAAATACATCAACGAGCATTGTTCCGAAGACCTTTCCCTGGACACGGTGGTGGACATCTCGGGCTTTTCCAAATCCCATTTCATCAGACTTTTCAAGGATTTTACCGGTGTAACCTACTATGAGTACCTTCAGAAAAGAAGGATGACCAACGCCGAGCTGCTGCTCATCGATACCGGCGAATCCGTGGCGGACATTGCCATGCGCAGCGGCTACAATTCCCTCGCCACCTTCAACAGAGTTTTCAAAGAAAGCCACAACTGCACTCCCACCGAATACAGAAAAGCGGCTTGGGCAAACACAGCCCACAAAAAAGACGATGTTCACCCCGAAGAACATTCCGCATGATGACGGATACAAAAATGTCCGGACCTTCAAAAGGTCCGGACTTCTTTTTTTACTTCTTTTCATCTTTCTTTTTCATGAGTGCAATGATGCCCTTTGCACCAAAGAACCCTCCCAGAATAGCTGCCGTGATGCCAAAGATGCCGAAGATCCTTATCCTCGTTTCTTCTGCAGCGGTCAGGGGTGCCATTCTTCCTTTCACAAGTACCATGGCGGAGATTCCCGCCACCTTCACCGTTCCGCTTGCGGAGCCAAGTTTCTTTGTTCCTGCCTTGTCCTTGTCTACGCATATGCTCCATTTGCCAGCAGGAAGGGGGATCTCCTTCTCTTCCTTGTTGGGATTGAAGATGACGATGATGCCGTCGGAGCAGTCATTGTTGGCCTTGCCCTGAATCTCCATGGCAATGACATTATCGGGAGTTCCGCTCATCCTCCTGATGTTTGCATCAATCTCTTCGCGGTTGTTCATGCGAAGAGCGGAATGAGCCTTACGGAAGGCGATGAGACCTTTATAGTACTCAAAGGTGTTCATGTACTCCGCTTCGTCAAGATTGTTCCATTTCAGCTGGTTCACCTTGTCGGGAGCATTGTAGCTGTTTTCGTTGAAACTGCCGTCATTGTTAGTCTTGGAACGCAGCATCTCCTCTCCCGCCTGCATGAAAGGAATGCCCTGGGAAGTGAGGTAGATAGCCGCAGCCAGATTGTTCATGGCGATCTGTTCTTCCCTTGAAGCATTGGGAGTTGCCATGGTGATCCTGTCGATCAAAGTGTTGTTGTCATGGCAGGATGCGTATTGGACCATCTGTGTGGGATCCTTGGACCAGTTGGTGTTGGCCGTAAAATAGGACGAAAGCTTGTCCGTGACTCCCGTAAGTCCCGAAACGTAACCCATGGAAGTCTTTGAGAAAACGCTTCCCTTAAGTGTGTCTCTCATGTCATCACTGAAGAAAGCCATGCCCGGAACCTGTTTGGAATTCACCTGGGTGGTCATGTTGTAGCCTTCTTTTGTGACATTGGTGCTCATTGTCCAGCCTTCGCCGTAAAAGATCACGTTGGGATGCTTTTCATGCACGGTCTTAATGACTTCGTTCATGGTCTCGGTGTCGATGAGACCCACAAGGTCAAAACGGAAGCCGTCGATGTGATACTCGTCGGCCCAGTAATTTACGGAGTCCACAATGTACTTCTTTACCATGGAACGCTCGGAAGCAGTGTCGTTACCGCAGCCGGAACCGTTGGAGTACTTGCCGTTGTCGTCGATTCTTGAGAAATACCCCTGAACCAGTTTGTTGAAGCAGAAGTCCGAAGCATTGTAAACATGGTTGTACACCACGTCCATGACCACGCTGATGCCGTTGTCATGAAGGCCCTTTACCATGGTCTTGAGTTCCTTCACTCTCACTTCTCCGTTGTATGGATCCGTTGAAAAAGAACCTTCGGGAACATTGTAATTCATGGGATCGTAGCCCCAGTTAAAGGTTGCCAGTGACGACTTTTCATCGACGGAACCGAAATCATAGAAAGGCAGGATGTGAAGATGGGTGATGCCCAGTTCCTTAATGTGATCCAAGCCTGTGGACACTCCGCTCTCCGTCTTTGTTCCCGTTTCGATGAGTCCCAGGAATTTTCTCTGATTTTTTATGCCCGAACTCTTACTGCTGGACAGATCTCTGATCTGTAACTCATAAATGATCGCATCATTTATGGGCATATCATAATGGGGATCCTTGTCCTTTTCCCATCCTTCGGGATCCGTGGAATCCGGATCGATGACCATGGCCCTCATGCCATTCACGCCGGTGGTACGGGCATAGGGATCGCAGACCTCGACTTCTTCTCCTCCCACTGCTGCCAGATAGGTGTAGTAGGTTCCGTTAAGATCGCCTTGCTTTGTAACACTCCAGACGCCTTTCTCACCCTTTTCCATGGCAAGAGTCTCTATGAGATCCTCAGTGCCGTCGGTTCCCGACTTGTAAAGCTTCACACTGATTTTTTCAGCGGTGGGTGCCCAGACTTTAAATGTGGTGGATGCCTTGGTCCAGTTTGCACCCAGGTCGTTTCCAGTGTAGGTGAATGCTTCTTCAAATCCCTTTGTGGAGTACACATTGGGGATGTTTATCTTGTAGTAGTTTCCTTCATACTCCAGAAAGTAAGTTCCCGCAGCATCAAGTTCATCCGTAACTTCAAGTTCGAACCTGTCTCCCGCGATCTTCGTGATCTTTTTCACAGGGATCTCGCCCTCATGGGTTCTCACCATGAACATTTTTTCCGAATTTTCTTCGGGTTCCCCCGTCATGTTTACAATGACTTTTCCGTTATCATAAACGGCCTTGGCTACTTTAATCCCCACCACCGCATCATCTCCGTATTTTTTCGTGTAACCTTTTACTCCGGACTCAACATATATATGCACCGTTCCCGAGATCATCTCGGAAATATCGATGAACTGATCTTCGTTGATGTCCTTGGCCCAGGCTGTGGTCCTTACAATAAAGCCAACTGAGGAAGTTCCCGGTGTCAGAACTTTTGTTGCCACCATCTCCCCGTTCTCTTCAACGAAAGGATTTCCCGATCCGTCCTTTCCTTCCTCCCAAAGCCACACGTCCCAGCCGTCATACTTTCCGTCTGTCCTGTGGTAATGAAACTTAAGGACCAGGTCGGCAGCCTTTACACTTGCTGCGGGTACGGCTGCCGTCAGAACGGTAAGTGCCATGACCATTGCAAGAAAACAAGCTGCAATTTGCTTAAATAACTTCATGCTCTCCTCCTTTTGGCTAATACGCCAATAAAAAAATTCCCATGGAATGATTTTACCAAAAGAAAGGAAAAATTTCCATAGGAATTTTCGTAAATTTTCGATACAGTTCACATATATACATAATGCTAGACTTTTGAAAGCTTGCTTTCAAGAAGTTTTAGCATTATGTATATTCTGCGAAGCAATAACCCCCCCACCCCGAATGAGCAAGTAGCGAAGCAGATTGCGAATTCGAGATGGGGGGATGAACTGTAATATTTTTATCTGATGTCTGTCATGGCTACGCCGTCCATGTCATCGAATGCCTGGTTTTCACCAACCATGCCCCAGATGAAGGTGTAGTTTCTGGTGCCGCATCCGGAGTGGATGGACCAGCTGGGAGAAATGACAGCCTGCTCGTTTCTCATTACGATGTGACGTGTCTCTGTGGGCTCGCCCATGTAATGGAATACGCAGTCGTTCTCGCCCATCTCGAAGTAGAGATAAACTTCCATTCTTCTGTCATGTGTATGGCAAGGCATTGTGTTCCATACGGAACCTTCCTCAAGGTGAGTCATACCCATTACCAGCTGGCAGGATTCAACCTGTCCGGGAAGGATGTACTTGCAGATGGTTCTGTGGTTTGCGTCCTGAAGGCTTCCGCACTCAACCTTGTTGCTGTCCTTTACGATAACAACGCCTTCGGAAGGTGTTCCGTTGGGCTTGATGAGAACTGTGGGATAGGTCTTGTGAGCAGGTGCGCTGTTCAGGTAGAACTTAGCGGGAGTCTTTGCATCAACGGAAGCAAAGGAAATGTCCTTTGAACCCATTCCGATGTACATACCTTCCTTATATGCAAGCTTGTATTCCTTGCCGTCGATGGTGATGATGCCGTCGCCGCCGATGTTGATGACGCCCATTTCACGTCTCTCAAGGAAGTACTCTGCTCTGAGCTCGTCTCCTGCTGTGAGGACAAGCTTTCCCTTTACGGGAACGGCGGAGCCTGTGATGATCCTGTCGATGTGGCTGTAAACAAGCTTGATCTCGTCAGCCTTGAAAAGATCGTCGATCAGGAACTCCTCGCGAAGTCTGTCTGTTGTATAGTATTTCACATCCTTGGGTGATGCTGCTGTACGTAATTCCATGGTAAAAATTCCTTTCTGTTTTTGGGATAAAGATTATCTCTGAACTCTTCCGGATCCGTCGCCGCCAACAAGGTTGTCAACATCGGAACGTGAAACAAGGTTGAAGTCTCCGGGGATGGTGTGCTTAAGAGCTGATGCAGCAACACCGAATTCAAGAGCTGCCTTGAAATCCTTGCCGTCAAGAAGTCCGCAGATAACGCCGCCTGCGAAGGAGTCGCCGCCGCCTACACGGTCAACGATGGGGCTGATCCTGTACTCTCTTGAATGATAGAATTCCTTTGTATCACGTGAGTAGATGCATGCGCTCCAGCCGTTGTCGGAAGCGGAATGGCTAACACGAAGGGAGCTGATGACATACTCGAAGTTGAACTTCTTTACCATCTGCTCGAAAATGGACTTGTAACCGTCAAGCTTGAGATCGCCGCTGGTAACGTCTGTCTCGCCGGGCTTGAAGCCGAGAACCTTTTCAGCATCCTCTTCGTTTCCGATGCAGACATCAACGTACTGCATAAGGTTGGACATAACCTTCTGAGCCTTCTCTGAAGACCAGAGCTTCTTACGGAAGTTCAGGTCGCAGGAAACCTTAACACCTGCCTTCTTAGCAGCCTTGCATGCAAGCTCCGTGAGCTCTGCTGCCTTGTCGGAAACTGCGGGAGTGATACCTGTGAAGTGGAACCAGTCAGCGCCCTTGAAGATCTCATCGAAGTTGAAATCTGCAGGCTCTGCCTCGGAGATAGCGGAATGAGCGCGGTCGTAGATAACATTGGAAGCTCTCATTGCGGAACCTGTCTCGAGGAAGTAGATACCGAGTCTCTCACCGCCCTTTGCGATGAAACGTGTGCCTACATTCATCTTGCGGAGTGCTGCAACGGCAGCCTCACCGATGGGGTTCTTGGGAACCTTTGTAACGAACTCTGCCTCATGACCGTAGTTGGCAAGTGAAACAGCTACGTTAGCTTCACCGCCGCCGTAATTGATGTCGAACTCATCTGCCTGAAGGATCTTTTCATTTCCGGGTGTGGAAAGTCTGAGCATGATCTCGCCCATTGTAATAACTTTTGCCATATAATTTCTCTCCTTGAAAATTTATGATTTTCTTCCCTTTCGGGAAAACATTAAAACCAATCATCCAGAGTATTATATACCCTGACGAAGGGTTTTGCCATTCAAATTTTTTCTAAAACCTGTGAGTTTATAAAATGATCATCACTGTAATTACAGTGTGACGCCTCGCTTAAAGATGGCCAGGTCGTGATATCCCGCGATCTCGCTCTTGATCTTTTTGCCTGAAGCCACTTCCGTTACAAAGGCGAAAAGTTCTTCCGAAAGCTCGGTCATATCCTTTCCCTCCGTCAGAACACCGCAGTTAAAGTCGATCCACTTTTCTTTCTTACCGTAGAGAGCGGAATTGGTGGATATCTTTACCGTAGGCACAGGAGATGCGAAAGGAGTTCCGCGACCTGTGGTGAAGAGTACGATCTGAGCACCTGCCGCAGCAAGAGCCGTGGCTGCCACAAGATCGTTTCCGGGAGCGCTCAAAAGATTAAGTCCTTTGTCCTTCACTCTCTCGCCGTATTCAAGAACGCCTCTGACCTTTGCTTTTCCGGACTTCTGTGTGCAGCCCAGGGACTTGTCTTCCAGTGTGGAAATGCCTCCCGCCTTGTTGCCCGGAGAAGGATTCTCATAAATGGTCTGATGGTTCTCTATGTAGTACTCTTTAAAGTTGTTTATGAGGCAGACTGTTTTGTCAAAAAGTTCGGGAGTTTCACAGCGGTCCATGAGCATGGTCTCGGCACCGAACATTTCCGGAACTTCCGTAAGGATGGTGGTACCTCCCATGGAACAAAGGATGTCGGAAAACAGCCCCACAGTGGGATTGGCCGTAATGCCCGAAAGTCCGTCGGAGCCGCCGCATTTAAGACCTATGACCAGTTTGTCCGCGGAACACGTTTCCCTCTTAAAACCGCAGGCATGCTCGATGAGTTCTTCTATGAGCTTTCCGCCCTCTTCGATCTCATCCTCCACATCCTGGCACTGCAGGAACTTTACCCTGCTCTCGTCATATCCTCCCAGATAGCCTTTAAGCACTCCTATGTTGGAGTTTTCGCATCCCAGACCCAGCACGAGGACTCCGCCCGCATTGGGATGTCTGATGAGGTCTGCCAGGATGGTTCTGGTGGCCTCCTGATCTTCTCCCATCTGGGAACAGCCGTAGGGATGAGCAAAAGCAAGCACATCTTCAACAGATCCCTTGAGCTTTCTCCTGCCGTTCTCCGCAAGTTTGGCAGCAATGGAATTTACACAGCCCACGGTGGGAAGGATCCAGATCTCATTCCTCACACCCACACTTCCATCGGTGCGCTTGAAGCCCATGAATTCCGAGGCTTTTCTGCAACCCATCTCTTCTCCCGCATTTTCAGGGTGGTAGGTGTACTCCAGCACTTCTCCCAGATTTGTCTTCAGGTTGTGTATGTGGATGTGACTTCCTGCAGGAACATCACAGGTAACATGTCCGATGGGACTGCCGTATTTAATGACGTTTTCGCCCTTCTTAAGATCCTTAAGGGCGATCTTGTGACCTCTGTTCACGTCTTCAAGAAGAGTGACTTTTCCGCCGAAGGCTTCTACGGTCTCTCCTTTTTTCAAGTCTTTCAATGCCACGCATACATTATCTTTTTCGTTGATGATGATGTGATCCATTCTTCCTCCATGTCCTTTTAAAGGACTCGCAAAAAGTCCCGCGCCCCTTGCGCAAGACCCTGTTCTTTTGGATTTTAAGACGATTAAAAACATAAGTCAACCCGTTTTGCCGTGGGACGTGACATTCAACAATCTTTCAAAACATTATAACAACATTAACAATGAAAAATTTCAACCGTAAATTTTTAAGAACTAATCCGCAATTATTGATAAGTTTCTACCCTTGTTTTGAATTTTGATATGTTCTATAATCACGACGTATGATCGGTCACCGGGACTATTGAAATGACCGTAAAGAGATCCGTTTTCGATAATGAAAGGATGGTTCAAAGATTATGAAGAAATTTATGGATAAGGATTTTTTGTTATCAAATGAAACCGCAAAAAGACTTTATGCGGCTGCGGAAAAGATGCCCATCATCGACTACCACTGCCACATCAGTCCCAAGGAGATCGCCGAGGACCGTGTCTTCAAGAACATCACCGAAGTGTGGCTGGGAGGCGACCATTACAAATGGCGTCAGATGCGTTCCAACGGCATTGATGAAAAATATATCACAGGCGATGCAAGTGATTACGAGAAGTTCGAGAAATGGACCGAAACCTTACAGAAGGCCATCGGAAACCCTCTCTATCACTGGAGTCACCTGGAATTACAGAGATATTTCGGTTTTTACAAACCTTTGACCCCCGCCACCTGCAAGGAAGCATGGGAGGTCTGCAACGCAAAGCTGAACACCCCCGAGTTTTCCGCAAGAAACCTCATCAGGATGTCCAATGTTGACACAATATGCACCACAGACGATCCCGCCGACACCCTTGAGTGGCACAGAATGATCCGCGAGGACAAGAGCTTTGAAGTAAAAGTTCTTCCCGCATGGCGTCCCGACAAGGCAATGAACCTGGAAAAACCCGATTACAAGGATTATCTTGCAAAACTTGAAAAGGCTTCAGGTGTGAAGATCGCTTCCTTCAAGGATCTTTGCGCAGCCCTCAGGAACAGGATGGAATTCTTCCGTGAGAACGGATGCCTCGTATCCGACCACGGCCTCGAATATGTAATGTATCAACCCGCTACGGAAGCAGAGATCGAGAAGATCTTCGCAGACCGTATGGCAGGAAACATCCCCTCAAGAGCCGATGAGATCAAGTTCAAGACCGCATGCATGCTCTTCTGCGGAAGAGAATATGCAAGACTCGGCTGGGTAATGCAGCTCCACTACGGTGCTCTTCGTGATAACAACAAGAACATGTATGCAAAGCTGGGCCCCGACACAGGTTACGACAGCATCAACACAGGTGCTTCGGCAGCAGAACTTTCAGGTTTCCTGAACGCTCTCGCATTAACGGATGAGCTTCCCAAGACCATCCTCTACTCCCTGAATCCCGGTGACAATGCTTGCATCGGAACCATCATGGGCTGTTTCCAGAATTCCGACGCCATCGGAAAGATCCAGCACGGTTCCGCTTGGTGGTTCAACGACAACAAAACCGGAATGCAGGAGCAGATGATCAGCCTTGCAAACCTGGGTCTTCTCTCCAACTTCGTGGGAATGCTGACAGACTCCAGAAGTTTCCTTTCCTACACCCGTCACGAGTACTTCCGCCGCATCCTTTGCGACCTTATCGGAACCTGGGTGGAGAACGGCGAGTATCCCGACGACTTCGAGTTTCTTGAGAAGACCGTTCAGGACATCTCCTACAACAACTGCAAGAGATACTTCGGTTTTTAGTTCGATTGCATCATGATCATGCATTTGCTTTATCGTAAAAGCATGACACCTCATAAATCCTTAGATCGCGTACCGCAGCTTTTGCCTGCGGTACGTTTTTTATGCATCACATCATCCTTACCCAAAGAGGCACTTCTTCGCTCAGGATCTCCTTTTCTTCTCCGTCTTTGACGCTCACAATAAAGATAACTTTTAAAAGACAGCCTCTTTCAAAGAAGTTTTCTTCTCCCGAGAGGGTATTTATCTCCGCATAGCTTTCAAATTCCGCATAGTTTTCTTCTTTTACCGCAAAGGACAGATGGGGAAGGACCCAGTGGATCACGATCCTCATGTCTCTTTCTTCGAAACAGGTTCTTAATTCATCCTTCACGTCCTTTCCCCTTTCATAAAAGGTGATGAATTCTTCCCCTACCCTTCCCGTGGAAAGGACTCTGACCTTTTGTTCCTCTCCCTCTTCATTTTCCAAAAAGTACTCCGGGATCAAAGAAAGAGAAAAAGGCCCTTCGAATGAGTCATCGATGCTAAGATCCGTCTCCAGCCCTACCCTGTTTCCCGCAAAGCTAAAAGGTGTTCCTTCTTCATCTCTTGAATGCACCGGGTCGTTGTTCAGGGTGATGATGTCCGCCCTAAGAATACTTTCCGTTTTCAGACTATCATCCTTTTCCCATCTTCCGTAGAGGAACAGGTCTTCCACAGTTCTTAAGACCGTCCCCGGCGCCAGAGCTCTGCCTGTTCCGTTCCCCTCTTCTTCTTCAAAACGCCAGAAACTCTCCCTGTCAAATCTGAATCCCCGAAGGCTGTTGGGAAGCCTGTATCCGATCTCTTCTTCAAATTCAAGAAATGTCACTCCTTCATCATTCTGCTCTCCGCCGTTTTCCCCGCCTCCTGTGTTCTGTTTCGGATCTCTTTCATATATGGCCCTTATGCCTATGCTGTGTCCCGGCATAACAAATTCCGTGATAACGGTTCCTTTTTCTGCTGCCACATTCTTACCGTCTATTTTGATACTCTGAACTTTGTACCCATAGTAGGGAGACACAAGGATCCCGATCTTCTCTCCTTCCGAAGCCCTTTCCACCGCCTCTCCCTTCTCATTTGTAACCACGATGACACCTCTGGGATTCTTTTCCGTAATGATGTCAAAGGCCTGATCGATGACCTTTACTTTGATGTTCACACATGCAGGATCTGAAATGCGGCTGTTCCCTGCCATGGAAAAGGGAAAATCCTTTTGATAGACTCTCAGGGTCACATCCTGCCACTCGTCACCGAGATCATAGGGATCATACCCCAAAACCTCGCAGGCATATCCGTTCACCCCAAGGCCATTGTACAAAGAAAGAAACGCATTGGAGTTTACAGGATCTCCAAGGTGCAGGATCTGCTCCGGTTCTTCTGCCGCCATGGTTTTAACGATCCTGTCGCACATACACCCTGCCAGATTTCCCTTTTCATCGTAGTAGGAGCCCACATTCTTCGTGCAGGTCAGCACCTTCTCCGTAACGGAATGATAGCCGTGGACAGTGTAAGAAGGATCCGGACCGTATCCCGAATAGCAGGGTGCCCAGGCAGTGGCTCCGCAGCCCGTGCATCTGAGACGGTTTACATAGACGTAATAGCTGTCTTCCTTCACGGATCTGTTGCCGCATTGTCTGCCGCACTCGGGACAGGTGTAGGAATCACGATAATCGGAAGGATACCAGTTGCCCTGAGGTCCCGAGATAAAAGTAAAAAAATCCACACAGTTTGTGTAATCCCTGTCATAGTAGTATCTGCAATTTTTGTTGGTGCAATAATAAAACTTTGTATATTCCGTCACTCTGACACTTGCCGAGCCGTCATATTCGTACCGCCCGCTGCAGTACTTCCGCACTTCCCGCTCCGTGTAACATTCCGCCGTATGAGCCCCGTGGAAAGTGCCCACATAGCAGTTACTGTCATGGATGTGGGATGCATTTGGATCGTAACATGCATTTACCTTTACGCTTTTCACAGGGGACAGTACTGCACAGATCATAGTCCATATAAAGACTAACATGCAGAATATTTTCTTCCGGACTTCTTTGTATTTTTCTTCGTTCATTTTATGGTTCTGCCCCTTCCTTCCCATCTCCCTGCTCCTCTTCTTTTTCCGCGATATCATAATTGTAATCATATACAACCTTTACCGTTACAGGCTTCCATACCGCATAAACCGTCACCTCGCGAGGCACATTCCAGGCCCCGTCCTTAAGTATGAGATCCGGATCCCCGTTGTAAGCCTTGTGTTCTTCATCCCAGATCTTCCCCGAAGACCAGCCCAGAAAATCGTAACCATATCTTGAAGGCGTCGGAAGTGCATCAGTTTTGCCATAGTTCACGAAAAGCGCATCTGTCTCATTTCCCTTGAGATCCATAGCCTTATATTTCCAGTTTTCACAATAATCAAAATTCAAAGCATATCTTTCCGGGATCCACTTGGCATAGAGTGTGGTATCTTCGAAAAACAAAACGTTTTCTTCCTCTATCCTTTCTCCCATTCCTTCCCGATCTTTATACCACCCTCCGAAGACATAGCCTGTCCTCTTCGGTTCCGACAGAGAAACAAAGCTGCCCCAAGCCACATCGATCCTCATTTTTTCATTCTCATTTTTTCCCGGAAAATGACCGAATACAGGATCCAGGGTAAGGATGATGCATCTTCTGCTCCAGTTTCCGGTGATGGTGTGATCTTCGTCAAGGGTGCAGACAGTGTCATCCGTAATGCTTTCCCCCTTAAAACTCCAGCCCGTGAAGACCCAGCCGTCACATGAAGGTTTTAAGGAAAGAGGGATATGGGATGAGTATCTTGTTCCAAAATCCATGGTAAACCTGTTGCCGTTCATCTCATAGATCTCAGGCATCTTTTTCCCGGTTGCACCGTAAGGAAATCCGGGGTCTGCAGTGACAGTGATCCTGTGACCGCTCCATTTTGCAACAAATACCGAATCATGAGGGATCCCGTATCTCATATGACTTTCAACCATGATCCCAAGTTCCGAAGACCGCCAGCCTTCAAAGCGGAAGCCTTCCAGAGAAGGTTCCGGAAGATCCGTCATGAAATCGTCAAAGGATACGGTTCTTTCCTTTTCGCCCATTTTCATGTTTTTGCTGTCCTTAAGCCCTTCCTTACCATAATCAAACCTGACATGGTAATTACCGGGTTTCCATATGGCAAAGATGTAAACAGTCTTCCCCCTCTCCGAAACCGTGTAGGTGTCTCCGGGATGAAGCCATTGCCCCGAACCGTCGGGCGAAAGATTCCAGCCCGCAAACGCATGCCCCGTAAAGGAAAGTCCCGTTTCTGTGATGTCAGGGATCCTTTGAACATTTCCCGAAACAGTGAAACCTCCTTCCGACGATCCCGCCACCCCACAGGTCATGCATTCACCGCTAATGTAGATCACTTTACTGTCGGGACAGGTGTGAGGAACATCGCTTCCTTTCCTGAACTCTCCGCAGTCTTGACAGGTCTCAGTCCAGTAATACAAAGGCTCTCCGCAATAAGGGCATCTTGTTCCCGTCTTGGTCATGCGTTTTTTAAACACATGGATGTGGCCTTTTGCAAATTCACCGAAGGGTTCAGTACCCCAGACAGCATAGACAGTACTGTTTCTCCACAGTTCAGTAAAGATGTCGTCTTCATGGAACAGGGCAAAATAATCCTGAGGTCCTTGGTTCAATTCATATTTCCCGGTGCTCCAGCCCCAGAAATAACAGTCTTCACGTTCCGGAACGTCGGGGATGCAGACTGCTTCGTAGGGTTCATTGTCATATACTGTATAAAGAGGTTTTCTTTTTATCTTTCCCCCATTGGCATCATAAGTCAGTGCAAAAGGCACCCCTTCAGGAGTGACGATCTTGGACCAGGCATTTTGGTACATGAGATCGATGTTGGTGATCTGATCGGGGCTCAGTTTACAGGTCCCGGTCAGATAGTTTCCACTGCCTCCCTTGCCTCCGGGCTTTTTTCCCGTGTCTGCTTCCCAATTTGCATCCATGGCTTCCTTAAGACTATTCCAGCCTTCTCCGTTGTAAGGGCCTGTGAGATTTCCTCTTGCAAAGACCTTTACATTGAACCTGGCTTCGATCCTGTATTGTTCCTTTCCCCTGATCTTCTTGTCACTGTGGTTGTAGAGAAGAAGGAACAGATCTTTGGCATAGTCGGAACTTCCCCTTGAGATAAAGCAGTTGTCCCTGTCATTTCTGTAGGTCAGCACAGTCCTGTTGCCGTATTTCAGAACGTATTCCCCGTCGATTGCGGAGCCCGAGACCTTGGTGAGTTTGATGTTTCCAAGGAAACTGTCCTGTTGATAGTCGTAGATGTCAAGAGACAGATAGCTTCTGAAGGTGATGTCTCCGTCTCCCTTTCCCGTAAAATTCTCATCCCAGATGCTGTCAGCCTTAATGTCCCGTGGTGTGATCAGCATCAGCCCCAAAAAGATACACATTATGTTTTTTAAAAGTCTTTTCTTTTTCATCCCTAATCCCCACATAAAGAAAAAAGGCAGTCCGTCGATGCAGCCCGAAAGAAACATGGTGGTCCATGTCCTTAAAGGCTGCACCCACCGGACTGCCTTCCGATGAATGCTATGTTTTATTTTTAATAGTCGTAAAAAGGTCCGTCCCAGGTGTAGAAAGTGTACTCCTTCTCCTCTCCCATGCCGAAAACATTGAAGCAGGGTCCCATACCAAAGGAAACGGTGTACATGTCATAGTGTTTGTCCGACCATTTGTTGTCCGATCCGTCGGAATTACAGATCACAGCATCATGTCGGTCCATATCATATCTAAAGTAAACTTTTATTCCATAAGCCGGCATGTCATAGCACTGAACCGCATAAGTTCCATGCCCTTTTGAATCATAAAAGATTGCTAAGCCGTCATTACGAATTATAATCCGAGTATCATCAGGATAAGTAACTGCTATGTAATCATCTTCATCCGCACTCTGAACCCATGTTCCGTCAGGATAGGTCACGATCCTTATATCGCCGTCGGAAGTGTGCGTGGTCTCAACTGTAGTTCCGTCCGCATAGGTATCCGTCACAATCGCATCACCGTCACGATCATACTTCTTTTTCGTCTCCACCACCTGTGACGGATCCGGAGTAAATTCCGGATACATGGTGGCTGTAGGCAAAGGAGTGGCAAAGGACGTAGGTGTTGCAGTAGCCTTTGGTGTCGGCGTGGCTGTAGGACTCGGAGTCGCTGTGGGTGCAGACGTGGTCGTGGGTGTTGCAGTCACCGTAGGTGTGGGTGTGGCGGTGGGTGCAGATGTAGGTGTGGGCGTGGGCAGGACCACATATATAGGTCCCGGCGTCTCCTTAGCCGTGTCCGTGGGAGCGGGTGTCGGATCCCCGATAGCCACAGTGGGCGTCACAGTTGGCGTTGACACGAACGCAGATGTGGGCGCAGCAACAGCTGTTGTCCCATCTTCCGGTGCAGGCTCAGTCACAGTTGCATTTCCCGGCGTCGGTCTCACGCCCGGATCTTTCAAAAGCCCGCATCCTTTAATTATTCCAAAACATGCTCCCAACAGGATGACAATGATGAAGATCAGAATAAAGATCTTTAACAGAATTTTAGAATCACTTTTCATTTTTCCCCCAATAACCTTGTAAGATGACTAAACTTTTTGAAATCAAGCTTTCAGAGTTTGATCATCTTGTATATATGTGAACTGTAAATATAATACTAAAAAACATTTCCGATGACAACATCGGAAATGTACAAATTAAAGGAGGCTATTTGTGCATGTTGCACAAAAAAGTAAATTATCAATTTTCGGGAGAGGCACTGAAATCCTCTCCGTCTTCACCCGCTTTCTGTTCCCGTTCCAGCTCCTTAACCACCGGGAGCACTATGCCCGCATCAGTCATGATGAGGGTCATAGGCCCGACAACACATCCGATAACAAAGAGGACATCATTTATTCCGTAGAACAGGAAGATCTCTGCAAACCAAAGCACCAGGATCAATAAAGTTTTGGTGAAGAATCTGATACCGATCTTACGGGCATTTCTTAAATTTGTGAAAAGTCCGCTGTCATATCTCGCTTCCAAAGGGAAAATGTAGATGAAATGCAGCAGGAATATGCCGAGAAGGGTAAAGCCGATGATCAAAAAGTAAATGGGATTACCTTCCACCGCCTCAAAAAGCTGAAGATCCATCCAGAGGCAATAGATCACAAAGCCCCCAAAAACAGTCAGAGTGATGCCGTTTTTAAGGTTCCCGGCATAGGCTTTCCGGAACTGCCTGAAAACATGGTTGTCTCTGGAATCGTAGATCTTAAGGGCAACACTGAAAGCCGCAATTGTCGAGGTGCCCACCGTAAGGATGGGAATGCAGCCTATAAGGAAGCAAAAGTTCAGCACCGCCACATCTGCGAGAGTGTTCATAAACTCTATAAATTTACTGTTTATTCCAAAGAGGTTCTTCATGTTCTTCTATTTTATCTGATTTGCGAATTTAGCCTTGGCCTCTTCCCTGCTCCATGCGAGGCACTGATCGTAGCCGTAGGCGTTGCACTTTTTGATCATTTCTTTAAAGAAAATCACCAGAGAAAGGGCGATCCTGGCCGGAAAAAACGAAGGCAGGAACAACAATATGGTGCTGAACAGTATCATTCCCCTTTGGACCCAGTAAATGTAGGAATAGGGCTTTCGTGGCTGAGACACTGCATTTTTCTTGATAATATCCACTTTTCCCTCCCAATAGATAGCTTTATTAGATTATAAATCTTTGATCGGAATTCTTTTATGTAACAAATCCGAGATAGATTAGATGACTTTTTCGACTACCATAAATATTTTTAATCAATCTTATTTTCATCTTGTTTTTATAGGGTGGTTATTGTAGAATGTAAAAAATCAATTTTGGAGGAACTTATGTTAAGACACGTAATCAGCCCTCAGGACCTTTCCGTGAAAGAGCTTGAAGATCTTATCAATCTTGCAAAAGACATGTATTCTCACCCTTCCGATTATTCGGAAAAATGTAAAGGAAAGAAAATAGCTACTTTATTCTATGAACCAAGTACCCGCACCCGATTAAGTTTCGAAGCAGCAATGCTTAATCTCGGGGGCAGTGTTCTTGGTTTTTCTTCTGCCGATTCTTCATCCGCAGCAAAGGGAGAAAGCGTGGCAGACACCATCAGAGTCATTTCATCCTATGCAGACATATGTGCCATGCGTCATCCCAAGGAAGGCGCTCCCCAGGTAGCGGCAATGCACTCTTCCATTCCCGTTATCAATGCCGGCGACGGCGGTCACAATCATCCCACCCAGACTCTTACGGATCTTCTTACCATCAGCCAGCTTAAAGGCCGTTTGAACAATCTCACCATCGGTTGTTGCGGAGACCTTAAATTCGGTCGTACCGTTCATTCTCTTATCACCGCCATGTCGCGTTACACAGGGGTAAGATTCATTCTCATTTCCCCCGACGAACTTAAGATTCCCAATTACCTTCGTACCGAAGTCCTTGACGCCAAGGGCATAGAATATGAAGAAGTGAGCAAGCTTGAAGACGTGATGCCGAAGCTGGACATCCTTTATATGACCAGAGTACAGAGAGAACGTTTCTTCAACGAAGAGGACTACATCCGTCTGAAAGACAGTTTCATTCTGGACAAAGAAAAAATGGCACTGGGAAGACCCGATATGCTGGTAATGCATCCCCTGCCCAGAGTAAACGAGATCTCAACGGAAGTGGACGAGGATCCCAGAGCGGTTTACTTCAAGCAGGCAGAGTTCGGAGTTTACATCAGAATGGCATTGATTTATACGCTTTTAAAAGAAGCGGGAAAGATTGAGGGATAAATATGCTGAACATCAGTGGATTAAGCGAAGGCTATGTCCTGGATCACATCAAGGCCGGCGAGTGCATGGAGATCTACAACTGGCTGGGTCTGGACAAACTTGAGACGGAAGTCGCTCTTATTAAGAATGTAAAAAGCAAAAAAATGGGTAAAAAAGACATAATCAAGATCGAGGGCGAGCACTCTCTGGATTTTGACATGCTGGGAGTCATGGATCCCAACATCACCATAGACATTATCAGAGGCGGTGTCATAGTCGAAAAAAGAAAGCCCAGCATGCCGGAATTCGTTGAAGGCATCATCAGATGCAAGAATCCCAGATGCATCACAACCATAGAGCAGGGCCTTCCTCACAGATTTAAACTTACAGATCCGGAAAAAGGCACCTACCGCTGTGTGTATTGTGAACAGAGCTTTAAGAATAAATAATGTCTTCAGTTGTTTTTGGCGGTGGGAGTCTCATCTCCCACTACCGAATCCACCTTGTCTTTCAGGTCTTTCTTGTCCTTCTTGGAAGAAGTGAACCTGTCGACCACATCGGGGATCATATCCAGCACCTTTGTGGCAATATCCTGATTTTTAACATTGACCAGCTTGGCGTGGCCATCCTTCAAAACGATGACTGCGCTGGGGGTGATCTTACCTCCCATACCGCCGCCGCTGGTACCCTTTTCGGTCTTTCCCACGCCTTTACTTGTGGTCCAGGCTCCCGCAGCAACTCCGAAGGAAACTTCCACCAAAGGCAGGATCACCGTTCCGTCGTCAAAGCTCACAGCCTCTCCCACCACGGTCTTTGTGGTAAGAAAGCCGTCCATTCCTTTGAAAAGGGATTCTACCGTATTCTGAAATTTATTGTTATCGGACATCAATCTTCCTCCTGAACATTCTCGGTCAGTTCTTTTAACCTCTCCCCGACATTTTTGAGTTCTTTATTAAAATACAACAAAACAAGGATCAATGCAACGGTAAATATCCTCACCCTGCCTTTAAAGTCAACATCGCTGCGAAAAACTTCATTCTCGAAATCCGGTTCCAGGTCCAGAAGACCACCCGTGGCTCCGTACAGTGCTGAAACCAGTCCCAGCACTTTTCCCGTGGTTGAAGGATCGGCAAATCCGAATTCTGCCTTTCCTCTTATCTTTTGAGGCAGGATGTGGATCAGGAGTTTCTTCACTTTAAGAAGAGCCTTGATGATGAGAGTGTCGTTTTCCTCCCAAATGTCCATGATCTCATGTCTGTTTTTAAAAACAGCCTTTAATCTCTGCAGAACAGAAGGGCCTTCTTTTTTCTCTTTCTTCTTACGTTCCTTCTTTTTCTCGGCCTTCTTTTCTTTTTTTGCTTCGACTTTTTTGGCTTCGGGTTTTGTTTTGCTCTTTCCTTGGATCAGGTGACCGGGGTTTATGTTCTCCTCTTGGTGATCTTTTGTTTTCGCAGTCAATCCGGTCTTTTTATCTTCCTTCGGAGTCTCTTCATTTTTCTCCCGGAAAAGCTTATAGAAAGCCACTCTTCCCTCTTTGGTCAATTCCTTTTCATCATATTTGATTTTGATCTTTACAAGTCCGAGAAACCATGTAACGACCGCATATGCCTTCACGTCGCTGCCTTCATTTTTAAAGTTCCCCCTGTATCTTAAGGGAACAAAAAGAATGACAAGCGCCAGAAGCAATATGAGTCCAAGGATCCCCAAAAGAGTAAAGCCTATGATCTTAAGAACCAGCATATTTCTCTTCCGTAAGTTTTAAAAGCATCTCCTGTGCTTCTCCAATACTCCCTGCGATACCATGGACAAAAATGTCCCTTTCGGAATAATAAGGGAAAAGCAGAACTTTCTCCTCTATGACATCGAAAAGATTGGCAGGATTGGTGGGGTCGGTGATGAGAAACACGTTGTTGCACATTTTCCCCGCCTTTATCCTGCGAACCGTCCGCAATTTCCTGTGTATGAGACTTTTTCCAACCAGCAAAGGTTTTCTGAAACTAATCATAGCATTCTCTGATAAGGTTAACGGAAATCTGTTTCTCTCCGGGATCCGTGCAGGAATTGAGAGCCTGTCTCACGTAATCCATCACTTCCGTATGGGTGGAAAGCATTACGGGAAGTTCACGAAGGAGCTGAGCCATTACGGCACGGTTTTTAAGTCTTCCGCCGTTTTTAAGGAGTTCCTCCAGATCCTTTGTAAACTTTGTCTTCACTTCTTCAAGATAGTTGTCGTCGATCTTTGTGTTGTCTTCGATGAGATCCGCAAAGGTGCTCTCGCCGCAGAGTCTGCAGGTCATAAGCAGTCTTTGGAAAGGAACTGTGAGCATCAGTTCCTCCACCTGTTTTGCATAATGCTCCTTGATCACCAGAAGAACTGACTCCTCGTCGTTGATCCTTTCATTGAGGCTTTCGATCCTGCCTTCGGTACCGCCGAAAAGTGCATCGTAATCCGCATCCCCTTCCACCATCTTCCTGATGATGTCGAACACCTTTTCACAGTTCTTTTCTCCTTCAAGGGTGAAGTACTGTCTGGTGAGGAGCACGGCCAAAAGGGCATTGGAAAGTTCCTGAAGATCCGTGAGTTCATCCGCAAGACCCGAAACAAGATTGGATGCCAGCCTGTAGTCATCCCTGAGATCGTAATAATGCCTGTCCTCAAGGTTGGCATAATCCGCCTGTCTCAACTCTTCCAGCAGTTCGTTAACGTTGTCGTAAACGTCATAGATCTTGTCGGTCTTGTACATGCCCGAAGCCGAACGGAGCATATAATCAAAGGTGTCGATGGCTTTCTTGTCAGAATTGGAATAAAGTGAAAATGTGGTCTCCACAAGATCTGCGATCTTACCTTTTGTAAGCCTTATGGGAAGGCAGGAAACCGCAGTCTTTATCCTTTCATTTATGAGAGCGTTCTCTTCATCCTTAAAGATCCACTTTAAGATCTCTCTTGCCAGGTCATCGTCGGAAGTCTCTTCCTTGGGCACATATTCAAACTTGGGTTCCAGACGGTTCAGCATATATTCATAGATCACAAGGTCATCCACCAGCGCAGTCACTGCTTCCATACGGTGTCTGACAGTCTCTCGGATGCCTATGGTCTTTTCGATGGAGGCTTTGTTCTCCTCGGGACTGAAGCTCTTCTCTCCCAGCTTTTTGATCTCCTCCAGCAGTCCGTCATAGAGTTCTTTGTTGTGCTTGTCCAATTCCGTATCGTCAAACTCTGTCTTGTCCAGCTGCATGGAAAGGGACATGGCAAGGTTGTGGAGGGCAAATTCGCCGTACAGCGAAGCCATGGAATTTAAATAAACAGGAATGTTCTGTTCAAGATTCTTTCCCTTTCTTATCTCATTTTCAATATCACGTATGTCTGACATGTTATCATCTCCCGGTGCATAATATGAATAGATTGTAGCACATATACGGGGAAAATGCTATATAAAAGACGGCGTGGGATTTGACAGATGTGACCGGATCCGTGTTTGTATTTGTTTTCGTGTCTGTATCCCGTAAAAAGGATCCACACATTGCTATGCAATGTGTGGCCCGGTAAATAAAATAATGGGCCTTCGACTGACATCGTCAGTCAGAAGCCCATTTTTATTTACCCGATCCTTTTTACTTCGCAAGATCCTTATTCTAAATTCTCTTCACGTGCTCATGCGTGTAAAGATGATCCATACAATACTCGTAATTTCCGTCGCACTTTGTACAGAAGCGGAATTCGATGTCTCCGTCCAACTCTGTCCTTCCGCAGATGGCGCACTTGTGTCTCGTAATGACCGTCTTTCCGGCATTCTGAGTTGCATGCCCCGTATTCACCTGCGACCAGCGGATGCTCCTCTCGAAGTCATGCTTCCTCTTCATGGTGCTGAACCTGTGTTTTCCGAAAAGGTCTCTGGTACCCAGGAAGAAGATAAGGAAATTCAGGAGTGACATTACGATGATCACCGCTTCATACCAAGAACCGTCAAGAAATGACCAGACGATCAAAATTCCCATATAGGCTGCATCGATGATTCCCAGGATCTTTACTCTGATGGGGATGATGAACATGAGCAGCACTCTCATATCCGGGAAAGTGGCTGCATATGCCAGGAAGATGGACATGCTGATGTAGTAAGTGGAAACACTGTAAAACCATCCGCCGGGTAACAGTACCCTTTGTCCCCCCACATCATAACCGCCGTTACTGAAAATGTCTTTCGCGGTAAACAGCCCCGCCTTAAGTTCTTCCGCAAACTGAACATAAGCAAAGCCGTAGATCAAAAATGCGCCGAGAATGGTGAAAATGATCCCTGAAAACACGAAAACATTGTATCTGAAATCACCCCAGACACTTTCCAGAGAACGTCCTATGGAGTAATAAAACAGCAAAATGAACAGAGTCCATATGCTAAGCGTCCCGGGGGGGATCAACACCCAGCTTATCAAACGCCAAACCTGTCCGTGAAGGATGTAATACGGATTAATCGTAATATACTGTGTGATTTCCGGAGCTATAAAACTTACCACGTAGCCTATCACGTAGCAGATGATGATCATGGTCGTAAGGTTGGGTACCGCATACCTTCCGAACTTTCTTTCCATTTTAAACAAAAACTTACTCATAAACACCTCATACAAAACGCAGATCTGTAAGTCTGTATCCCCGCTGCGTATTTACTCTTCCTGCTGTGCTCTGTAAGCCTGCAGCTTCATTTCTCTCAACTCTCCGTAACTCTTGGCCTCTGTAGGCTTAACAAGACCTTTTTTATATACGATCACCACAAGCACGGTAAGGATGATACCCACCGAACCCGCGATGATGTTATAAACCGTAGCATTCATATCTCCGCCGAACACCGTAAGCATCTCAGCAGAAAAATTCACTCCTATGTGGATCATTACCGGCACCAGAAGAGTTCTGAAGGTCACTGCCGCCCATCCCAGAACCAGCCCGGCAAACAAGGTGGTGATCACCTGAGGCAGAACTCCCGCCAAGGACACTCCGTTACTCATGTTTCCGATGTGAATGAGGGCAAAGATGACTGCGGTCACAACCACTGCCGCTTGCTTGGACATATGCCTTCCGGCAGCGTTCAGTGCTATACCTCTTAAGAAAAGTTCCTCAACGATGGGAACCAGTATGCCTGTACCCAGTACACCCAGAAACGCGTCAAAACCGGAGGCATCCGCATAGGTGAGTCTGTCCATCATCATCTCGTATTCCGCAGAGATCCTTTCGGGAAGAAAGGAAAAAACGATCATAAAGATCAAAGCCGTGAGTCCCTGCACCGCAAGGCCAAGTCCCAATCCCATCAATATGCTCCTGCCGTTTTTGGCCGCATCTTTGAGAGGGATCTCGTCTTTTCTCAATGCCTTCCAGACAAAGTAGCCCGCAACGGAGCCGGCAATACCGTAAACGAACATATATACGTTCAGAAAATTGGTCCCATTGAGCAGTCTCTCGCTCAATTCCTCACCATAGAGATCATATCCTCCGTCGGCGATAATCCGAAGCAGATAAGGAAAGGAGATCACATTCTGTACAATGATCTGAATCAAAAACATTCCCAATGCAGCCAATATGGCAAATACCAATCCTAAAGCAGGTTTTTTCGCTCTCATTTTCTCTTCCCCTTCTTTGACAAATCTTTTTCAATAACAAAATCAGATTATAGCAAACAGCCTTTTTCAAGGCAATTAAACTACTATAAATTTTACTAAAAAAGGACCTTGTTTTAAACAAAGTCCTCTTTTAAAAAAAGTTATACGTCGATCCTTACTTCTTCAATCTGAGTTTTACAACGCTGCATGCAGGCATATTGAACTCCAGGCCGTCAGCTGTCTTTCTGAAATCCGAGAAATCCCTGATCACAACCTCGTTCTGCTTATCAAAAGTGTTGTATGCCCCCATGTCTGCAGAGATCACGCTGCCTTCCGCAGACTTGAAATCGTAATCCGTGATGACTGCTTCGATCTTTCTGCTTTCCGTAGCCGAAAGATTTGCAACGGTAACAGTGAGGCTTCCGTCCTCTGCCTTTGAAACGGATTCGTAAAGATCATCCACCTTGTTCTCTTCCGTTCCGATCTTTGTCTTTTCAACGGAACTCTGTACAAGACGTGCATCCTGGTGATCCGCATACATCTTGAAGACATAGTAGGTGGGAGTCTTCACCATCTTAGCTCCCTCAGTCAGGATCACGGACTGAAGAACGTTAACAAGCTGAGCGATGTTGGCCATTCTGATCCTGTCGGAATGCTTGTTGAAGATGTTGAGGGTTGTGGCCGCAACAATAGCGTCTCTCATGGTGTTCTGCTGGTACAGGAAACCGGGATTGGTTCCGGGCTCCACGTCATACCATGTGCCCCACTCGTCGAAGATGAGTCCCACTCTCTTCTCGGGATCGTATTTGTCCATGATTGCTTCGTGCTTTCTGAGAAGCTCGTCGGTGAAGGTCATGCACTTAAGAGTAAGGTAGTATTCCTTCTCATCGAAACCTGTAGCAGGTCCTTTAGAGCCTGACCAGCCGTGAGGTACTGTATAGTAATGGAGGGATATGCCGTCCATATAACGTCCGGCGATCTTCATCACGGTCTCCGTCCAGTTGTAATCCGCAGCATTGGCACCGCAGGCGATCTTGTAGATCCTGGGCCCGCCGTAATTTCTCACATAGGTCTGGTAGCGACGATACTCATTGGCATAGTACTCGGGAGTCATGTTTCCGCCGCAGCCCCAGTTCTCGTTTCCCACGCCGAAGAAGTCCACTTTCCAGGGCTCCTGTCTTCCGTTGGCCTTTCTCATGTCAGCCATGGGAGAAACGCCGTCCAAAGTCATATATTCAACCCACTCGTTCATTTCCTGAACCGTTCCGGAACCTACGTTTCCGTTGATGTAGGTCTCGCAGCCCAGCTGACGGCAGAGTTCCATGAACTCGTGTGTTCCGAAGCTGTTGTCTTCCAGAACGCCGCCCCAGTGGGTGTTGATCATCTTCTTTCTCTTTTCCTTGGGACCGATGCCGTCCTTCCAGTGATACTCATCGGCAAAACAGCCGCCGGGCCAGCGAAGTACTGGGATTTTCATCTCCTTCAGTGCTTCGACCACATCCTTACGCATGCCGTTCACATTGGGGATGTCTGAATTCTCTCCCACATAAAGACCTTCATATATACATCTTCCGAGATGCTCCGAAAAATGTCCCTGAATCTCCCTGTTGATCTTGCTGAGTTCAACATTGGGATTAATGTACATCTTTGCCATATTTACCCTCCGAATTGATCAGATTGATTTTAATTTGTTTTAGTTTTCGCTAAAACATTAAATCATATATTAAAGCATACTCTATTTTTTCCGGAATGTCAATTAAAAAGGGACATCTCTGTCCCTTTTAAAAAATAATTACTGGTTAATGAAATCCTTACGATAGTCAACTTCGAAGCGCTCCGCAACAGCAACCAGTTCCTCATCGCGGATGGTGTTGACTCTGGGAAGTCCCGCAGCAAGGAGATAGAGCTGAGCGGCCTTCTCAACGGTCTCGATGAGTCCGAAGGTCTCGTCCATATCCTTACCTGAACCGTAGATACCATGCATGCCCCAGATAACAAGTCTGTAGTCTTCCATCTTCTCGGCAGTAGCTTCACCGATCTCGTTGGTTCCGCAAACCATCCAGGGAAGGACTCCGACGCCGTCGGGGAAAACAACGATGCACTCTGTGCATGTCTTCCAGAGAGCTCTGGTAAAAGTTCTGTCATCAAGTTCGATAACCTGGTTCATGGCAAGAGTGTTGGTGGGATGGCAATGCATCACAACCCTGTGATCGGGGTCCTTTCTGAGACGGACCATGTGTGACATAAGGTGCGCGGGGAGTTCACTGGTGAACTTGCCTCCGTCCTTGTATCCCCAAAGGAGTTCAGCTGTGCATCCGTCCTTTGCGATCCTGATGATACCGAGGTTCGTCTCGGGATCGAATTCAACATTCTTAAAATATTTTCCCGTACCGGTCACGATGAAGATCTTTCCGATGAGAGACTGAGCGGTAAAGCCCATGGGAATGGTCCTCAAAACCTTTGTAAGGTCAAGGTATTCTCCCACTTCCTTCTCGTCAAGCATCCAGCTGATGTTTCCGCCGTTTCTCTCGTCCCAGCCCAAACGATACATGTTGGCTGTGGTTCTCATCATTTCCTGCACAAAAGGTGCTTCAAAAATATTCTTCATTTTTCTTCCTGCTTTCTTTATGTTAAATTTTTAAAGCTTTCTCATTAAATGTTTGGCGGCAGCGCTTTCTTTGTTAATAAAGCGGGTCTCGTTACCGAATCTGACTTCCACGTTATTAACGTCGGCATTGTCCACCACCTTGCCTTCGCCAAAGAACTTGTGTATGACGGTGTCGCCTTCTTCAAGTCCTTCCAGTTCTTTCCTGATGGTCTCCTGCTCCTTTACGGCATTTTCCATGGCTTCCCGTCGGGCATTTTCCCTAGCTTCCTGAAGAGGATCCGGTTCGCGGATGTAATCCTCCTCCCTTGCTCTTGCCTGAAAACGTGCCTGTTCCTGCCTCCTCATCTGAGCCGGCGTGACCTTTCTCAGACCGCTTATGGTGTCTCCCAGAGAGTTCCTGTTCTCTTTTTTCATATACAGCATATATATGCCGAAACCCACAAGGAGCACAGCCAGAACGATTCCTACGATCAGAAGCCCTGTCTTTCCTGTATTTCCTTTGATCTGATCACCCAATGCGGGGGCAGGGGGCGTAGGCGTGGGCGTCTTGGTGGGGGTAGGCGTCTTCTTGGGCCCCGAAGTGGGTGTGGGCGTAGGTGTGGGGGTATTGGTCACCAGAGGTGTGGGAGTGGGAAGCGGAATTGCGGGATCTCCCGTATCCTTCGTCCAGTCCTTTCTCACGTAACCCACGAATTCAATATCGCCCTGGATCCATCTGATCTGCACCCAGATGTATTCCTTTCCTTCCACATCCTCATATTCCTTGTCTCCCATGACCGCAACCATATCACCGTTGTAAAGGATGATATCCTTGTTTGTCACGGGGTGAGGCACATGCTTCTGGTTCATGCCCGGCTCCATGCGGACATATACCTCTTTGGTGATAGTCACCACGTAGGCGTCGATATCCTTAGTCTCTTCCGTATATTTGTATGTGGGCTCAGTTGCGGCAAAGATACTGTTCTCGCCGTAAAACAGGCCCAAGATCAGGAAAACGGCAAGAAAACCGGCGATCTTTCGAAGTCTTCCGCCACTTCCTTTTCTCATATTTTTAAGCATTTGAAGTTCCCTTCCGTAAATTACAATTCATCCATATTGATCAGATTGATCTTGTCATAGGCTGCGGCCACCTTAATGTCCTGACCGAAGCCGGATTTAGCAAAAATGTACGTTTCATCGGATGTGATCCCCGCGATCCTCATGAGTTCACGATACTTTCTGAGTTCCGCACTGTTCATGGGTGTAGACTTGAAACTGCAGAAGGCCACAATGGTGTGTCCATCTTCGTCTCTTCCGATAACATCGATATCTCCGGCCTTACCGTACCATCTTCCCCACTTTTCATATTTTCTGCCAAGTTTACCAAGATCTGACATGAGTTTCATGTACTCAAAGCAAACGCCGGCATATCTTTCCCTCATGAAATTATCCAGGTCGTAGGCAATGATGTTCTCATATACTTCCTTTTCCATTCCGCGGTCCAGCATGGATATGTTGGGGAAAACGTAACGGTACCAGAAGCACAGATAGTTGTCCTTGATACAGTACATGCCCTTCTTCACATCGTCATGCGAACCGGTCTCCATGGAGAAGACCTTCTCAACGATGTCAAGGCAGATCAGGTTCTTCAGGTAAACACTGATCTTGGCTCTGGAAAAGCCGGTCCTGTTGTATATGTCATTAAGTTTCCAGTTTCCTGCGGCAAGAGTTGCGAGAATGGCATTATATGCCGGAAGTTCCCTGAGTTCGCTCTTTAAGAATCTTTCCGCCTCATTTCTCAAAGGACCTCTTCTTGAAAGGAAAAGACGGAGGACATTGTCCCTCACATCCTGCTTTTCGTTCCAGTGATCAAGAAGTCCCGGAACACCACCGAGTATACCCCCTGCATAGATGGTATTGTCAATGGTCATTTTAGGAAAACGATCCAAAAGTTCCACAAAGGCAAGTTCGCGCAGTTTAATAAAACCCGCAAGATTTCTGGCTGCAGGCCCCATATCGTCCACAAGGGAATTTTCCACCCAGTTTACCGAGGAACTAAGAAGAAGGAACATCACCTTTCCGTCGGTCTCAGGTTCTTTCATGAGGGTGACGAAGGCATTTTTAAAGCCATCTCCCGCAGAGATCATGTACTGAAATTCATCAATGACAAAAACGGTCTTTTTCCCGGGATCTCTTTCGATAGCCTGTTTGAAGCAGCGATAATAGGAAAAGGCGGCATCGTTTGTGTCGCACGCCACTCCCAATTCTGCCGTGAATGTGAGAAGCTGTTCCTGTTCCGAAAGTTCCCGCGCGGAATAATAGACCGCAGGCAGGTTCTTGATGAATTCAAGAGCCAATGCGGTTTTTCCCATACCGTAGCGTCCGTACAGAACTATCGCTTTATTTCCTGCGCTTTCGTAACTCTCCGAAAGCTGTTTTAATTCATTGTTTCTCCCTACCAATGTGCTCACCCCGATCAACGATCTACATTCTTTCCGGTGCAGAGAAGCCGAGAAGATCTATGCCGCACTCCAAAAGCTCCTTTGTAAGCTCGAGAAGAGCGATCCAGCCTTCACGTTTCTCCTTGTTTTCCTCTGTTAGGATCTTTGTGTCATGATAGAAGCCGTTAAAAGCATCAGCCAGCTCATAGACAAATCTGCAGACCACATGAGGCGCGGTGTCTCTGAAAGCCATCTCCACCATATCATGGAAGCCTGAGATCTTAAGCATCAGATTCTTCTCGGAAACTCCCGAAGGAACGTTTATTTTTGAAAACTCGCCCGTCGTACCGTAGGTCTCCCTGTACTTGTTCAGGATGGACTTGATACGTACGATGGTGTAAAGGATGTAAGGACCTGTATTTCCTTCAAAGGAAGTGAATCTGTCCGTATCGAAGATGTAGTCCTTTGTGGCCTGATTTGAAAGATCTCCGTACTTAAGAGCTGCAAGTCCTACGATCTTCGCTGTCTTTTCTGCTTCTTCGGGGCTTTCTTCCCTGCTCTCCATGATCCTGTCATATACGGCATCGTCAACCATCTTTATTAGAGCCTCGAGACGAAGGGTTCCGCCGTCTCTGGTCTTGAAAGGCTTGTTATCCTTACCGTTTACCGTTCCGTTTCCGATGAAACGAAGGTCGGTGTCTGCGGGAACTATGCCCGCCTTCTTTGCTGTACGGAACACCTGAATGAAGTGAAGTTCCTGACGCTTATCAACTACATAGACAACCATGTCGGGCTTGTAATCCTGCTCACGCTGAACAAGAGTCGCAAGGTCTGTGGTCTCATAGATGGCAGCACCGTCGGACTTTCTGATGATGCAGGGAGGATACTCCTTTTTGTCCCCTTCCTCACGTATGTCAACCACAAGAGCTCCCTGGCTCTCATATGCCAGTCCGCTCTTCACCATGGCATCCACCATGTCCTTAACATAAGGATCTGCGTCGCTTTCGCCCTTCCAGAGTTCGAAATGAACATCCAGATTGTCGTAATTGCGTTTAAGATCTTCCTTGGAAACGCTGATGATGTGAGCTCCCAGCTCCGCATAGCCTCTTTCCTTGTTCTGGTACTTCACCGTAGCCTCATGGCACTTTACGGCAAAGTCCGCATCTTCTTTCATTCTTGCGCTTGCTGCGGGATAGATCTCCTCCAGATCGGAAATGCTGAAGGGTGCTTCCTTGGGGAATTCACCCTTGAAATCGGGATCGAAGTAAGGAAGGTCGGGCTGTCTCAGCCTCAGTTCCTCGATGACCTCACCCATCTGAAGCCCCCAGTCGCCCAGATGCGCATCTCCGATAACGTTGTGTCCCGCAAATTTGCAGATTCTCTTAACACTCTCTCCGATAACAGCCGGGCGAAGGTGTCCCACATGGAGAGGCTTTGCCACGTTGGCTCCGCCGTAGTCGATGATGATGGTCTTCACCTTTTCGGGCTTTTCCAGACCGAACTTCTCGGAATTCTTCATGGCTGTCATATGGTCCGCAAGAAACTTCCCTCCGGCCTTGATATTGATAAATCCGGGCATAACAGCTTCAATGCTTTCAAAAGCCGGATCATTCTTCAGGATCTCAACGATCTCATT
Source organism: Lachnospiraceae bacterium (assembly GCA_024698485.1). Taxonomy (GTDB): domain Bacteria; phylum Bacillota; class Clostridia; order Lachnospirales; family Lachnospiraceae; genus RGIG3528. Next base: position 2,857 of record JAILRC010000085.1, on the reverse strand, counting down.
GGCGATCTGTATGGGTGCCTTCTTAAATGCTTTTGCGGCAGCCATTGCACCGTTGCACTGAAAATCGCACAGGTCGGGACGGTTGGACACCGCGGCCTTTCCGTACTCTTCCCCGTAGCCTGCTTCTTTAAAGGCTTTCTTCAATTCGTCAGAGATCAGATCAAGTATTTTCTGCATCTGCATAACTCCTTACAACTATTGTCATAGATTTCTTTACTTACGATTTAACAAATCTCTCATAATGTATCACAGAAAAAGACAAACTTCAAGGGAAAACGTGTTCTGAACTTAAATTGTTAACTCTTCCGTTTTTCCTTTGGATTACCACAAATATCCGATCTGTTGCGACTTTCGGGGTATTTTTTCTTGCTTTTTCTCTGCCTTGGTGGAACTTTTACCCCGAGGATGGGCAATCGCATGAATCTCGGGGTATTTTTTCTTGTTTTCCTTCTACTTTGGCGGGATTTTTACCCCGAGGATGGGCGATCGCTGGAATCTCGGGGTAGTTTTTCTTGCTTCCGCACTGCCTTGGCGGGATTTTTACCCCGAGGATGAGCGATTGCTGGAATCTCGGGGTAGTTTTCCTTGCTTCCTCTCTGCCTTAGTGGGATTGTTACCACGAGGATGGGCGATTGCAGGAATCTCGGGGTAGTTTTTCTTGCTTTCTCTCTGCCTTGGCTGGATTTTTACCCCGAGAATGGGCGATTGCAGGAATCTCGGGGTGTTTTTTCTTGCTTCCTCTCTGCCTTGGCGGGATTTTTACCCCGAGGATGGGCGATTGCTGGAATCTCGGGGTATTTTTTCTTGCTTCCTCTCTGCCTTGGCGGGATTTTTACCCCGAGGATGGGCGATTGCAGGAATCTCGGGGTATTTTTTCGACTATCTTACCTTCAAAAGATTAAAAAATACCCCGAGAAAGCACTAAGGCAAAAATCTCGTGGTAAAAGTTAAAATAACCTCAAAAGAATATGTTATGATGAAATATACAATGTCCTTACAGGATAGCGATCACTGCTCATACACAACAAATTCCGCCTTTTCTCCGTAAACACGTTTGTCCTTTGCAAGACGGATCTTGGAATGAAAACTTCTGAGTTCGGAAAGACTGTTCGCTGATGCGTCAACAATGATCCGTCCCCCGGCATATTCCACAATAAACTTGGTTTTAACAGAAATATACCATATAGCAGCCGTGATTATTAGAACAGGTGCAAAAAACCATAGCCAATCCGCACCACTATGAACTACAATTCCATAACAAAACGTTAACCCTCCAGCCCATATACCTATAAGCAGTAATATTTCAAAGATCATGAGAATGAACAACTTGGTCGAATGGCTTCCTATCGTCAATCCCATGCATACAACATCCGAAAGATCGATCATTCTTTCTTCATTGCCTCCCTGTTTCTTGCTCCCCTGTGTTTCCTTTTTTCCCTTAAGGTACAATCTCTTGTCACTAAGAACTACATTACACTTTTTTTTCTGAAAAGCCCGCCCTTGGCTTGCATTTTAATGCTTTCAATTGTCTTCTCTGATTCGCTTACAAGAAGATGCTCATTGCAATTATCCTCTTCTCTGACAACAAGCGCCGATCTGATAAGAGCTTTACAATTAGGGCAGATTATTTCACCCGGATTCAGTTCAGTACCACATTTTTCGCAAAACATTTTTTCCTCCTGATTAAACGAACGCTTCTGTGAAGCCCGTATATATTACAGCAAATAGTTTATACTATTACCCCCCAGTCAAGTAATATCTGTATTTTCTGACAATTGTTTTACGAAAGTTTTTTCCTTAACGTCAAAGCCCCAAAAGTGCCATGGGACCATCGAACTTCATGATAAGAATAATCATAACAGATAATGTTTTATAACCCCGGCGATCTCATCTGTTCCCAAAGAAGATGTTGCTGTCTCCTCGGTTATGATCAGCCTGTCCCCCAAATATATGCCGTCTTTACCCATCATTTTTATCCGAAAAACAGAATTCTTCGCATATTCACAATCATCCATCATTCCCCTGTGTTCCCAGTATAATTCCTTTCTCGTTCTCACATTGAGAACAGTGAAATCAGGATAGATGATCTGCCCCCTTGAAAGTTTTAAAGGACACTCATATTTGTAGGGGATACCTTTTTTAGCCAAAGCATTCGCAATGGTCAATTCAGACTTGGATCTTACATGTTCTCCCTTATCTGTTATATACATAGGGACATCCTCACCGACATTCTTACCTTCATACGGTATCGCAAGCCATTCCGCGGCATATTCTTCATCGGATATATCTATCGGGATAATATGTTTCTTGATTTCCTGGGGATAATTTGAGTAATTCTTTCGAAGTGATAAGATGTTGTGATCAGAAAGATTTAACAGAGTTTCCAGAGCTTTCATTTCTTCTTCGACAGATACGATCATTTCTTCATCATACTTCTTTTGAAGATAAGAGCGGATCTTTTGAACATCTTTCTTTGAGATGTAAGTGCCGGTCTTTTCATCTCCGCTCATTCTCAAGTAATACTGAACATTGCCGTTTTTGCAGGAAATATGTATCTTACCTTCCGAACATCTGTCCAGGCGTCTTTTTATCTCCGACCTTATCCCGTAAAGCTCGTCGTATCTCCTTTTTGCTTCTTCAAACAAGGTGGTTGAGGTTAAATAGTTCTTTTTCATTATCGTTCTCCTTTCGTTTACAATGAATTATTGTTCTTTAGTGAATCTCGGGGTATTTTTTCTTGCTTCCGCACTGCCTTGGCGGGATTTTTACCCCGAGGATGGGCAATTGCAGGAATCTCGGGGTAGTTTTTGTTGTTATGCTTCTCGTTTGGGGGAAGTGTTTAGATGACGGTGGTCGA
>JAILRC010000018.1 GCA_024698485.1 Lachnospiraceae bacterium | reverse complement strand
ATCTTGAAGGAAAAACTTCTCCCACTCAGATGCATATCATCAGCTTTCCCATGGATGAAAGGATCCCTTTTTGTGAATACTTTATACTTCCCTACTTCTTCTGGTTCGTGTATATGATAGTAACAGGTGCTTACTTTTTCCTTACGAACCGAAGGGATTTTTACCGCTACTGCCTTTTCCTTTTCACAGGAATGTCGGTTTCGCTGTTCATATGCCAACTTTGGCCCAACGGACTTGCTCTCCGCCCGGATCTTTCGACCATAGGACGTGACAACATCTTCGTCCGAATGGTGAACTACCTTTATACCATCGACACTCCCACCAATGTTTGTCCCAGCATACATGTGATAAACTCCATCGGAGCCACGGTGGCCATCCTTAAGAGCGAATCCCTTATGAGCCATAAGGGCATCCGCATCGGAAGTTTCATCACATGCATCGCCATCTGCGCATCCACTCTCTTTCTCAAGCAGCATTCCTGCTTCGATGTGATCTGCGCCTGCGGTCTTTGCATCGGCCTCTACATTCTGGCCTACAATCCCAAGTTCGAAAGGATCGAGGCCACTGTACAGGATGAAAAAGAACTTTGGAGCGAAGCTTAGTTGAATTTGAATATCTTGTTGGCTACCACGTAGCCGGCTTTAACGATCTCCTGGCCCGAACGACTCTTAGCCTTGCAGGCCTTACCGAGAAATGTGGCACTGATACGTTTGTAGAGGTGCCTGTTTTTTTGTTTCAGGAAATCCCAAAGCTCGTTCTTTTTGTTCTCGCTTTCCTCATCTCCTATCTTCATAAGAAAAACCGAGGAAATGGTCATCATGATGCCGAGGTACTTGGTCATATAGACACGAAGCCTCTTGTTCCTGATCTTCGTGAGATCGTACATCTCGATCATCAGCTTGTTTACGGTGAGCTGCTGATCTATGCGCTTCATCATGTTTCCTTCGCTTACTGACTGATCGTCACGTCCGATGAAGTAACGATAGAGGTTTTCATCTATGTAATACATGCTCTTTACATAGGGAAGAGGATAATAAACATAGATGTTGTCCACATAGAAGCAGTGCTCGGGAAGCTTCAGCCCGCATTCGCGCAACATCTTTGTACGATAGATGACGGAATGCATGAGAATGTACTGCCCCGTCTTGAAATGTCCCACTTCATCCCATGTGAAGATACGATCCGTAGGGAAAGCGGAACGGTAATTGATGACTCTCTTCTTTTTCTCCCCAACCTTCTCATAAACATAGTTGGCGCAGAGCATATCAAGCTGGATCCCGTCCATGACCATATGCCTTATGACATCCAGTGCCTTAAGGAACGAGCTTTCCTTAAGCCAGTCATCGGAATCAAGGACTTTGAAATAGAGTCCTTCCGCTGCTTCAAGTCCTGCATTTACGGCGCTTCCGTGACCGCCGTTCTCTTTATGTATAACCCTGACACATGTGGGATACTTTTCCTGATAAGAAAGACCGATCTTATATGTGTCATCCGAGGAGCCATCATCAACCACAAGGACTTCAACATCTTCTCCGCCCGCAAGAGCAGATTCTATTGCGTGTGACATATAAGCCGCCGAATTGTAACACGGGATCGCTACAGATACTAATTTCACGATTTAACCTCACTTCATTTTATTTTTCGTTCAATATTTCTGTGAACCGAAACTTTCTGTTCGATAATACATTTATTCTATCACCCGAGGGTTTTGTAATCAACAAAAAGTTGGTATAATAACGCCGAAGAGTTTTTTTCGAGGCTGTACATGAAATATTTTTTTAAAACAATATATTTAATAGCATTATTTATCGCTGCCCTTCTGTTTTTTGGGAACAGGATGACCGAGACCCTTTCCGACGAGAAGGTGGAACTCACGGATCCTGCGGACAGCATCCTTCCTGTGGTCACACTGGACTCGGACAACGTGAACGTTAACAGACTTTACGGCTACACCGCCAAGATCGACCCCCTTTCCGTAAGGGAATGTTTTGTTTCCATTGAATCCGACAATGCCATGTACCTGAACATCGCGGAACGGGGCGAGGAAGTGAGAAAACTCCTTTACACCGTTTACGACACCGCCACCGGCCGTGCCATCGCCGACGGTCAGGTCAGCGCATTCGACCTGACGGAAACGGGAAAACGCGCCCGTATCAAGATCAACAATGACCTTGTCTACTCCAGGGAATATGCCGTGGAAGCGGTCCTCATCACCTCATCCAGCCGAAGGGTTTATTTCTATTACCGTTTCAAGCAATATGACGAAGCCTATTTTTCCGAAAAGGTGGCTTTCATAAAAGACTTTTCCGATGCCTGCCTCACCAAAAACATCGACTTCGTGATCCCCTATCTTGAAAGCAAATACCGTGGCGAAGGCACCACCTATTCCCATGTGGACATATATGACTCCTATTACATGGTGTGCTGGGGCGATCTGGAACCGAAGGTGATCTCGGATGTCACGGTCACCGTTACTGAGCTTTACAAATACATCATGGTGGCAAGACTGGACTATTCCGTTTCTCTGGAAACAGACTCCGGCACCGAGACCTGTCTCGTCACGGAGAAATTCAGGATAAACCTGGGAACAGGCAGCATCTTCCTTATGAACTACGAAAGGGATCTGGAAGCTACCTTCGATCCTTCCCTTGCAAGTATCGCCCTGGATCAGCTGAAACTTGGCATATCCGCATCAAAAAAGGCGGATATCCTCTCCACCTCAGACAACAGTATGATGTGTTTCGTAAGAAATCACACCCTCTACTATTACAATGCGGCAGAAAACGAGATCATCACGGTCTTCTCCATGAACATAGGCGCCAAGGCTCCTTCGGATGTAAATGACATGCATGACATCAGCGTCCTCAGGATGGACGAGAACGGAGATCTGGCGTTCATGGTGTCGGGCTACATAAATAGCGGAGAATATGAAGGAAAAACCGGGCTGTTGCTCTACGAATACTACCGTTCGGAAAACCGCATCAAAGAACTGCTCTTTGTTCCCATTGCAAAGACCTATAGGCATATAAGTGCCGAAATGGGCGGGTTTGCCTATCTCAACAACACCGACATCCTTTATTTTACAGCCTATGACACGCTCTACTCCTACAATCTCACCACCGGAGTACTGAACACGTTGTCGAAAGAGCCGGTGGAAAAGGCTGTGTTCAGCAAGGAAGAAGCCTACTACGCATGGCAGGAGAAGGGTGACCCTTCGGAGATCTTTCTCCTCTTCCCCGAAGAAGACAGGATCAAAACCATGAACAACAGAGGTCATGATGTGGTCATCCTCTACGACTCCATCGGAAGCAACATGGTCTGCGGCTTCGGAGATCTTGCCGATTCCGCCGCCTACTCCGACGGTACGGTTTACTATCCCGTGTCGGAACTCTGTATCCTTGACAAAAACGAAGAAATGCTGAAGCTCTATTCCGTTCCCGGAACTTACGTTACCGCAGCGGAAGCCACGGACACTTCCATAAGACTCACCAGAGTGACGGATAATCCTTCGGGTGAGGGTTACATCCCCACTGAGGAAGACCACATCCTGATCCGAAACGACCCCGACAGGACAGGCTTTACGGTGGATGTGCGTGTAACAAAGAAGATGATGGATGAGTACTACATATCCCTTCCCTACGGCTACTATCTTAACTCCCTGCCCCACACCGACAGTGCAAAGATCACCGTGATAAACGGTTCCACCACCGTCAGGATCGATGCGCTGGAGTCTTCCGAGAATGAATATGCCGTATATTCCTACGGAAAGATCCTGGGGATCAGGAAAACCCTCCACGAAGCCATCGCCCTTGCGGATACTGTGGAAACCGTGGGAGTGGTCACCGACAGCACAGGATTTGCCATCTGGGAAAGGGGTGTGGCCAACAGGACCTCCGCGGTTTCGGGAGCCACGGTGGAGAAAGCAAGAAAACTTCTGGAAAAGGGCATCGAGGATCCCATATCCCTTACGGGAGCAACTCTTTCGGAAGTTCTTTACTACGTATTCAGGGATCTTCCCGTCTACGCCATGCCGGAACCCGGAAAGACCGTGATCATCACCGAATACACTCCTTTCTATGTGACCTACATAGATCCTTTGACCTATAAAGAGTACTCGGACCCCATAGAAGAATTTTCGGAACGGATGAGAATGAACGGAAACGTCTTCACAGTAGTCTGGGAAAGAGAATAAAACCCATAAAAACAGGGACAGGCTTTGACCTGTCCCGTTTTTCACATATGGATCATTTCTGTGAGAAGCTCGATGCCTCGATCCTTATGAGCGCCTTACGAAGCGCAAGTTCTGCCCGGGCAACGTTGACATTTTCGTCACCGCTCCTCAATCTGTCTTCCGCACGTTTCTTTGCGTTTTCGGCGCGTTCAACATCGATCTCGTCGGGCCATTCGGCGGACTCCGCCAGAACGGTGATCCTGTCGGGGAGGATCTCCACAAAACCGTTGTGAAGAGCTGCGATCCTGACATTACCGTCAAGATGGATCTTTAAAAGTCCCGGCACGAGAATGGAAGTAAGGGGAATATGTGCCCTATAGACACCAATCTCTCCTTCCGAAGTTCTGAGCTCAACGAAATCCGCATCGCCCTCAAAGAAGACCCTGTCAGGGCTGATCACCCGGAGTTTCAGGAGTTTACCGTCATCTGCCATGGCTCACCCTCCTACTTTTTCGTTCTCGCAATAACATCATCTATGCTTCCCGCATTAAGGAAGTAGCTTTCGGGAATGTCATCATACTTTCCTTCAAGGATCTCGCTGAAACCTCTGATGGTTTCGGAAATGGGAACGTAACGTCCCTCAAGACCTGTGAACTGCTCTGCTACATGGAAAGGCTGAGAAAGGAATCTCTGCACTCTTCTTGCACGGGCAACCAGGAGCTTGTCTTCCTCGGAAAGTTCGTCCATACCGAGGATGGCGATGATATCCTGTAATTCCTTGTAACGCTGCAGGATCTCCTGAACACCGCGGGCAACGCGATAATGCTCCTCGCCCACGATCCTGGGATCAAGGATCCTTGATGTGGATTCAAGAGGATCAACCGCAGGATAGATACCAAGTTCTACGATGGATCTGGAAAGAGCCGTGGTGGCATCCAGATGGGCGAAAGTGGTAGCGGGAGCGGGATCCGTGTAGTCATCCGCAGGAACGTAAACCGCCTGAACGGAAGTAATGGATCCGTTTCTTGTGGATGTGATCCTTTCCTGCAATGCACCCATTTCCGTCTGAAGTGTAGGCTGGTAACCTACGGCGGAAGGCATACGTCCCAGAAGTGCGGACACTTCGGAACCGGCCTGAGTGAAACGGAAGATGTTGTCAATAAAAAGAAGTACGTCCTTTCCGGACTGATCACGGAAGTACTCGGCCATGGTAAGTCCCGTAAGACCTACTCTCATTCTGGCCCCGGGGGGCTCGTTCATCTGACCGAAGACCATGGTGGTCTTCTCCAGAACTCCGGATTCTTTCATTTCATAGTAGAGATCGTTTCCTTCTCTTGTACGCTCACCTACACCTGTGAATACGGAGTATCCGTTGTGCTCCGTAGCGATGTTCGTGATGAGCTCCTGTATAAGAACTGTCTTACCGACTCCTGCACCGCCGAAAAGTCCGATCTTACCACCCTTCTGATAAGGGCACAGAAGGTCAACGACTTTTATGCCTGTCTCCAGCATCTCTGCCTTTGTGGACTGTTCCTCAAATGCAGGTGCCTTTCTGTGGATGGGGAGATATTTAACATTTTCGGGTGCAGGCTTCTCATCGATCGGCTCTCCCAGTACGTTGAACATTCTTCCCAGAGTGTTCTCACCCACGGGAACGGTGATGGGTGCTCCCGTAGCTTCCGCTTCCATGCCTCGGACAAGACCGTCCGTAGGACCCATGGCGATACATCTTACGGTGTCATCGCCCAGGTGCTGTGCAACTTCCACTGTGAGAACCTTGCCGCCGAACTTGATCTTTACGGCTTCATTGATCTCGGGAAGGGCATCCTTGGGGAATTTTATATCAAGTACCGCACCGATTATCTGAGTGATCTTACCTGTTTTAGCCACTGTTTTTCACTCCTTTGCTTGTTAACTGATTGCATTTGCACCGCCGACGATCTCCGTGATCTCCTGAGTAATGGCACTCTGACGAGCACGATTGAACTTGAGAGTCAGGTCTGAGATCATCTCCGTTGCGTTGTTTGTTGCCGAATCCATTGCCTGCATTCTTGCGCCGTTCTCACTGGCGAAAGCCTGCATCAGACCGCCGTATATCATGGAATTGACATAGAGCGGGATTATCATAGAGAAAGCTTCTTCAGCTTCGGGTTCAAAGTTCATGAACAGGAGCTTGTCTTCGTCATCCTCCTCTTCCTCGGGCTTCACGGGATCGCTCACCGGAAGAAGCTGAGAGAAAGTGGGGATGTGACTTACTGTGTTCTTGAAGTCCGTGTAGGCAAGATAGATGGATCCGATCTTACCGTCATTGAAATCCTGGATCACCTTTCTGCCGATGGCAATGGCGTCATCGAAGATGGGACCTCCCATAGCCTCGGAGTAATCCTCGGCCACTTCATATCCTCTGCGTGCCAGAGCTTCCTTACCCTTACGGCCCACTGCGTAGATCACGCAGTCTTCCTTGGGGATGTCGGAACCCATGACCAGCTTTACGATATTGGAGTTGTAGCCCCCGGCAAGTCCGCGGTTGGAAGAAATGACGATGATGCCTTTCTTCTTGGAAGGATCTCCCTTAAGGTAAGGATGATCGATGTTTCCGGACTTGGAAAGGATCTCGCACATAGCCGCATACATATACTTGAAATACGGCTTTGTCTGATCCGCTTTTGTCTTGGACTTCTGCAGCTTAACAGTGGAGACCAGCTTCATAGCCTTGGTTATCTGACCCGTGCTCTGAATGCTCTGCTTTCTTCTTTTAATGTCTCTCATCGAAGCCATTGTTCGTCACGCTCCCTACCTGAACTGTGCCTTGAATTCCACGATCGCTTTCTTAAGAGCCGCATCGGTATCGTCTGAAATAACCTTCTCGGTCTTGATCTTCTCGGGGATCTCAGGGTATTTGGTGTCTATGAACTCAAATAATTCTCTCTCAAAATCCTGTACTCTTTCAACAGCGATATCAAGAAGATATTTGTTAACAGCCGCATAGATAATGATGATCTGCTTCTCGACGGGCATGGGCTTGTACTGGGGCTGCTTAAGCACCTGCTTGATGCGGGCGCCCTGTTCAAGCTTTTCCTTGGTATCTGCATCCAGATCGGAACCGAACTGAGCGAAAGCAGCAAGTTCACGGTACTGTGCAAGTTCGATACGGATGGGACCGGAGATCTTCTTCATGGCCTTGATCTGTGCCGAACCGCCTACTCTGGAAACAGAGAGACCTGCGTTAACCGCGGGACGGAAACCGGAATTGAACATTTCGGTCTCCAGGTAGATCTGACCGTCTGTAATGGAGATAACATTCGTGGGAATGTATGCGGAAACGTCGCCTGCCTGGGTCTCGATGATGGGAAGGGCTGTAAGGGAACCTCCGCCGAATTCGTCGGAAAGTCTTGCAGCTCTCTCAAGAAGTCTTGAGTGAAGGTAGAAAACGTCACCGGGATAAGCTTCACGTCCGGGAGCACGCTTCAGAAGCAGTGAAAGTGTACGGTAAGCGGCAGCATGCTTGGAAAGGTCATCATAGACCACGAGAACATCCTGTCCTGCCTCCATCCACTCTTCGCCGATGGCGCATCCTGAGTAAGGAGCTATGTATTGAAGAGGTGCAAGCTCGGATGCCGTAGCGGCAACAACCGTGGTGTAATCCATTGCACCGTATTCTTCAAGGGTTGAAACAAGGGAAGCAACGGTGGATGCTTTCTGGCCGATGGCAACATATATGCACTTTACGTTCTGTCCCTTCTGATTGATGATGGTATCGATGGCTATGGCTGTCTTACCTGTCTGACGGTCACCGATGATGAGCTCACGCTGACCGCGTCCGAGGGGGATCATGGAGTCGATAGCTTTGATACCGGTCTGAAGAGGTGTATCAACCGACTTTCTTGAAATAACGCCGGATGCAACACGCTCGATCTGTCTGTGCTTTGTGGTCGCGATGGGTCCCTTGCCGTCAATGGGCTGTCCCAGAGCATTTACAACTCTGCCCAGCATGGCGTCGCCAACGGGAACTTCAACCACCCTGCCGGTGGTCTTTACCGTATCGCCTTCGGCAATGCTCTTCGAATCGCCGAGAAGTACCGCACCTACGTTATCCTCTTCCAGGTTCAATACCATGCCGTATACTTCCCCGGGGAACTCAAGAAGTTCTCCCTGCATGGCTTTCTCCAGTCCGTGGATACGTGCGATACCGTCTGCGACCTGAATTACAGTACCCACATCGGATACTTCGAGCTTGTCGGCATATCTCTTTATCTGCTCTTTTATAACCGAACTAATTTCTTCAGGTCTTAAATTCAAGGTTATGGCACCTTCCTTTCATTCATTAGTTGCATATCTAATTCAGGCTCACCTTACGGAGTTCTGAAGTCATCTTCTCGATCTTGGATCTTACGGAAGAATCCACAACTCTGTCTCCGATCCTGATCACCATTCCGCCCACAAGTTTTTCATCTACGGAATAATGTGTTTCGAGACTCTTAAAACCGGTGGTCTTAAGAAGTTTTGCCTCAATTTTCGATCTCTGGGCTTCGTTCAATCCTGTGGCGGAGGTAACATATACGACACCGATCTTTTTGTGATCGTACACCTTCGCGCGGAAGTTTTCGAATATGGCTTCGATCTCTCCTGCCCTGTCCTTCTCTGTAATGATCTTGAGAAGGCCCAGGATCTCGTCGTCGACCCTGCCCTTCAGAGTGCTTTCCAGAGCAGCGACCTTCTCTTCCTGTGTGATATGAGGATGGCTCAGGAGATTTACGAATTCGGGGTTTTCCGAAAACAATTTCTCAAGCATATCAATCTGTGCGTAAAGGTCGTCTATTTTGTTGCCTTCTACAGCCAGTTCAAACAGAGCCTCGGCATATGTATTTGATATCAGCTTCGCCATGTATCTTCACCCATTTCTTCAAGTGTGTCATCGATGAGTTTGGACTGCTCTTTTTCGCTCAGCTCCTTAGCAACGAATTTACCTGCGATGGCGCTTGCCACGTTGATCATCTCGTGCTTGACCTCATCCTTGACCTTGCTCTTTTCCAGTTCGATTTCACGCTCTGCACGTTCACGGATCTTCTTCGCTTCCTCATTAGCTTCTTCAACTATCTGATTCTCACGGGCAAGGGCTTTCTTTCTGCCCTCTGAAAGAATTTCGTCAACGTCCTTATCTGCGTTCTGAAGCTTTTCCTCATATTCGCTCTTTAACGACATGGCCTCAGCCATATCAGCCTTGGCAGTTTCCATTTCATTCTTTATCTTTTCCTTACGCTTTCTCAGCATCTCCCTTGCAGGATTCCAAAGGATGTAGGAAAGAAAGAAGAAAAGGAAGCCTACGGCAAGCATTTGTACTAATGCATCAAAGCCCAATTGAAAATCAATGTGGAAAAGTTCGTCTTCCATCGTACTTTCCAATATAACCAAATAGTACATTTTGGCCTCCTTCAAGGTTTTTCTCAATCAAAGCTTTCCGATGAGCGGATTTGCAAACATAAGAATGATGGCGGTTGCGAAACCATAAAGACCTGTTGTTTCTGCTACGGCCTGTCCGAGAAGCATGGTAGACATGATGTCGCCCTTTGCTCCGGGATTGCGTCCTACCGCATTTGCACCGAGACCGGCGGCGATACCCTGACCAACACCGGGTCCGATACCGGGGATCATTGCGATTCCGGCACCTATAGCCGAGCAAGCCAAAATTAATCCTCTGTCTGTAATATTACCCATAAAATTGTTCCTCCTAAATAGTTTTTTTCTTCATAACTAAAGTGTTTTAACTTTCTTCTCCAAAGCATTGTGCCGTGAAGACCATCGTCAGCATAACGAATACATATGACTGGATGGCGCCCGAGAATACATCGAAGTAGGCATGCAGAAATCCGAAGCCCGGCCATATGAACAGTTTAAGGACTTTCGGAAGTAAGCCGTACAGAAGTCCCAGCATTACCGTTCCACTCATTACGTTTCCGAAAAGACGCAATGACATGGACATGGGTGTCGCAACTTCTCCGATGATATTGATCGGTGTAAGTATAACGGGCTTGAACAGTTTCGTGATGTGCCCTGCTTTCTCGTACTTGAATCCGTTGTAATGGATGATGCCGAAAGTAATCAGCGCAAGTCCGAGAGGTACACCGTAATCGGCGGTAGGCGCCCTGAGTCCGAACAGACCGGCGAGATTTGCAAAAATGAGATAGAGGAACAGCGTTCCGATGTAATTCGAAAACTTCGCTCCGTGTTTCTCACCCATGTTGTTCCTGGTCAGGTTGTCGATCAGTTCAACAATGATCTCTACGATGTTCAGGAAGGGTCCGGGTACCGAATCCTCAGTAGCCTTTTTGATCTTCCGGTTGGCGATCAGAGCAAGAATGCATATGACCACAACTATGATCAAGAGGTTTACGTGAGTCGTGGTGATCCAAGCCGTATGCCCGAACAGATCAAGTTTTATGAGACCGTTGACGCCCAGCTGAAGTTCTTCTTCCTCTGCGGCGGCTGCCGCAACGCCTGACGTGATCGGGGCCGCGTTCAGTACAGAAACCACTTTTTATTCCTCCTTCTTCACGAATTTAGAAAAAACTTTATCGATCAACGGCTGTGTTAATGCCGCAATCTTCAATGCAAAGATCCCAACCATCACTCCCACCATGGAGATGTAGGCCGGGAGAACAGCGGAAACAATGAGTGCTCCCACCATAACAAACATTCTCACAAGGGCTCCGAGCTTTGTTTTGTTCTTGGCATGCTTCTTGTCGCACAGCATGGCTTTTTCCAGCACGTGATACATGTGAATGACCATGAACCAGGCCACCGACATTCCCAAAAGGATTCCCGGAACATATGCGTGATAGTTGTATTTATAAAAAAACAATACAAAAGCTCCTACGGCCAATGCGGCCATATCATATACGACGACTCCGGTCAGAAGTTCCAGAAGTGTTCTTTTCCCTTTATCGGAAAGCATATCCCTAATCTTTTCTGCCATTCTTTTTTGCCTCTTCTTTAAGTTTTCTGATCTCGTCAATGGCTTTGGCTTCCGTGGATCTGTCATTTTTTGTATAGCTTTTTACAAGAAGCCACGCATTTCTGAATGCAGCACCTATTCCGAGAATAAGAAACACCGGCATAAAAGCTATGGTGTCGAAAACACTGTCAAGCCAAACTGCCAGGGCAACACAGAGAAAAATGGGTACCATCATGGTAATTCCCACCTGCAACAACATTGTCAGAGATTTTCCGATGGTGTTCTTCATAAGCGCCCTTGGTGTTTTCTGAAAATTTTCAAACCGCATATTACATACTGTTCAGCGTATACAAGAATGATATTAGCACACTTTGTGTGAAAATGGTATAAAAACTTTGTTAAACAGTGCGTCGGAGAGGGGCAGGATTGCGAATCGGTTTCCAAAGTGATATAATGTGCCAAATATATCTTTTTCATTTATGAAGGGAAAACTGTATGAACGTTATCATTGTTGGATGCGGACGCGTCGGCTACATCATCGCGGAGCATCTTTCAAAGGAAAGCCATGATGTGACTCTGGTAGACACAAATGAGGCAAAACTGGCTCCCGCCCTTGCAAATCTTGATGTACAGGCGGTAGTCGGCAACGGTACCACTTTTTCGGCTCTCAAGGATGCGGGCGTAAAAAGCGCCGACATTCTCATCGCCGTCACCAGTGAAGACGAGATGAACATGATCAGCTGTATGATCGCCAAAAAGGCCAATCCTCTCTGCTCCACCATTGCCCGCGTAAGAAAGCCCGAGTATCTTCCTGAGCGTAATTTCTTCAAGAACGCCATCGGAATGTCCATGATCATCAACCCCGAGCTGGCAGCCGCAAAAGAGATCTACAGTCTCATCAGCATACCAAATGCTCTGGAGGTGGATTCCTTTGCCAACGGCCGTGTGGAACTGCTGAAGGTTAAAGTCACCGCCGATTCCGTGCTGAACGGGCTCAAGGTGCTGGAGATCTCCAAGAAATTCGACCGTAAGGTTCTCATATGCATACATGTTCATGACGGAAACATTTCCATCCCCAACGCAGGAACCGTACTCACCGAGGGAGACGTGATCTCGGTCATCCTCCCCAAGTCTTACATATCCACCTTCTATAACACTGTAAGCAATTCATCCTTAAAATCCATTAAGGACGTAATGATAGCGGGTGGGGGAACCACCGGCTACTATCTCGCGGAAATGCTGTCGGATGCGGGCATCAACGTCAAGGTGATCGAGAGCGATCACAACCGCTGCCAGCTGCTCAGTTCCCAGCTTTCAAGAGTAGAGGTCATCCACGGCGACGCGGAGAACCGCGACACTCTTCTGGAAAACGGACTCGAGAGCATGGACGCTTTTGTGGCCCTCACCACCGTTGACGAGGAAAACATCTTCCTGAGCTTATATGCCAATAAGGTGGCTCCCGAGTGCAAGCAGATCACCAGGATCCAGAAACTCCAAAAAGATGACATCATCGCATCTCTTCCTCTGGGCAGCATAGTGATCCCCAGAGAACTTACCGCTGAATACATCCTCCAGCACGTAAGAGCTTCCATGGGAAGCGCCAAGGGTTCCAACGTGGAAGCCCTTTACGAACTCATGGACGGTGCCGTAGAAGGACTTGAGTTCTCCATTTCCGAAGAAAGTGAAGTTCTGAACGTTCCGCTGGCTCAACTCTCCATCAAGCCTCAGATCCTGGTGGCAGCCATCGTTCGCGGCAAAAAGATCATCACTCCTTCCGGAAGCGATATGATACAGTTGAATGATACCGTGGTCATCGTCACCACCATAAAAGGTCTCAACGATATCCGCGACATCCTTAACTAATGAGTCTCGGGGGAATTTATGAATTTTAAAGGCGTTTACAGAATTCTGGGCTTCGTTGTGGGACTGGAGGGAGTCTTCTTCCTGCTTCCCGCTCTGGTAGGCCTTATATACAAAGAATACGAAGGCGTTCTGGCCTACGGTGTCACAGCTGCGGTCTGCGTCCTTCTTGCCCTTTTCATTACGAAGGTGCTCGTAAAAAAAGATTCCGTGGCAAAGGGATTTTACGGTAAGGAAGGCTTTGTTGCCACTTCCCTCAGCTGGATCCTGATGTCCCTCATCGGTGCAGTTCCCTTCAGGGTCACCGGTGACATACCCAACTATCTCGATGCGGTCTTTGAGACGGTGTCGGGCTTCACCACCACCGGAGCCAGCATTGTAAGAGACGTGGAAGTCATGCTTCACTGCAATCTCTTCTTCCGAAGCTTCACCCACTGGTTGGGCGGCATGGGAGTTCTGGTCTTCATCCTGGCCATCATGCCCATGGCGGGAGGTTCGCCACTTTCCCTCATGAAGGCGGAAAGCCCGGGTCCCACCGTCAGCAAGCTGGTGCCCAAGGCGCAGAAAACAGCCATCATCCTTTACGAACTATACATCGCACTTACTCTTTTAGAGTTCCTGCTGATCGTATTCGATCCTTCCATAAATGTGTTCCAGGCCATATGCCACACATTCGGAACAGCCGGAACCGGCGGCTTCGGAGTTCTTAACGATTCCGTGGCTTCCTTCTCGGATTACGTGAAGATCGTCACCACCGTATTCATGCTCCTCTTCGGTTTGAACTTTTCCTTCTACTACCTGCTGATAATGAAGCGGTTCAAGGAAGCCCTTCATCTTGAAGAGATCAAATGGTACATGGGCATATACTTCGGTGCCGTCATCCTCATGATCGCAGATCTCGCCATAAAGGGCTACGGTCTGGGCAAAAACCTCATCGCCGTATTCTTCTCCTGTGCTTCCGTCATGACCACCACCGGTTACACCGTAGCAGACTTCGGAGAATGGCCCACCTTCACCCACGTGATCTTCTTTACACTGATGTTCGTGGGTGGCTGCGCCGGTTCCACGGGCGGCGGTTTCAAAGTAGCCAGGATCCTTCTCCTCGTAAAACAGGTGGGAAGAGATGTGCGCAAACAGATCCATCCCAACCGCATCACCACCATCAAAGCAGACGGCAAAGCGGTTTCGGAGGAAGTTCTCGCTTCAACAAACAGACTTTTCATTACTTATGTGATCATACTTGCACTTTCGACTTTACTTATCGCTCTGGACGGTTTTGATTTTCAGACAACCTTCGCAGCCGTAATGTCCACCTACAACAACATCGGCGTAGGTCTTGCGGACATATGCGTGGGAGACAGTTTTGCAATGTTTTCTTCCACATCGAAGGTTGTAATGATATTTGACATGCTATTCGGAAGACTTGAGATCATCCCCATGCTGTTGCTCATTAGCCCCAGCACCTGGAAAAAGTAGTTGCACCAAAGATTTTTTCTTTAAAAAGGAGTCCGTTATGTCCGAGAAGATCGTGCTTTTCCGACGTCGTTTCATACCCAATGAACTGACATTTCTGAAGGATGATGAGATCATCGCCTACAACGACGATCTCATCGCCACAAGATGGAATTCTCTCAAACCACGCAGCGATTTTGCCCGGGGAATGTCCACCTATTACCGCAAGAAAGGCATTAAGATCTCCAAGATCATAGACAAAGACGGCAACTTCCTTCACTGGTACTGCGACATCGTTACGGAATGCGGAGAAGAAGCTCTGGACGTTGAAAGGACCTGTAATCTGAGGAACGGCGCGGACAAGTATCTGCTGACCGGAGGCGAGCCGGGAGTACGGGCAATTGTTTATCAGGATCTGCTGGTGGATGTGATCGTAAATCCCAACGGCCTCATTGAGGTTGCAGACCTGGATGAGTTGGCGGACGCCTCAAAAGCGGGACTCATTACTCCGGACATGGTCGATAAAGCCCTGAGAACTACTCACGATTATCTTGCCCTGCTTTACAGCAGGTACGGAAAATATGAATTTACCGACGAAAGATTTGTTTCGGCATATTAAAAGACAGCAGCCCCGCGGCTGCTGTCTTTTTTGTGAGTCACCTGAATCTTTCCATGGCTTCGGCTACAGACATGCCTTCCGAAACAGCTTTCTTTCTCTTTCTGTTGACCTCCTGGATCTCTTCCATTTTTTCTCTTGTCAGAGAATATTTTCTCATGAAAAGGATGGTCACAAGCCATGCAATCACGGGAAGAACACAGAAAAGAACGATCACGACCGTGTTCATCCCGCCCGTATAGGGTGTTTCCGCCGTGGGAAGTGATCTGAGTCCGATGATGCTTACAGCAAGTCCCACAATGGTTGCGGAAAGGGAGGACACAAGCTTGTCAACCAGCGAGAACAGTGTACCCATTACACCGGGGATATATTTTCCCGACCTGTAGGTTTCATAGTCGGAACAGTCGGCCACCATGGGAATCGGCATATCCGCAGTTGCATAATATGCACCGTAGCCCACGCCAAAAAAAGCAATGAAAAGGATCGTATAAAGGTTGATCGCGATCTTTCCGTCAGAAACGAACCGAAGGTTAAAGGCCGGGCTTCTGCCCCAAAGGCTTAAAAGCACCAGAACTCCCACGTAGCAAACGAGAGCGACGGAAACGTATTTAAGCAGCGACTTTTTCTGGCCGTGCTTTTGGGACGTTCTCACCGTAAGGGCAAAGAAAGGAACACTGAAAGCATATCCCACGATCATCATGGGAAGATAGAGAGCGTCGTAGTCTCCCATCATGGAGCCGTAGAGCATGCAAAGGACTGTGGTGTTGTTGGCCACCGAAAGAGCCAGCTTGCAGCCTGCCCCCGCAACCATGAGCCGCTTAAGAGGGTCGTTGTTTTTGATGATCTCAATATATTCTTTTATCTCAATCCTCTCTGCCTTTTCTCCGCCGATGCCGAAGAACTCCGGCTTGTCCTTTTCCCAGATCCCGATCACCGCAAGGATCGTAAGAACTACGGACAGGCCTATTCCGACGGGTGCAAACACGCGGTAGAATGCAGGGTCACTGTAATCTGCAACGTTGGCCCTGAGAATCGGCGCCAAAAACTGCATGATGCCCATGCCCGCCAGGGAGCCCACGGTGTTAAATATCGTGAACAACGGTCTCTGTTTCGGGTCGGATGTGAGAACCGTCTGTCCCGATCTCGTGCAGGCAGTCTGGAAGGTGTAGCCGATGACCCAGAAAAAATAGAGAAGGACAAAGGCTGCATATCTGACACCCACCGCGTTTGAAGGGATAAAGGGCGTAAGGCAGTAGAGCGCAAGGACGGAAAGAGCCATTACGGCATTTCCAATAAGCATAAAGGGCCGGAATTTTCCGAATCTGCCGTTGGTCCTGTCCATCACGGCGCCGATGATGGGGTCGGTGATGGCGTCACAAAGTCTCATGGCTGTTACCATAACCGATGCAAATATGACTCCAAGCGTAAGCACATTGGAACCGAAGGTTGCCACATAGCTCAGCACAAGAACATAATAGACGTTGGTTGCGCCGTTATTTAATGGGAACAGCATAAGCTGGTATTTTTTTGCCCTGTTTATGGAATTTGATGTGTCTGACATATGTTCTCCTTACATCCAGTTGGAAGATCCGGCTGTGTTTTTCTTAAGAGAATAATCTTCGGCATTGTCTTTCCTTGTGAAAACCGCACAGTCACCGATCTCTTCTCCGTTTTTAAGCTTGATCTTTGCTTCGATCCTGTTTTCCCCGTCCAAAAGTTTCACTTTCCACAGAAAAACGTGATCGGCTTCCTTTTCGGAAAGCTCTCTGCCGTTTACAAAAAGCCTCACGGAATCCGCGTTTGAATAGACCTTGATCTGAATATCCCTGTTCCTTCTTTCTTTAAAGCGCTTGGACGTGATGTGGACCATGGGTTCCGGGTTCCAATAGCTTTTGTATAGATAGAAGGAATCCTTCTTTGTGTTTCTGTCAAAGGTTACAAGTCCCTTGTGGTTCATGCCGGGCTCACCGCCCTGGTTTCTTGCATCGGCGGCAAAATCAAACATGTTCCACACATAGGTTGACCAGAGAAAAGGATACTTTGCGAAGCATTTTATAAGATATTCGTGGTAAACAGCCTGATATTCCTCGGTATGGTCGCCGCGGCGTGGTCTGCTGCTGTGAAGTCCTGTCATGGCTTCCGCTCCGTATTCGGAATAACAGAGACACCTGCCGGGGTATATTTTATGAAACAGACTGATGAAAAGCCTGTTAAGCCATAGTCCCGGAACATACCATCCGAGATAGAGATTAAAGCCCACAACGTCGGAAAGATGGGCGATCTTTGAAAAAGGATTGCACATGGCATAGCACGCCAGAGTCGTAAACCGATGCGGGTCCATTTCATGACAAAGGTCGTTCAGAACTTTGTGGTTTTCAAGCATGGCCTTACGTCTTCCCCGAGCGATGGTGATCTCATTGGAAAGTCCCCAGGTCACGATGGAAGGGTGATTGTAGTTCTGGGTAATAAGCGCTTTCATCTGCGAAACTGTGTTTCCGTTGCCGTTTTCAAGATGACCGGAGATATAGGGAATCTCTGCCCAGACAATAAGGCCGTACCTGTCACAGAGGTCGTAAAAATATTGGCTGTGCTGATAGTGGGCCAGGCGGACAGTGTTTGCTCCAAGTTCACGTATGAGCTCCATGTCCTTTTCGTGATGGACTTTTGCTAAAGCATTTCCGATCCCCTTGTAGTCCTGATGCCTTGAAACACCATGAAGTGGATAGCTTCTTCCGTTAAGGATAAATCCCTTTTCCGGATCCACTCTGAAGGTTCTGATGCCGAATTTTGCGGTTACTGTGTCACATTCGTTTTCTTCCTGTCCGTTTTCATCTTTATAAACAAGTCCTGCTTCCGCCCTATAAAGATAGGGGTTCCTTATGCCGTCCCACAAAATGGGGGCGGGAACCATAAGAACCGCTTCTCCGTCCGATGCCTTAATGTCCCGGACTTCCGAAACGATGTTTCCATCTGCGTCAATGATCCTGAAGTTCAGGCAGAAACTGTCATAATTCCCCGGATCCTTCTCATGAAGTTCTTCGGTGTATGCCTTTATATGGACCTTTGTTATGTCGCCCTCATAGGCTCCCGTGACTCTGATCCCCGGAGTTCCAAACTCCAGAAGATCAAAGTGGCATTCGGGCACGGAGATCAGGGTCACATCCCTGTATATACCTCCGTAAAAGGTGAAATCCGCCATCTGGGGATAGACTCTGTCATTCTTTTCATTTGAAACGCTTAAAGTAAGTTCATTGCTGTCATTAAGGACGTCAGTCACGCGGAAACGGAACGTGGAATAACCTCCGTCGTGACATCCAAGCTTTGTGCCGTTAAGAGTCACTTCCGCCGAAGCATTCACGCCGTCAAACTGCAGAAAGTATTCTTTTTTCGGTTCCTTTACAAGATCAAAGGAACGGGAATAGCGGCATGTTCCGCGAAAATAGTCGTTTCCCCCGTCCTGACCGTCAAGCGCGTTCCATGTGTGGGGAATGCTTATTTTCTCGGTTTTGCCCTCTTTTTCAAATGTCCAGTTGTCGTTCAGAAAAAAAGCTTTTCTCTTGTTCATATTCTATCCTACATATTTGTTGAGTGTTTTACGGACAGCACCGGGTCCTGCGATCAGTTCCGTGAAAAGCCCTGCCACCGTGTCGTATAGCCCGACCTGTTTCAGATCCACGCCCCATATCTTACTGTTTTCAAGGACTGGAGCGATCTTGTCCACTGCACCTTCAGGCTGTCCAAGCCTTATGTCCTTAACATAGCCGCGTATTTCCGGAAGAAGGGGGTCGGGGCTTAATTCAAAGATTTTCCCATCATCGTCAACTGCCATAAGGTATCTGAGCCATCCCGCAAAAACAAGGGGAATGAGCTTAAGGTCGGAAACCTTTAAGTCGCTGCTTTTTGCATATGCCTTGATGGTCTCTCCGAAACGGATCGCAAGTTTTTGCGATGTGTCCGTTGCTATTCGCTGTGGAGTGTCCGGCATAAACGGATTGGGGATCCTTTTTGTAAGAACGTCATCCAGGAATTCTCCGGGATCCAGCACACCGGGATCCACAACCACGGGAAGCCCTTCCTTGTACCCGATCAGGTTAACCATTCTGTTTAAGGTTTCATCCTTCATTTCATCCGAAATTCCGGTGAACCCCAGCAGGCATCCGTAGACCGCAAGGCAGGTATGGAGAGGGTTGAGGCAGGTGCAGACCTTCATTTTCTCAACCTTGTCCACGGTCTCCCTGTGCGTAAAGATTATGCCGGCTTTTTCCAGTTCAGGTCTTCCGTTGGGAAACATGTCTTCGATCACAAGATACTGACATTCCTCGGCATTTACAAAGGGCGCAACGTAAGTGTTTTTGGACGTGACAATTGCGGAAAGCCCTTCCATGCCGTCCTTTTCAAGAACCTCCTCCACCTTTTTGTCCGGTCTGGGAGTGATCTTATCGATCATGGTCCAGGGGAAGGAAACCTTGGTTTTGTCATTAACGTATTCAACAAAGGCTTTATCGCAAAGACCCCTTTCCGACCACTGAGCCGCAAAGGCGTTCACAGCCGCCAGAAGCTTGTCTCCGTTGTGGGAGCAGTTGTCCATGGAAACCATGGCCAAAGGCTTCCTTCCTGCTTTAAAGCGCTCATACAGAAGAGAAGTGACTTTTCCCATATACCCCGTTGCTTTTTCCGGACCGGCTTCAAAATCGTCGGCAACAAACGGCAATATCTCTCCGGAAGCGCTTGCCAGGGCATACCCCTTCTCCGTGATGGTGAAGGATGCCATTTGAAGGCTGTCGGACCTGAAGATCTCCCGAAGTCTTTCGATCTCCTCTTTGCTTTCCGGATCCAGCGTCAGGCTCTCACCGACGGATGCAACAACTGTCTTTTCAATGGTCCCGTCGGACTTAAGAGTTGCAAGGATCCCAAGGTCATCATGAGGGCGGTACATTTTTTCGATGATCTCATAATCATAACCCTCACACACCACAAGTCCGCTTTTCATCACGCCGTCGTTCAGAAGTTTCTGGCATACATTGGCCTGAAAAGCCCTGAAAATATTGCCTGCTCCAAAGTGGATCCATACAGGATCTTCTTTTGTGTTTTTTATCATTTCCGCTCTGTCAAACTCCGGGAGGAGATATCCTTTCTTCTCCCACTCGCTTCTGTCGGATATGCCTTTGTTGTTTAATATCATAATAAATACTCCGTTTTTTCAAAGCTTTTTCACTAAACGCCACGGGTGCTGCTTTTTTCGATGGCTTCCCAGAGGCCGTTAAGGTAGGTTGCCCCCAACGCTCTGTCATAAAGTCCGTAGCCCGGCATTGCAACCTCATCCCAGATCATCCTTCCGTGGTCGGGGCGGATGGGGCCGTCAAAGCCTATATCGTACAGGGCTTTCATGATCTCATACATATCGAATGTGCCATCCGATGAAAGATGGGCCGCTTCTTCAAAATCCGTGGGGGAATTGAATCTCAGATTTCTTACATGTGCAAAATGTATCCTTCCCTTAAGACTTCTTATCATGTCGGGGAGGTCGTTGTCAAGGCTGGTGCCGTAGGAGCCGGAACAGAAGGTGACTCCGTTATGTACATCATCCACCATATCCATCATCCTCAATATGTTCTTTTTGTTTATGATGATGCGGGGCAACCCAAAAACGCTCCATGCGGGGTCGTCGGGATGTATGGCCATTTTAATGTCATACCTGTTGCAGACAGGCATGATCTTTTCCAGGAAATACTTGAGATTTGCAAAAAGCTTCTCATCATCAATGTCCTTGTAAAGTCCAAACAATTCCTTTACACGGGCCATTCTTTCGGGTTCCCAGCCGGGCATGACCGTACCGTTCATGTCTCCCGCAATGGATTCAAACATCTTTTCGGGGTCAAGAGCATCAACCGCTTCCTGAGTGTATGCAAGGACAGTCGAACCGTCTTCCCTGACTCTCGCAAGTTCTGTTCTGGTCCAGTCGAAAACAGGCATAAAATTGTAACATACAAGATGTATATCTTCTTTGCCGAGGTTTTCCAGCGTTGTAATATATGCTTCTATGTCCCGGTCGCGGTCGGGACTTCCCGTCTTAATGGCATCGGACACATTGACGGATTCTATGCCCGCGATCTTAAGGCCGGCGGCTTCCACCTCGTCCTTAAGCGCCCTGATCTCATTTTGTTCCCAGACTTCGCCGGGCTTTTTGTAATACAAAGTGGTGATCACACCTTTTACGCCCGGGATCTGCCTGATCTGTTTAAGTGTAACGGTGTCGAATTTCGAACCGTACCATCTTAAGGTCATTTCCATATTTTCATCCTTTATAGCTTTTCATCATAAAAACCGGGAGAATATTGTTTTCTCCCGGTAAGTTGTATCAGATCTTCCTACTGCCTAAAACCTACAGGTTGCGTCTTTTTTTATCAAGAAGCAGGGACATGGCAAGCCAGAGAACAGATGATGCAAGGCAGACGCCGAACACAATGTCTGCAGCAATCATAAGCTTCTGCCATGAAGGAGTGATCCTTACAACTCTTGTGTCGCTGGTCATGCCGTTCATTGCGTTGGAATGCAGTGTTGAGTAAAGGATCCTCTTTGCAGCCTCACGCATAGACTGTCCAAGGTTACCGTACTCTCCGCTGCCGCCTTCGGAAACAGGAGCAAAATCGGCAAATGTAAATTCGCTTCCTGTGTAATCGGGAGCATCTGCCGCATAGTTGTACTCGTTCAGGTCGCTGGCACCTGTGTAAACGTTGCAGATCCTGGAAACATATGCCTCGCCGTGTGCTCCGTCTGTCATGTCTCCGGCACAGTCGGTCTCAACGATTCCGGGAAGTCCGCATTCATTACGCAAGAATCTCTGTGTGAAGGTGATGCTGTTGGCAACAGCTTCAACGCCCATACGGTTGAAGGAAGTCATTACGTTGAATGCGCCTCCGTCCTGGAACCCGATCTCAAATGCTCGAAGGTAATTTTCTCGAAGAGCCTGCTCGGTTACCCATGTGCATACGCCGTGACGGGCAGTTTCACATTCGTTAAGGGCACAGTGCTTAATGAAGCAGTGAACGCCCTTGCTTTCGATGGCTGCGATCTCAGGTGCGGAGATAAGTCCCGAAAGATTTGCGTCCTCGGAAACATACTCAGCGGTTCTTCCCGCATAAGGAATACGGATTATATTAAGACCGATTCCGAGAAGTCCGGACTGGCCGCCCCATAATCCCTCTTCGCCTATCTGTCTGCCCACCTTTTCCGCGATCTCTCTGTTAAAGGTTGCCGCAAGTACACCGTTGGATGAGAAACCGGTTGTAGTGTATTTTTCCTCGATGTCGGGATCTGCAATGTAATTGCCTTCAGCATCAAAACCTCCGATCCTGTCTGCCAGAGGGTTGGTGGGGCCGCTGTATGCGCTTCCCGCAAGGTTCTTGTGTGCATATGTCTGACTGAAGCCGTTGGGGCCGTTTTCGTCGCCCGTTCCGGGCTTTGTAACGGATGCAATGGCCTGTGTCTTGTGTCTTCCGTTGGAAAGAAGGTCAACGGTCTCATCCCATGTGAGCTGATCCAGAAGCTTTTCCCAAAGAACATTGTCATAGGAAACGTCAACAAAATCCAGAAGTGTATAGCCGTTGAATTCACCATATGCAGGGTATTCTCCGCCCTTTTCGATGACAACGCTTGCATCCATCTGGTTTCTCATGTCGTCTGCCATCTTCTGTGTCAAAGTGAGAACCGCGTTATGCTTGATAAGTGTGCCGTCTGCCGCTCTTTCGGGAAGCTTAACGGTTCCTTCCCAATTGTCTCTTGAATAGTAGTCAACATGGTTGTTGCCTCTGCCTTCGTAGGTGTTTATGTCTGCAAAGGAGAAAGCGTTGGTAATGGGATTTCCGGTCTTTGAAGACACGGAGAAGGTCTTGTCGTCAAAGGAGTACTTAAGCTCCCAGGTAAGTTCCTTATGTCCTTCCGCATCCATCCTGCCGTTAGTGTTTGCAGGCGTCATGCCCTTTGCCGCAAGAAGGCTGTTAACTGCTTCATGCGCATCTTCCGCAGCGATAAGGTAGTATGTTCCGTCCATTGTGATGTAGGTGCCTGCACCTTCCGTGTCATAGGAAGTAAGGAACTTTTCATTTACAATGGCAGTCACCGTCTTTGTCTCACCGGGCTTAAGTTCGGGGGACTTTTCAAATCCCACCAGTTCAACCGAAGGAACCTGGATATTGTTGGCCTTTGCATATTCGCCGTAAGGCTTTGCCGCATAGATCTGAACGGCAGTCTTTCCGGCAACGTTTCCGGTGTTCTTTACGTCAACGGAAACCTTGTATTCTTTTCCCTCCTTCTCAACGGAAAGGTTGGAGAAATCGAAATCGGTGTAGGAAAGTCCGTATCCGAAAGGATAGCTTACAACATCGCTGTAGATGTAGTTGCCTGCATTTCCTGTACCGCTGACATAATCCTCATATCTGGTCTCCGTATATTTGTAACCAAGATACATGCCTTCCTGATATACGGTATATGTGGTGAATGTAGACTGGAACTGGTTGTTCAGAGCGGGGTTGATGAAACCGAACTGCTCATAATTGTCATATGTGAAGAAGTAGTTCTGGTCCATGAAGTTGTTATTTACGGGGTTTTTAAGGTTATCCTTCCAAAGGGTGGTGGAAGCATGACCGCTGAAGTTGTATTCCCCGGTCAAAAGCTTCGCTACAGCCACTGTACCGACTTCACCCACAGAGCCTGTCCATACGCAGGAGTCAATGCCGAATGCGGGATCGTCAAGGCAGTCAAGCTGGATGGTGCTTGCCATGTTAAGGATAAGGATCACTTTCTTAACCTTACCGCTGTCCTTAAGAGACTTAAGTCCCCTTAAAACAGACTTTTCCGTTTCGGAAAGCTGTAGGTAGTCGCCGTATGTGCCGTCATTTGTGGAAATGACATTGTAGTTCTCGTTGCCGTACTGAGCGTTTGCACCGCTGGTTGCGGGGAGATCGTAGCCCTCACCGCCTGTACGTTTTATGATGTAGATCGCAGCATCACCGTACTCAGGAATGCTCTTGTAGCCTTCCGTTGCAGTGATCACATTCCAGGGCACGTCACCGATATGCACTTTGCCTGCGCTGGATGTGGGGTAATATTCGGGGAAATCGGCGGAAGCCGGGCGACCCCATCCGCCTGCAGAACCTTTTCCCCAAGCAGTAAAGTCATTGCAGAGTCCGGGATTAAGCTCCAGAAGGGTCTCTCCTTTTACGAGTTCCTTGGGAGCTTCGGGATCGGAATGAGAATATCCTTCAAAAGCCTTGTACCAGTCAATGGCTTCGGAAGTGTTGATGCCGCCGGAACCCGATGCCCCGTAGAAAGGATATGCACCGGAAACACCGAATACACTGACCTTGCTTCCTTTTTTAAGGGGAAGAGCATTGTTCTCATTCTTTAAGAGGATCGTGCCTTCCTTCTGTTCTTCTTCCTGGATCCGGAAGCCGTTATATACCACTTCTTTGATGGATCTGTACTGAGATCCGAAATATTCAAGTTCCTCTGCCGTATATATCTTGTCGGTGTTCTTCACAATGCTTGCATTGGGCTGGTGAAGAGCCGCTGAAATGCTGTCTGCGTTGGCCCACGTAATGTTTGTGGCGGTCAGCGACAGTCCGAACAGCACCGCACTTGACACAGCTGCGGCTTTTTGAAGCTTTCTTTTAATATTCATCCTATTGTTCCTCCTTTGTCTGCTTAAGAAAAATATCCACAATGCCGCCTACAAGCAGAACGCCGAAAAGTGCGGAGCAGGTAATGAATTCGGCACTGAATGTGCTCAGATCAATACCGACGAGAACAACCACAACATAATTGTAGATCTTCTCGATAAACAGCAACATCGCCACAAAACCGCCAAGGGCAACCGCAGCTGCTGAAAGCTGGAACTGCTTGAACACGATGAGCAGCACAGACAGAACCGTGCCAATGATCAATGCAACCACCGCTCCATTTGACATGTACCTCTCATAATTGCTGTAAGAGACAGCATAAACGATGGCAGTGACCACAGAAAGAACAAGAAGTGCCAGTGTAACAAAAAAGCCATAACTTTTTCCTTCAAATAACCTTTTCACTGTATCCCTCCTTTTGGTGTGAAAATGATTTTTTGCCCGTCGCATGTACAATATGCACAAATTTTTATTTTTTCGAGCGTGGAAATTTTAGCATATTTCAGATAAAAAAAACGGGTTCCTGCACGAAACCCGTTTTTTATGCACGAATTGTTATTCATTTGAACTTAAGAGATAGATCTCCAGATTAAAGATGTCGTCTTCCGCAGTGATGGCAACGCCTCCGCCGTACTTTTCGGCGATCATGCGTATGCTTTTGAGACCAAACCCGTGGAAGCCGGTCTCTTCGGTTTTTGTGGTAACCGGCAGGCCGTCATCCATAAGAAGGTCACCGGTGAAGTAGTTCCTGAACTGGATATATATGAAGTCGCCTTTTCGCTTCATGGTGATCGATATGACCTTTTTCGAAGCATCATCAAGCTTTTTTAAGGCAGTGACCGCATTTTCGATGGCATTGGAAAACATGGAATAGGTGTCCATGGTGCTCATAAAATCGATGTCCGGCCCGTTTCCGAGGAAGGTCATGGATATGCCGTAATTTCTGCATCTTATGTTTTTCTCGTTTAAAATAACGTCAAGAACAGGCTGGCCCGTTTTGAAAAATGCATCGTAATCCTCGATGTTTTTAAGGATCCCCTCCACCTCGTTTTTGGGGATCTGCTCGCCGTAGTTTTCAAGGATATGCTTAAGGTCGTGGCATTTGATGTTTATGAGATTTATGTTTTCCTTGCTGATCTTGTACTGCTTGCGCTCCTCCTCGCTTATTCTCATCTGCATGTTGTAGGAGCTTAAGAGCCTTGCATATCTGTACATGAAAAACTGGATAAAAAGCGCCAGCGAACAGGACATGACAGCGTAAACCGAGATGCAGAGCTTAAGATAGATGTTTTCCGGGTTTCCGATCCTGGAGAGGCGGTAAACTATGATGGAAATAAACAGGATGACCACCGAGATCATTATCATCCGCTTGTCATAATTCTTGTAATAGTTGGTCCGCGCCAGCTTTCTTCCGAGAAGGAAATAAAGAACGGCAGTAAGGACCAGGCAGCATATGATCTCAAGATTCACGGTTGTTTTGGAAAACACCGGAATAAGCCCCACCATAACGGAAAGGTGGTAGCCAATATGCTGAATGGCCATTCCTCCCATGCAGGCGGAAATCACGGATCCCACCGACGCGTCAAAAGAAAGCAGCATGCCGATCACGGTAACCACCGCCATCAGGAAAAATCTTCCGAAGGAAACAGCAAAAATGGTGGCAGGATCGGGATTGCTCATAATGGATGTCATGCTCTTTTCACCGATGAACGATGACAGAAACAGGCAGGCTGCGCATGCCGGAATGATCCTTACCGGAAAATATTTACGCTTGGGGTAGGAATAGATCAGTATAAACTGTGCCAGAAGCACTTCAATCATGTAACTGTTCTTTGTCAAAATTTCGGAAAAATCCACGGTTATTTTCCTCCCAGGTACTGTGCATATGCAAGCAGGAATTTGCTTCTTTGGGGCCTCGATATCAGCAGTTCGTCGCCGCCAACGATACAGACGTCCTTTTTGATGCCGTCTATATACTGCATATTCACATAATAGCTTCTGTTACAGCAGGCAAAATTGGGATTGTCCCCCAGTTTCTGTTTTGCCTTGGTAAGGGTGATACATTCGGTAAATATGCCTTCCTGAGAATGGTAGATGGTGTAATGCCCCTGCACTTCAAGATACTTGATAAGATGGATCCGTATGCTCGTGATCTCGCCGTCGGAGGAGATCATTATCCTGTCCTCACGGCCGGAAACGGCTCTGGAAAGCGCCCTCTGCATCTTAAGGGCAAAAGCGTTCCTGTCAATGGGCTTAACAATAAAATCCAAGGCATCCACTTCATAGCCCTTTACCGCCAGCTGAGCCATTTTGGTCACAAACACCAGTACCACGGACCTGTCAATCTTTCTGAGTCTTCTCGCCGCCTCTATGCCGTTTGTATCGTCCAGCTCGATGTCCATAAAAACGATGTCGCAATCGAAACTGTAATGGCTCAGGAAGTCCTCAGCCGAACGGTATTCCGTGATCGCAACCTTAAGGCCGTTCTGCTCCGTAACGAAATTTATGCACTCTATGAGATTTTTTCTGTCCTTTTCTTCGTTATCGACAATAACTATATGCTTCATGGTGTATTACATCAAAAAATATGAGATGGACGGAATTCTCAGTTCTATTTTTCATCGATCATCGCGATCCTTCTCTTGTGACGCTCCTCTTCGGAGAAAGGCGTGTCAAGGAAGGTGTCCACAATCTTAAGCGCCAGGCCGGGGCCTACAACGCGACCGCCCATGGCAAGAACGTTGGCGTCATTGTGAAGTCTTGTGGCTTCAGCCGAGAAACAGTCATGGCAGAGTGCACAGCGTATTCCCTTAAATTTGTTTGCCGTAATGGAGATACCTATACCCGTACCGCAGATCAAAATGCCCTTTTCGCACTCTCCGCTCTGAACGGCTTTTGCCACAGCTTTTGCATAAACAGGATAATCGCAGGATGCAGTGGAATCCGTTCCGAAATCTTTAAATTCCAGACCTCTTTCTTTCAAATGCTTCTTTACTTCCTGCATCAGTTCAAAACCGCCGTGATCACAACCTAAAGCTATCATTCTTCTTCCTCGCATTTCTTGACTTTATTTTCACACTTTTACAGTGTTATATCCCGCTGCCTTCCTCAGTCTGTTCATTATCGCCTGGGACAGTCTGAGTTCGTCGAAACTTTCCGCAAAGATCACTCCTATGCCGTCGGTGTCCAGTTGTCTTAAAACATCGAACAGGGCGGAAGTAATGTCGATCTCATGCTTTCTGGAACCAAGATCGTAGATGTTCTTGCACAGGTAACGATCCTTGTTCTCGTCGGAGCATATGACCGCTGTCCTGACTCCTGCTTTCTCACTTTCGGAAACCTTTTCGTTAATATATCTCGCAACGTCTGTGGCCTCTCCTTCCACAATGGTGATGGATCCCTTGGGAGCATAGTGCCTGTACTTCATTCCCGGGGCTTTTGCCACGATGTTCTTGTCGGGAGTCTTGGCGATCACCGCCTTATCGTACTCAACGCCCTTTGCCACGGTTTCGAAATCTTCCTGCGTAATGAAACCCGGGCGCAGGATCAGAGGCTTTTCGCCGCTGAGATCGATAATGGAAGACTCAAGACCGATGTCGCAGGAGCCTCCGTCTATGATCATGTCTATCTTTCCGGACAGGTCCTCGATAACGTGCTCTGCCTTTGTGGGAGAAGGACGTCCCGAAGAATTGGCGGAAGGTGCGGCTATGAAACAGCCTGATTCCCGAATGAGGGTTCTGGCGATCTCATCCGAGGGAAGACGGATGGCCACCGTATCAAGACCGCCTGTGGTGGTCTTGGGAACCGCATCCCCCTTCTTTAATATCATGGTCATGGGGCCGGGCCAGAACTTTTCCGCAAGTTTCCATGCCAGTTCCGGAATTTCCAAAGCCAGTTTTTCAATGTCTTTCACATCCGCTATGTGGACGATCAAAGGATTGTCGGAAGGACGTCCCTTGGCGGCATAGATCTTCTTTGAAGCCTCCGGGTTCAGTCCGTCTCCGCCGAGACCGTATACCGTTTCCGTGGGAAAAGCCACAAGCCCGCCGGATCTCAAGATCTCTCCCGCTTCCGCAAGATCTTCTTTTCTGATGTTTTTTCTGTCTATCTTTATTACTTTTGTTTCCAAAAAATCACCTTCGTTTGCTGTTCCGTTACTTTATATACTGTTCTATTATATCCCAAACCTCGGGCTTTTCAAATCCCAGTCTCCATGCAGCGATGCCTGCCAGGTCTCCCGCTGCTGCATCCGCACATTTGTAGGCTATGGATTCTTTGTCTTCGCACCACATCTTGTAAACTACGTTACCCTTGGTAAATTCGATGTAATTCTGGCAAAGATCCTCGTCCCAAACCTTCTTCAGCTTGTTGGAAGAGATGTACTTTTCCATATCCGTATAGCCGTAGACCTTGGATGTTAAGCCGGTTCCTTCCTCCATCCAGAGCCTGGTATAAAAAGGTATGCCCAGGATGATACGGTTTCTGTCGCAGATCTCCGCCGTAGCTGTGACGGCCTTGCGCACAAATCCGATGGAAGCCACGGAACCCGCTTCTTTACTTGCCGCATAATGCTCGTCATATGCCATGACAATGATGTAATCGGCAAATCTTGCCTGAGATCCTATGTCATAATGAGCAGTACTCGGGCCGGGCACAAGGTTGTCCACGGACAGCACCAGCCCCGCCATATGGCAGCGTACGGAAAGTTCCTTTATGAACTCTATAAAATGAACGCCCGTCTGATAGGAAAGAGCCTCAAAGTCTATGTTCACGCCGTCGGCTCCCACTCTGACAGTCTCATCGATGATGTTCTTTATAAGGCGGTCGCGGTTTTCGTTCTTTGAAAGATTGCTGTGAGGGCTCACTTCGCCGTCAGGGAAATCCACCATGATCCAGACCTTATAGCCGTCATTGTGAGCACGTCTCACAAATCTCGTATCCGCAAAGGAACGGATGTTTCCTTCATCATCCTTCAGGGAGATCCATGAAGGGCAGATCACGTTCATCTCGGTGATGTTCTTGGTGCAGGTGGAATAGGTCTCATTTCCCGAAGCCGCAGCCACGTACCACCATCCCAGCTTGATCTTTTCATCATAGAGGATGTGTTCCTCCTCCGGTGCAATGTAGGAAGAGCCGATGTATTTGTAAACCGAACGTGCCACATGCTTTTTCTGGATAAAGCCGAAGAGGCCGTTGTCCGTCATGATCTTTACGAAATCGCCGTCATTGTTGCCGTAGCCGCCGATGTAAAAGACATTGGTCTTGGTCTTCAATTTCATGGTGATGCCGCTCTCTATGTCGGGAGAGACGTGAACGGGAGTTTCGTCCGCCACCTCGTAGTAGAGGTAGTCTTTCCATTCATATTCCAGCACCACTCTGTCGGGATCCTCGTAATAATTGCATCTCACGTCGGAGACCGCAGCCACGAAGTTCATGTCAAAGTAGGCAACCCCGTCTTCGATGATGTAGAAGGGGTCATTGGTGTAGACTGTGTCGTCGTTTACAAGGCAGAACTTCATGTTGGGCCAGAAACGACGGATCTCCCCGGGAAGAACATAGGTGATGGATTCATCATCCGCATCTTCATCCATATAAAAATCGGAGTTCAGTTTTTCTTTTATTATGCTCAGAGGAAGGTAGACGGTGTCCCCCTGTTTTACGGCACTCAAAATACTCACATCCGTACCCAGGATCAGCATGACCTCATTTTCCTTAAGGTCATATTCCGCCTTCACAACCTCCAGATTCTCCTTGGGCTTCTTTTTGCCAAGGAACATCAAAAGCAGTGCTACGGCCCATACGACCAGCAGCACTGCGACTATGATCCAAATTATCTTTCTTTGTTTACCCATTTGTCCTTAGACGTTAATCTCAGCAGTCATTCCGAGAATATCCGCATTTTCCTTTAAGATTGGTGCGATGACTCCTTCTATGAACTCACTGGTCTGCATAGCAGCGCAGCCTGTATAGCGTGCGGGATCCATGCAATTTGCGAGACTTTCTTCCGTCATTTGGAAAGCAGGTTCTTTTGCAATAAGTTCCAGCAGATTATTGTCAAGACCGTTGACCTTGACATTCTTCCCCGCTTCCATCGAAAGCTGTCTGATCTTTTCGTGAAGCTCCTGTCTGTCGCCGCCGTTCTTAACCGCATCCATCATGATGTTTTCTGTCGCCATGAAGGGAAGTTCTGCCCGCAGGTGCTTTTCGATAACCTTTTCATATACCACGAGACCATCCACTATATTTAAGTACAAATCTAAGATTCCGTCAATAGCCAAAAAACTTTCGGGTATGGAAAGTCGTTTATTGGCCGAATCGTCAAGGGTTCTCTCGAACCACTGGGTAGCGGATGTGATGGCGGGGTTCAATGCTTCAACCATTACATATCTTGAAAGGGAAGCCATACGCTCGCTTCTCATGGGATTTCTCTTGTATGCCATTGCGGAAGAACCGATCTGATTTTTTTCGAAGGGTTCCTCGATCTCCTTCATATGCTGAAGAAGGCGGATGTCATTGGAGAATTTGTGTGCGCTTGCTGCTATGCCCGCAAGAACGTTGCAGACTCTGGTGTCTGTCTTTCTGGAATAGGTCTGACCTGAAACGGGGAAGCACTTTGCGAATCCCATCTTTTCGGCGATCTTTTTGTCAAGATCCTTAACCTTTTCGTAGTTTCCTTCAAAGAGTTCAAGGAAACTTGCCTGAGTTCCTGTGGTACCCTTGGAGCCCAGAAGCATCATGCTGTCAAGAACATGATCGAGGTCCTCGAGGTCAAGCACAAGTTCCATCATCCAGAGTGTTGCTCTCTTTCCAACGGTGGTGGGCTGAGCAGGCTGGAAATGAGTGAAGGCAAGAGAAGGAAGGCTCTTGTACTTGTCAGCGAACTTGGAAAGTTCCGCAAGAACATTGATGAGCTTCTTTCTGATGAGCTTAAGACCTTCGGTCATCACGATGATGTCGGTGTTGTCACCCACGTAGCAGCTGGTGGCTCCCAGATGGATGATGGGTTTTGCCTTGGGGCACTGCACACCGTATGCATAAACATGGCTCATTACGTCATGTCTCACTTCCGCTTCTCTTGCTTCAGCCACATCATAGTTGATGTCGTCCTTGTGGCTCTTAAGTTCTTCGATCTGCTCTTTTGTAATGTTTAAACCGAGTTCCATCTCACTTTCGGCAAGAGCGATCCAGAGCCTTCTCCATGTCCTGAACTTCATATCCGGTGAGAAGATGTACTGCATCTCCTTGCTTGCATATCTTTCCGAAAGGGGTGATGTGTATATGTCTTTTGCCATTTTATAATCCTCTGATATCTTCCGTGGGAGGCTCTACGGGATAGTTGCCCGTGAAGCATGCGTCACAACAGGTTAATTGTCCGTTTACAAGTTCCGAAAGCCTTGCAGTGTCAAGGAACACAAGTGAATCCGCACCGATGATCTTTCTGATCTCTTCGATGGAGTGCTTGTGTGCAATGAGCTGGTCGGAACTGGGTATGTCCGTTCCGAAATAGCAGGGGAACAGGAAAGGCGGAGCGGAAATGCGTACATGTACTTCCTTTGCTCCCGCGTCTTTCAGCATTTTTACAATGCGGGCACAGGTGGTACCGCGTACGATGGAGTCATCCACCATCACCACACGTTTTCCCTTTACCGCGTCTTTCAGAACATTCAGTTTGATCCTGACACCCGATTCACGGGATGACTGCTTGGGTTTGATGAAGGTTCTTCCCACATAGCTGTTCTTCACAAAAGCCATGCCGTAAGGAATGCCCGACTCAAGGGCAAAGCCCATGGCTGCCACACTTCCGGAATCCGGAACGCCGGTAACAAGATCCGCTTCCACGGGATCGGTCTGGGCAAGGATCCTTCCCGCCATGATCCTGGAATCATAAACCGAAATATCATCTATCTTGCTGTCAGGTCTTGCGAAATAAATATATTCAAAAATGCAATGAGCATGTCTGCATTTCTGTTCGGGTTTGCTGGAGAGGAGCTGCCCGTCGGAAGTAATGGCAACGATCTCTCCGGGCTCAACATCCCTGACAAATTCCGCATCAACGCTGTCAAGAGCGCAGGTTTCGGAAGCCAGGAACCAGGTGTTGTCCCTCTTTCCGATGCAGAGAGGTCTGAAACCCCAGGGGTCTCTCGCACCGATGAGTTTGCGGGGACTCATTATGACCAGTGAAAAAGCACCTTTAAGCTTTCCCATGGCATTTCTCACCGCACCTTCTATGGAAGGAGCATTGAGCCTTTCCCTTGCGATCATATATGCTATGACCTCAGTATCAATGGTGGTCTGGAAAATGGCTCCGGTGCGCGCCAGTTCTCTTCTGAGTTCGGGAGCATTTACAAGATTGCCGTTGTGGGCCAGTCCGAGAGTTCCCTTTATGTAATTGATGACCAAAGGCTGGGTGTTTTCCCTGACGCTGCCGCCGGCAGTGGAATATCTGACATGACCGACTCCTATATTGCCTTTCAGGGCGTTTATCTTATCAGCGGTAAAAACCTCGTTCACAAGGCCCATGTCACGGACACTCTTAACTATGCCGGCAGGACCGTTGGTATCGCTCACGGCAATACCGCAGCTCTCCTGGCCGCGATGCTGCAAAGCGGACAATCCGTAATAAATGCTTGCCGCAACATCGCCTCCCGACAGATCGTAAGATCCGAAGACACCGCATTCTTCATGGAGTTCGTTAAAATCACAGGATGAAACCATCAGATCACAGTCTCCTTTAAATGAAAATACATTATGGATTATAACCTTAGCCCTTCCATCAGTAAAATTAGTTTAACTAATGCTACTGTTCACTGTAACGGAGAGTTCAGCCATTTTCAAGGATTTCACGAAGTTCATCGGGAGAAAAGCTGTAAGTCTTTTCGCAAAAATGGCAATTGACTTCGATGTCCTTTCCCTCTTTGATGATGTCCTCCAGATCCTTCTTTCCCAGACCCGCAAGAACACGGGAGATCCTGTCTTTCGAGCAGTTACAGAAGAAGCCCGCACTTGTGGTTTCAAGCACCTCGGGGTTCATGCCCTCCATAACGTAACCGATGATCTCCTCGGGTGTCATACCCTCATCAAGAAGTCCTGAAATGTCCGTCACTTCCGTAAGTTTCTTTTCCAGCTGAGAGATCACTTCATCCGAAGCATCGGGCATAACCTGGATGATGAAGCCTCCCGCCTGCTTTACGGTGTTGTCCTTTGACATGAGGACACCAAGCCCTACGGCTGAAGGCACCTGCTCGGAAGTTGCGAAATAAACCGTAAGATCCTCAGCGATCTCCCCTGAAATGAGATCCGTCTGTCCCACGTATGGCTCCTTGAGTCCGGTATCCCTTATTACCTGAAGAAATCCTCTTCCCACAGCTCCCCCGACATCAAGATGCCCGTTCTCCTTGGCATGAAGGATCACGTCGGGATTGTTCACGTAGCCCTTTACTCTTCCCAGAGCATCTGCGGTTACGGTAATCCCGCCTATGGGTCCGTCTCCCTTTACGATGAGAGTGATGAGATCGTCATCCCCCTTCATCATCCTTCCCATCATAGTCGCTCCGGTCATGAGTCTTCCCAAAGCTGCCGTGGCTACGGGGCTTGTGTTGTGAGCCTTCCTTGCTTCCTCCACCAGATTTCTTGTGGTGGCGGCAAAAAATCTGATCTGCTCGTCTGCCGCCGTTCCTCTTATGATGTAATCGTTATACATACAATTTCCCTTCCTGTCTTTTTTCCCTTGCTATATAGTAGACCCTTTCGCTATCTGTTTTCGGAGCTTCCATGGT
Organism: Lachnospiraceae bacterium; assembly: GCA_024698485.1. Classification (GTDB taxonomy): domain Bacteria; phylum Bacillota; class Clostridia; order Lachnospirales; family Lachnospiraceae; genus RGIG3528. The sequence continues at coordinate 38,654 of JAILRC010000018.1, read as the reverse complement.
AAATGCATCAAATGCCGCCACAAACTCCAGACCCGCCTCTTCTATAAGTGCTTTAACCTTTTCCGTATCGTAGGCCCTCTGGATATGGGTCTCGTCTATCCGTTCATATATTCCGTCTTCGTCCTGTAAAAGATCGTAGACCGTAATATCATATCGGTTTTCCTTCTTTTGGGGATCGTATCTGTTCTCCCAGATGAGAGTCCCGTCCTCGCGGTTATCCACTATGGTGCGGTTTCCCATCTTAACTCCGAACTCATATTCCGTTTTCATATCAAATATGAAAACTCCCCTTGCTTCAAGGTAGTTGTTTGCCAGTTTGAAAGTTTTCACCAGATCCTCTTCCTTAAGCAGATAGTTCATGCTGTCGCAGACGCAGACGAAAGCCTTCACCGTTCCGTAGAGTTCCATTTCCCGCATATCCTGGTTCAGAAACAATATGCCCGCATTTTCATCCATGTGATCGTACATGGCCACTTCCAGCATATCCGAAGACTCGTCGATACCTATCATGTCATAGCCTGCCTTGGCAAGGCGTCTGGTGATGCTGCCCGTGCCGCAACCCAGTTCACACACCAGTCCATCCTCCACGCCGTACTTCCTGAGTAGGAAAACAATGTATTCCGTCCATTTGTCGTAGGGGATATTGTCCATGAATTTCTCGTAACAGGTCGAAAAGCCCGTATACTTGTCCATATATAAAAGATCCTTTCAGAGTCATTGATTTTACGATTAATTGATATGGTCATTTGCTGACCTTTATGGTAAAATTCCATAAAACAACTAAGGCTTTTGCCTGAGGGAGGAAATATATGCTTTACGGAACACTGGAAGCCGGCGGCACAAAAATGGTCACAGGATTGATAAATGAAAAAGGCGAGGTCCTTGAAAGAGCTTCATTCCCCACGGAAACTCCCGAAAAGACCATGCCCGTTCTGATCGATTGGTTCAAAGAGAGAAAACCCGATGCTCTGGGCATCGGCACATTCGGTCCCGCTGATCTGGATGAGACTTCACCCACCTACGGATATATAACATCAACACCAAAACTTGACTGGAGGGATTACAACCTTCTGGGCGCTTTCAAAGAAGCCCTCGGAATACCCATCGGTTTTGACACCGACGTGAACGCAGCCGCTCTGGGAGAAGCCACCTTCGGATGCATGAAGGGACTGTCCGACGGCATCTACATCACCATCGGAACAGGTGTGGGTGTGGGGGTTCTCACCAACGGAAAACTTCTTCACGGAATGCTCCACCCGGAGGCAGGGCACATTTTGCTCCGCCAGAACCCCATCGACCGTTTTGAAGGCAACTGTCCTTACCACAGAAACTGTTTTGAAGGACTCGCAGCAGGTCCTGCCATTGAGAAGCGATACGGCAAAAGCGCAAAGGAACTGAAGGACATTCCGGAAGTCTGGGAACTGGAAGCGGAGTACATCTCTCAGGCACTGGTAAATTACATCATGATCCTCTCTCCAAAAAAGATCGTTCTGGGAGGCGGCGTGATGCATCAGGAACAGCTTTTCCCTCTTGTAAGGAAGAAGACTCTGGATCTCCTGAACAGATACATAAACACCAAAGAGATCGCCGATATCGACAATTACATAGTGCCCGCAAGCCTCAACGACAACCAGGGTATCCTGGGCTGTGCAAGGCTCGCGGAACTGGCACTGAATGCACGTTAATTCAAAGTATGAAGATAGTTCTCAACAGATGTCACTGCGTTGGCCCCATCGGCTGCCGCGGTGACTACCTGTCTCAGGGCTTTTGTGCGGATGTCTCCCGCAACAAATACATTGGGAGCTGAGGTCTTTCCCGTCTCATCTCCGATGATGTAGCCCTTCTCGTCCGTATCTACCGCATTTTTATAAACTTCCGATTCGGGAAGCATTCCCACCGCAATGAAAACACCGCTTACGGCAAGGTCCTTCACCTCTCCGGTCTTGACATTTTTCACCGTAATGGCGGAAACATTCTGATCTCCCTTGATCTCGGTGATGACGGAATCAAGAACAAACTCTATGTTGGGAGCAGCCTTTGCTGCACTTACAAGCGTCTTTGCGGCACGGAACTCGTCTCTCCTGTGTACCAGATAGACTTTCTCACAGAGACGGCTCAGGAAGAGCGCATCTTCCACCGCCACATCTCCGCCGCCGTTGACCACGGTGATCTTCTTTCTGAAAAAAGCACCGTCACAGGTAGCACAGTAGGAAACTCCCGCGCCCCGAAGCCTTGCCTCGCCTTCCACTCCAAGCTCGCGATGTCTCGCACCTCCGGCGATTATGGCCGTCTTTGCTTCGTAAACATCACCGTTTTCAAGGGTCACCGTGACTTTTTCATCCGTTCTCGAAAAGCCCACAACGTTGCCTTCGACAAATTCGGCCCCGAGAGCATCGGCGTGTTCACGGAACTTCATTCCAAGATCGAAACCTCCCATGTGATAAAGTCCCGGATAGTTGTCGATCTCGGTGGTATTGATGATCTGACCGCCGCTGATGGCTTCCTTTTCGATGACCACGCAGTCCAGCTCGGCCCTTTTGGCATATATTGCGGCTGTAAGACCCGCAGGTCCGCTTCCGATGATGATAAGATCTTTCATAGTTTCTCCTTTCAAAGAAGCGCTTCCTTACTTAAATCTGGGAAGCATTTGCAGGGTTTGAAGTACAAATATGAACAGGCCTCCGATGACAAGGGTGACGAGAAGAGGAACCGTCATGATCTTTAAGAAACTGTCGCCCTGAGGCTCTTCCACCGTAACGGTCTCGGTGTCATAGGGACCCTTGGCCTCTTTTTCAACGGCAACGGGCTCTGCTCCGAGAAACGTCACTCTAAAGTGTTCATAGTTCTTTCCGTTCTTTGCCATAGCCTTAAGAACAAGTCCGCCCAGAACGGTGAAAAGTACTGCGGAAGGCAGATAGTTGACAAATACAAAGCCTACGGAGATGTCGACAGTGTCCGCCACCTTCATAAGGTTTGCAAACCATTCTTCACGTCCCACGGACATGTCTCCCATGTACTGCTCCAGCATATCCATCATCTCGGGCATACCCATCTGCTCGTACAGTTCTCCGGTTGCTTTTGCGAAGTCATAGAGCAGAGGAAGCATATAGGCCGAGATCACTGCCGTGGCGTTTATGGTAAGGTGCATGAGAACGCCCGATACCATTGAACCTGTTGCTTCAAGCGCAAGGCAGAAGATGATGCCAAGCACGAAGGTGTACAGGAACTGGTTGAGGTTTCTGTGAAGAAGTCCGAAGATCAGAGAAGAAAAGAACACTGCCCTGATGGGATTGGCCTTTTTGTATGTGTGATAAAGGACTCCCCTGCATATGAACTCTTCAACAACCGCGGGGATCACCGCGGTGGAGATCAATGCCAGAGGAAAAGGTACTGTGTTCACCATGGTGATCATAGAATCCGTCAGGGCATTCTTGGTGAAACAGAGCGAAAACATATTCAGGAAATTAAGTAAAGGTCTGAAAAGGAAGGCCAGAACGATGGACAGGATGTAATTTCCCGAAGCCATCTTTTTTATGCTGAATTCCTTGGTAACCTTGGTTCCGCAGATAATGCAGAACACGATAAAAGGCAGAGCAGTCACAAGTTCTGCGACTCCGCTGTCCAAAACGATGTTCGAACTGATGAAATCCCTGAGAGCGGGAAGATAATTCACCGCAACGGTAAGGCCTATGGCCGATGCCATTGCAACAAGAGCAGCTATGTTAACGTATTCGATTTTTTTCTGATCACTGATGTTCTTCAAGCGGGTCACCTCATTTTTTTCAAAGAAACATTACCATTGTAAGACACGAGGTTCTATTTTTCAATAAAAAAAGTGTAAGATTAACCCGTGATGATACGAACCGTGCTCTTCACTCCCTCTCCGCTCCCCCTTGACAAAGTTTGAGAGACGTGATATAACCTCTCAATCATTAATACAAAGAGGACGGAAAAACTATGTTTTATTTAGGCAGGATTCAAAAACTGCGCGTGGCAAAGATTGCAGACCACGGCGCATATCTTACTTTCGAGGGCGTTGAAGCCCCTTCTTTCGGTGAACTCCCGGAAAACGAGACCATCGATTCCAAAAACATCCTTCTCCCCAAAAAGGAAGCAGTGGGACTGAAACAGAATGACGAAGTATCCGTATTCGTATACAAGGATTCTTCCGACAGACCCATCGCCACCATAGCCACACCCAAACTCATGATGGGCGAAGTAAAGAAACTCACGGTAAAAGATGTTACCAACATCGGAGCTTTCCTCGACTGGGGACTTGTAAAAGATCTTTTCCTTCCCTTCAAGGAGCAGACCTACAGAGTGAGAAAGGGTGACGAAGTTCTGGTTTCCCTCTATTCCGACAAATCTGGAAGACTTTGCGGAACCATGAAGGTATACAGAATGCTGGAGTCCAAAGCTCCTTATAAGAAGGATGACGTGGTCAACGGTCTCTGCTATGAGCTCATTGATAACTTCGGTGCATATATCGCCGTTGACGACAAGTACTCGGCCATGATCCCCAAACATCGGCTTTTCGAGAAGGTTCTTCCCGGAATGACGGTTGTGGCTCATGTTGCCAAGGTGCTGGAAGACGGACGTCTCGAACTGGCTCTCAGGGAAAAGGCATATATGGAACTGGGTTCGGACGGTGAAAAGATCTACGACATCCTTTGCGCCGCAGGAGGTTTTCTCCCTTACCACGACAAAACTTCCCCCGAACTGATCCTTGCAAAGTTCGGACTTTCAAAGAACGCTTTCAAACGTGCCATAGGGCATCTTCAGAAAGAAGGAAAGATCGTCATCTCCGATGACGGCATTACAAGAGTGGAGATATAAAAAAAGAAACGGTGATGAGCCGTTTCTATTTTTTTCTGAGTCTGTCAAGGTACTGACCGCCCTCGTCTTTCAGCCATTTTCTGCGGGCTTTGTAATCCGGAATGATCTTTTCCACTTCCGCCCAAAATCTTGAAGAATGGTTCATCTGGAGTCTGTGGGCAAGTTCGTGCACCACAACGTAATCCAAAACAGATTCCGGCATCAGCACCAGAAGACAGTTAAAACTCAGATTTCCATTCATACTGCAGCTTCCCCACACCGTGGATTGCCGGCGTATGGAGATCTTTCCCCAGCTCACTCCCATGAGTTCCGCGAAATAGACCACTTTTTCCGGTATCACAAGACGGGCACGTTTGATCAGTTCCCTCACTTCTTCGTCCGAAAAGGCGGGCTTTGCGTTTTCCTTGTCCGCAAGGATCTTCGCTAGGTTTTTCTCTATCCATTCCCCGTGCTTCTCGGCATATCTTTTGATCTCCCTTTCAGGCATGAACCGCGGCACCCGCGCCACGATCTTCCCTTCTTTGGTGATCTGTATCACAATGGTCCTCCTCTTGGACCGTATTATCCTCATCTGATATTCCATAAATATGTCCTTTTAGAAATACTGTAAGCCCCGATAAAAAGAGCCACGATGAACGTGGCCCTTTGGTGATCAAAATCAGTTGTCAAGGAATCTCATCTTGTTTCCGTCCGGCTGCCGCTTCTTGAGTTCCGGCTTGGGAGCTTCCGGTCTTCTTCCGGCATTTCCCAGTTCGTTCATTACTTCCCTCTTGCAGGCATCGCAGTAGCGACCGGTAAGGATCCTCTTTCCGCACTTTTCACAGTTGATGGCAACGTCGGAGTTTTCCGAAAATGCCAAACGCTCTTCTCTGATCCACTTTCTGATCTGAGCGGATGTAACTTCCATAGCGTCGCAAACTTCTTGGATACCGCATCCGGGATTGTCATAAACGTACTTTTTTACTTCCTCGAACTTTTCGTCAAGTTTCTTGATGCAAGCCTGACAAAGCGGCGGTCCCCCAATATAGGTAAACATCTTACCGCAATGTGCACAATTCTTCATCTCCATAAGTCATCACCCTTTCATGTTTATTTCCGACTCTTTGCATTAATGGTCAATCATCTGCGGTCCCTGCCGCAATGCATATAAAGTAAACTTCCTTTACTCCTGCGGCCTTCAGCACGGCAGCGCATGCATTAACGGTACTTCCCGTTGTATAGATGTCGTCCGTCAGGAGCACTCTCTCCGGCATTTCCTTGCAAGAAACCGCTTCAAAAGCACCTGCCAGATTTCGAGTTCTTTCCCGCCTGTTAAGACCTTTCTGGTCTCTGGTGTTTCGCACCTTTTTTAAAAGCTTTCCCACGGGGATTCCCAGGACCCCCGCCAAACTTTCCGCAAACAGCTCAGACTGATTGAAGCCCCGTGCTCTCAACCTGCTCTCGGAAAGAGGAACAGGAACGATGATCTCCGGCTTTACCGCTTTCAAAAAAGTTTCATGTCTTTTTGCGGCGGTATCCCCGAAAAAATCAATAAATTCACGGGTGCCCTCATCCTTCACCCACTTGATCGCATTACCGATGTCGGAATGATAAGCAAAAGTGCATCTGCCCGAATCAAAGACAAAGTCTCCTTTTTTGCAGGATGAACATAAAGCAGCACCCTCATCCGCGATCCCTCTTCCGCATTTCATGCAGAAAGGGCTTTCAACAAACTTAAGTTTCCTCCTGCATGCCTCGTGTATGAAACTGCCCTTCGGATGAACAGGTTTCAGACAAATCGGGCAACAGGCAGGAAATAATATATCAAGCCTATGCATCTTTAGATTATTTTACAACATTTAGGCAATAACTTCAAGGGCATTATAAAATCTTAACAAACCCTGTCAGAAAAGGGTTTTGGGGTACTTTCCCTCTTCGTATAATCTTTGGAAGGACTCCACCACAAAGGGCTTATCTTCCTTGTATGTCACGCCGAACCACTTGTCATCGCTCTTAAGAACGTCAACAGTAGCTATCCTGTCTGCAACCATGTTGCCTATGATCTCCGGAAGAAGATACTCTGCCTTAAGCTCATTTCCGGATATGTCCGAAAGAAAAGCTCCGAAACGGCTGTTGAGTTCGTCAAGAAAAGCCGGAACGCACCCCCACATGTTCATGGAAACAGGCGCATCCAGCGGGATCTCGACAGGATTTCCCTCACGATCCCTGGCTCTTGCAATATCGCCGTCCCTGTATATCTCAAATCTTTCATGAACAGAAAGAAGTTTTCCGTCGGTGCCCACTTCGCAGGCTCCTCTGGTGACTTTACCGTTCTCGCTCAAAGTGTTGCCCAGAACGAAGCCCACCATGGAAAAAGTCATGGGTCTGGCATTGACGTCCACCTTTGCCAGATAGTCGTGCATAACCCTGAAAGCCTCGCTTCCGTAGTAGTCATCCGCATTGATGACCGCAAAGGGTTCCTTCACCCTGCCGAGACAGGAAAGGACCGCATGTCCCGTGCCCCACGGCTTGGTCCTGCCGTCAGGCACCCTGAAGCCTTCCGGAATGTTCTCCAATTCCTGAAAAACGTACTCTACCTCCGCTTTTTCATAGATCGCGGGCTTGATTATCTTTTTGAATTCATCATAAAGATCTCTTCTCGTAATGAAGACGATCTTGTCAAAACCTGCTTTAAGAGCATCATAAATGGAATACTCCATTATGATCTCCCCCGAAGTTCCCACATGCTCCAGCTGCTTGATCCCTCCGCCGTAGCGGCTGCCCATTCCTGCTGCCATTATTACCAGCGCTGTTTTGTTCATGATATTTACTACCTCTCCTGTGATTTTTCCCGTGTCATTCTGTCCTGACGTCGCGAATGGCCCGTTCAAGACCCGAGTACCTTTTCTGTTCCATGGTGTTTCTTATCATGGTACGAACAGTATCGGAGCTTCCGATTATTGTAACACACTTTTTCGCCCTTGTCACCGCAGTATAGAGAACATTACGGTTAAAAAGCATTGAAGGTCCGTTCAGAAGGGGCATGACCACCGCAGGATACTCGCTTCCCTGGGATTTGTGGATGGTAATGGCATAGGCCAGCACCAGCTCGTCATGCTGTGAAAACGAGTAATCCACGGTCCTTCCTTCTTCAAATTCCACGGTGATGTGTTCCGCAAGAAGATCGATCTCTCGGATGATGCCGCAGTCGCCGTTAAAAACTCCCGTGCCGGAATCGATGACTATGCCTCTTTTGCTCTTCACGGTCCATTCCAGCTGATAGTCGTTCTTTATCTGCATGACTTTGTCCCCTTCACGGAAAACCTTTCCGTTGTCGAAAACCTTTTCCGCTTTTCCGCGACTGCCGGGATTCAGAGTGTTCTGTAAGGTCAGATTCAGTCTTTCGCAGCCCAGTTCTCCCGCTTTCATGGGAGTAAGGACCTGAACTTCGAATGGCGAGACCCCTGCAAAGCCCGAGATCTTGGTCTGGACCAGATATATGATCCCTTCGACTATGGCACTTACGTCTCTTCTTTCAAGGAAAAAGAAATCATTGTTCACACGATTGTCAAGAGAGATCTCTTCTCCGCGGTTGATCTTGTGGGCATTGACGATAATGGAGCTTTCCGCCGCCTGACGGAAGATCTTTTCCAGCCTCACCACATTGAACCGCTCCGCAGCAATGATGTCCTTAAGCACATTTCCCGGTCCCACGCTGGGAAGCTGGTTCACATCTCCCACAAGGATGACACGGGTTCCGACGCCTATGGCCCGCAAAAGGGCATACATAAGAGCAATGTCCACCATGGACACCTCATCCACTATCATTACATCCGTCTCAAGAGGATTGTTTTCATTTCTGGCGAATTCCATTCCCGCGGACGTGTTCAAGCCTTCGTCGGGCTTTTTTGTGAGTTCCAGGAGACGGTGTATGGTCTTGGCTTCCTTTCCCGTAGTCTCGGACATACGTTTCGCCGCCCGCCCCGTGGGCGCAGCCAGAAGAACATCCATGCCTTCTCTTTCGAAGAAACGAATGATGGCGTTGATGGTGGTGGTCTTACCTGTACCGGGGCCACCCGTCAGAACAAATATGCCGTTACGGGCCGCCTCCGAAACCGCCTGTTTCTGCAGATCGTCCAGTTCAAGATCCAGGTCTTTCGTGACTCCCTGTATCCTTTCGTTGATCTTGTCTTCCGAAATGTTGAACTTGCAGTTCAGGTCGTTCAGCATTCTGGCCACATTAAGTTCCATATAGTAGAAAGAGGAAATGTAAACGTTTCTTGTCTCCTCGTCTTTTATCACGATCTTGTTTTCCGTAAAGAGCTTGGTAAGCTGATAGCGCATCTGCTCTTCGTCTCCCGGTATCATTTCCGCGGTCCTCTGCATGAGTTCCTCTTCCGGAAGATAGACATGTCCCGATCCCGTTGCCAGAGTCAGAGTGTATAGAAGGGCCGCACGTACGCGGAAATCGTCGTTTGGAGAGATCCCGGCCCTCATGGCGATCTCGTCTGCGGACTTAAAGCCAACGCCCTGTATATCCTCCGCCAGGCGGTAGGGATTGTCCCTGATAACGGAATACATCCTGTCTCCGTAAAATTCATAGATCTTCACAGCCAGCGAATTGGAAATGCCGAATTTCTGCAGGAAGACCATGGCATTCCGCAGTTCATGCTTTTTGACGAACTGTTCAGCTATGCGCATGGCTCCCGCTTCGCTGATGCCCTTTACCTCCGAAAGGCGTTCGGGCTCTTCCTCCATGATGCGGAAGGTGTCGTCACCGAACCTGCTTACGATACGCTTGGCAAGAGCCGCTCCTATGCCGCTGATGGCACCACTGGCAAGATAGCGTTCCATGTCCTCGGCTCCGGTGGGCTCAATAGCAGTGATGCGGGTGACGTTTATCTGGTCGCCGTACTGGGGGTGAAATACGCTCTCTCCCTCCACTTCCACATATTCGCCTTCATCAAAAACAGCCATGACACCGACACAGCAAACTTCATCGTTTTCTGTCTCTACCGTCATGACTGTATATGCATTGTCCTCATTCCTGTATATGATTTTCGAAATATAACCCTTAACTGTCATTGTCCGTTGCGTTTAATGGAATCGTAAAGCATCTGAGCAATACCCAGGTTACTGTGATCCGAGATCAGCTTTGCATAATGCTGGTTCAGATTGTCGCTGAACATGCTGAGATACTTGCTGTTCTTCTCCTCATTATTCTCAAGGAGTGTCTCCTTGGTGCTCTTCACCACCTGCTCGATGAGGTACTCCTCGAAACTCTTGCAGGCAGACATGAGTTCTTCGTCGGTACTGTTTTCGGAAAGCCCCGAGATCGTTGAAGAAAGCTTGTCTATGGACGCTTCGGAAGCCTTGCTCTGAAGCTGCCGGTTATATAAAAGATCGGAACCGAGGGAAATAGCCATTTCGTACCTCCTGTGTTTATGTATCAATGTTCATCCGCCAAGACGCATTCGCAATCCATAATGCAAAGTCAGTCGACTTTGCGATATTACTTGCTCATGCGTCTTGTCGGTCGATGCTTCGCATCATGTGCAACAGTCTTGGCCTCTTGAAAGTACCCTTTCAGAGGCTAAGACTATTGCACATATACGAACATTGATCCTCGTTATCTACGTAAGTTATTGGCCTGCTGGAGCATCTCGTCGGATGCATTGATGATCTTGGAATTCATTTCATATGCGCGCTGTGCAACGATAAGGTTTACCATTTCATCGACAGTCTGGACGTTGGAGCCTTCAAGATAGCCCGAATGAACCTTGGAGGTCTTGAGTGCATCGTCTTCAGCCTCAAGTCTGGGTTCTCCCGAAGCGGCACTGGCTGCCAGAAGGGAACCGGAAAGTTTTTCAAGACCCGTGGGATTATTGAACTGCACAAGGCCCACCTGCATCTCGAGGTCGGTGATGGTCTCGTCGGGGTTTCTGTAGAAGAATTTGCCGTAATCGTCAATAAAAACATTGGCGGTGCTGATGGTGGGCTCGAAGGTGATGGGCTCTCCTGTGGCAGAGAGGATCTGATTGCCGTCCGCATCGGCAAGAGTAAGGTTACCGTCAGCAGCAAGGGATATGTTGAAATTTCCCGCACGGGTGTAGGAAACCTGATCTTCGCCGGTACGCACCATGAAGAAACCGTCTCCTTCTATACAGAAATCCGTGGAATTTCCCGTTGCCAGCATATTTCCCTGAGTAAAGCGTGAGGTGACGGATGCCGTTCTGACACCCAGACCCACCTGACCGATGACGGGCTTGGGGTTACCCTCGTTGTCCTCAGTCTTGGTCTGAAGTTTTGAATAGAGCAGGCTCTTAAACTCAACAGTCTCTTTCTTGTAGCCTGTGGTATTGACATTTGCCAGGTTGTTTGAAATGGTATCAACCGCATTCTGCTGGGCGATCATTCCTGACGCGCCGGTCCAAAGTGAACGTAACATTGATATGCCTCCTTAAGATAAAAACCGCTCTTATACCTTACCTACAGAGTTAACTGCCTGGTCAAGGGTGGAATCCATCGTCTGTACGACCTTCTGATTGGCTTCATAGGCACGGGTGATGACTATGAGGTTGGTCATCTGTCTCACAACATTGACGTTGGACTGTTCAAGATAACCCTGTCGGATGAGTCCTGAGGGCTCCTCTATGGGTGTGGCTCCTGACACGGGCTCATACATGGTGTCTGCAAATTTCTTGAGATACTTGTAATCCTCGAAATCCGTCAGTGTGATGGTGTCCACATATTCTCCGTCGGCATAGATGGCACCGTGGGTGTCGATGTTGATCTGGGCCGCATCCGTGGGAACGATGAGGTCTCCCCCGTCTCCCTGAAGACGATTGCCGTCCATATCCATGATGACGCCCTCGGAATTAACAGTGAAATTACCCGCTCTGGTGTATCTTATATGTTCCTTGCCTGCTATGTCCACGACTCTCACTCTGAAAAAGCCGTTTCCGTCAATGGCAAGATCGTAAGTGTTTCCGGTCTGTCTTAAGGATCCCTGCTGATGGTCCGTGTACTCTTCGCCGATCTTAACGCCCAGTGTAACGTTTCCCAGTTTCTCGTCCCTGTCGTAGTCCTCGGAACGGTCCCTGATCTTAACCTTCAGCATATCATCAAAGGACTGGGATGTAACATATTCTGTTTTGAAACCCGTGGTGGCTGCATTGGCAACGTTGTTGGCAATAACATCCAGACGTTTTTGTTCATTGCGCATGCCCGTCCATGCGGTGTACAGTCCTCTGACCATGTGTCTCTCCTGTCTTTTTCTATCTCATATGTTCGATAACTTCTACATACTGACCGGTTCCGATGGCCACGCACACTCTCGGATTGTCCGCAGTGAGGGTTCTGATGCCGGTCTTTTCCTCTATAAGTTCTTCAAGTCCCCAGAGCTGGCAACCGCCGCCTGTAAGGACTATTCCGCTGTTTGCGATGTCTGCCGCCAGTTCCGGAGGAGTCTTTTCAAAAACTCTCTGGATGGCATCCACGATCTGGGATGTGGTCTCCCTCAATGCCTCTTCGGTCTCTTCCGATGTGACCGCTATGGTCTTGGGAAGTCCGCTGGCCGCTCCTCTTCCCTTTACATTAAGAGAAAGAGTCTCGGGTCTTCTGTATGCCGAGCCGATCTGAATCTTGATCTCTTCGGCGGTTCTTTCACCGATGACGATGTTCTTGTTTTTTCTCAGATATCTGCTGATGGCTTCATCGAAGTCATCTCCCGCAACCTTGATGGACGCGCTGACTACGGTGCCTCCCAGCGAGATCACCGCGATATCCGTTGTACCGCCGCCTATGTCCACCACCATGCTTCCGCAGGGCTTCGTAATGTCTATGCCCGCTCCGATGGCTGCGGCAATGGGCTCTTCGATGATGGCTACGGTCTTGGCACCGATGGTGTAGGCCGCATCTTCCACCGCACGCTTCTCAACTTCCGTAACACCGGAAGGAACACAAATGGAAACACGGAGCTGACGTCCGAAACGATGCTTGCCGATGGCCTTGCTCACGAAGTGCTTCAGCATCTTCTCCGTAACCGTGTAATCCGAGATAACCCCGTGACGGAGAGGGCGGACCGCAACGATGTTGCCCGGAGTACGACCGATCATGAGACGCGCATCCTCACCGATGGCGCGTATCTTGTTCGTATCCCTGTCAAATGCAACTACCGAAGGCTCTGTAAGGACAACGCCCTTACCTTTTATATAAACGAGAACGGTGGCCGTTCCCAAGTCAATACCTATATCATATCCAAACATTTCTGTTTAAACTCCTTTCAATAAAAACCCGTAAAAAGATTATATACATAATCCCATCTTTTTTCAAACATTTTTATCGTCAGGCATAAATCAAACCCTATGGGTTTTATCGGCATTTTTCCCACAAAAATAACCCCCTCCGGAAGAAAAATCCTTCACGGGGAGGGTAAACTATTCTATCTTCTCCTTCTGGCAAGAGCAACGAACCTGAGAAGCTGCAGAAGCGATGAAAGAAGTGCCGCAACGTAGGTAAATGCCGCTGCCGAAAGCACCTTTCTCGAGCCCTTCAGTTCCTCTTTGCTCAGGATCCCGCCGTTTTCCAAAGCCACAAGAGCCCGCCTTGATGCGTTGAATTCCACGGGAAGTGTGATGAGTTCAAAGGCCACCACAAAACTGTAGAAAATGATACCGATGTGCACAAGGCCCATGAGTTCCAGCCAGAATCCCAGAACAATCAGAGGGATGGCGATCCAGCCTCCCGCCTTGGCAAGCGGCACCGAAGCGCTCCTCAGGAACAGGGGGCCGTAATTTTCCTTGTGCTGGATGGCATGTCCGCACTCGTGGGCTGCTATGCCCACAGCCGCAACGGAGGTTCCTCCTATGACATCCGCTGAAAGACGGAGCACATGCTCCGAAGGAGAATAGTGATCCGTAAGGTTTCCGCCGGTCATTTCAACGGAGACATCGCTGATCCCTGCCTGTTCCAGCATCATCCTTGCCACATCCCCGCCGGTGAGACCCCGGGAATTGGGCACTTTTTTGTATCTGTTGTAGGTGGCGCTGATGTTGAGCTGGGCGATCAGAGTGATCACCAGCGCGATCAGCACAAGGAAATAAGTTTGATCATAGTAATAAGGCATATCCGCACCTCTTTCTTTATCTGTTGACCCACACGCGCATTTCGTTTTCCCCGCGGTTGGCCCATGTATAGTAAGGGATGAATGTGAGTTCCGCATCCTCATACTCGCTCTCGGAGTAAAGGGAATACAGGCTCTCTTCTTTCGCCTTTTCCCTTTTTCCGGGAAGAATGACGGCCGTAACGGTGTTTCCCGCAATATCAAGTTCTTTTAAACGTGCTTTTGACGGATCCGCAGTCACTCTCAGAAGATGAAGGTCCTTACCGTTGTCCTTTTCCTCAAGGCAGTAGACAAAGGGTCCGTAGGAAACAGCCACCTTGCCATGATCCTCCGAGACTTTTGAAGACGCCCTGAGGATCTGCACCTTCCGGTCAAATGTGACGGTGATCTCATCTCCTTCTTTAAAGAGCCCTGTGATGTATTCATAGCCCTTTTTGTTCTCATGCCTGAAGGAGCCGCAGGAAACCGTGTATCCTTCAGCCCAGGAGGGGATACGTACCGCAATGGTCTGAGGCTTTTCACCTTTTCCCTTCGCTTCGGCTTTTTCACACAGTATCTTCACGGTTCCGTCTCCCATGATGTCCTGACGGATGTTCCACAAAATGTCCGCTGTCTCATAGGACTTTTCCACATGTCCTCCGACATAGAGGTGCATGAAGAGGGTGTCTTCGTTTTCCGAATAGGCATATGAAGCCACCGAACTTACCGTACGGGCAATGTTGGGCGGGCAGCAGGCGCATCCGAACCATTTTTGACGAACAGGCTTCACATGGGCTTTCCTTTCATCCTTGTGACAGGCTTCCGGAACCACTTCCAGTGGATTTACGTAGAAGAAGCTCTTCCCGTCCAGAGCCATGCCTGATAGAACAGTGTTATACAGCGCTCTTTCCATCACATCCGCATATCTGCTGTCAACGTCCATCCGCAGCATCCTTCCGGCGAAGAACACAAGCCCGATGGCTGCACAGGTTTCCGAGTAGGCCAGGTCGTTGGGCAGGTCATATTCAAAACTGAAAGCCTCACCGTGAGACGTTCCTCCGATGCCTCCCGTAATGTACATCTTTTTATTCACTATATTGTCCCAGAGGCGTTCACAGGCAGCTTTAAGGCTCTCGTCCCCTGTGAGCCGCGCCACGTCGGCCATTCCCGAGTAGAGATAGGCTGCCCGGACCGCATGTCCCACAGCCTCATCCTGTTCCCTGACGGGGCGATGGGCCTGATAGTAATGGTACCGTTCCCCGTCACCGTGACGTTTTGCTTCGTCGGGATGTTCAGCATCAAAGTAATAGGGCTTTTTGCCCCTTTCGTCTATGAAGTAACTGCTGAGTTTCAGATACCTGTCTTTTCCCGTGACTTCATAGAGGCGTACCAGCGCCATCTCGGCGATCTCATGTCCGGGATAGCCTTTGAGTTTTCCTTCCTCCGGTCCCAACTTTGAATCTATGAAATCCGCAAATCTCTCTGCGGCCTTCAGCAGCTTGTCCTTCCCCGTGGCTTTGTAATAGGCCACGGCTCCCTCCGTCAGATGTCCGAAACAGTAGAGTTCGTGATGATCTTTGAGATTTGTAAAGATCTTGGACATATCGTTAATGATGTAATAGGTGTCCAGGTAGCCGTTGGGCTGCTGTGCGGCACAGACCACATCTATGATCCCGTCGGCAGTCTTTTCCAACTCCGGGTCGGGATGCTGGGTCAAAGAATAACCCACCGCTTCGATCCACTTTGAAAAATCGCTGTCCTGAAAAAGAAAGCCGTAAAAACGAGCTTCCGGATGTTCCGGATCTTCGGGTTTAAGAGAAAAAACATCGGTAGGCCAGATCTTTTCCTTGTATCCTGCACCCAAAGCCTTCCTCTTGGCGGTGATGTCCGCCGCTATCTTAAAATTCCTGACAGCAAAGCTGGGTTCAGCCCCTTCCACCCTGTCGTTCAAAGCGTTCCACTGATAGGGGATCACTTCTTTACGCACAAGTTCCATCTCATTTTTCCAAAAAAGGTCTTCAACCCTGATCTTTCGAAGATCAATGGGCGTTCCCACTGTCTTTACCATATATCCTCCGTCATCATAAAAGCGCAAACCAGTCAAACAGCCCTTTCACCGCGTCCACGTTCTCATCGTTGGGATCCATGGTTTCCATGAGCTTGTTGTAGAAGTTCCTGATGTCCTCATCTCCTGCGATCATACGCACCTGATTGTTGCGCAGGAGGATGGTAAGGAGTTTTTCCTTCTGACTGTCGGACCAGTCACTGAATTTCTCGAGTTTTGCAATGGTCTGATGGGTGTAAACAAAGCTGGGACTCATGGCAAGGCGTATGATGAGCTCATCCTTCTCATTCTGATAGGAATCCATGGAATTGGCCGCATCAAACTCCCTCACCTCATTCCTGTAATCCGCGCTCAGATCTTCAAGCACCTCATTACAGGCGGTCCTGTCTATTATCTGCTTCACCAGGGTGTCCAGCTGCGAGCCCACGGTGTAATCCGCAGGAGCGAACATCTTGATGCGATTGTCCCTAACCATCTTGTAAACCTTGGTCTTGTCTCCCTCTTCGGGATTGTAAACGCCGATGGAATAGCCACCGTGAACGTTCACCAGCTTCATGCAGGGCACATCCGTGTCGCTGTCGCCGATGTAGATCATATTTCTGAAGGGCACACGGAGTTTTTCCGGCGGGAAGTACTCGTTCACACCCGGGTCGTTAATGTCCAGGACACCCTTCTCTATCCTGAAGAGGCACTGGGTCTTGTTTGTATAATTGATCACCTGTGCCGGCCATTCCGCAAGTCCTCTGGAATTGTAGTAGAACGAGCTGGCAAAAATCTTGGTGAACGCACCTTTCTGGGCAATATCCGTTCCTTCGATCATTTCCTTAAGGCCCGAAGAGATGATGTAATGCTCAACGATGACGCCTTTCTCTTCACCGTAAAGGCGCATACGTTCAAACCATTCTTCCACTCCCGGGAAGAGTTTAACTTTCGCGCCGTATTCCCTCAGGTTGTCCTTGTTAAACACCAGGTTTCCTTCCGCTTCCTTTACCATCTTGAACATATATGCCAGATTCTGGTCCATCTCGTTGTCCACTGCCAGCTGGTTGGATTCCGTCCAGAATTCCTTGACGTCATATCCCACGGACTGGATGTAGCCCTGAGCCTGCATATCATCCGGAGTCAGAGTTTTGTCAAAGTCATAGCATATAGCCACCACAGGCCTGTCTTCTTTTGTTTTACGGATGTATTCTTTCTTTTCCACGTTTGTTCCTTTCCATGTTAAACGATGTATGTTAAAAATCTGTGTAGGTTTCTAAAAAAGATCCAGTGTGCTGTCCAGATAGATCTCTTCCCTGACCTTTAAGCGATACTCGGGCTTTGTCATGTAATACAATAAAAACTCAAGGATCAATGCGCTTCCAAGGCTCCTTCCCTCGATCTTAAAATGGGAAAAGCCCATGGGAGCATATGTCTTCAAAATGTCCTCCGTACCGATGAACCCCGGATTCTTCATGGCATCCGAAAAGCGATAGCCACGGCTTGCCGCAGGTGAAACGCAGATATGCTCCGGGCAGTCTTCCCCGAGGCTCTTCCTGCTTACGTTTTCATAGCAGTTCTTTCGGTCGTAACAATCGAACCAACAGCATTCGTTGCAAAGAAATTCCGTCTTTTTCTTTTCTTCCGAGGTCAGGCTTTCCAGCGCCTTCAGTTCCCTGTTCAGCCTGAAATCCGGCACAACAAAAGCGAACTCCGGACGGTCCAGTTCATTTTTAAAGTCATTAAAGTCCGTAAGGACTTTTGTGGTGGAAGAAACGAGATAAAAATCGGGATAGTTCGTCGCGATGTGATCCAGCAAAAGATCAGAAGAGAGTATCACTCCGTTCCTCACATTACCGTTCTTTTCAAAAAGGCGGCAGAGAGCGTTGCATCTCCTGTCTCCCAGATGTTCCTCGGAAAGCAGTGAATTGCTGAAGGTGAGACGGCTCGATATGTCATATGCCTTCATGAGGGCAGCTGTATCCACTGGGTCCGCGTCTCCGAAGCCCACGCGGCCTCCGCCCCATATGCAGTCGGCGGGAGCACCGTAAACGGAGCCTATGTCGCACCACTCGTAGAAATACTCCCTGTGTTCCCTGAAGAGGGGCAAAAAGAGCTTGTACAGTTCATAAAACTCGAACAGTCCCGGAAGATGGTAAAAGATCTTTGATTTTTCGTTCTTTGTTCCCATCATTCCGTTTCCTTTCCGTTTTCTTTTCTCAATATATATTATCCCGTGGGTTTATTCAATAAAAAAGAAGAAAAATAGCAAAAGCAGGGAATATCTGATATAATCGGAAATGAACAGACCCGACGTATGAGACGCGGGAAACTTAAGGAGGAGAATATGAAAAAGAAGAATATGTTTACTTTCTGGCTGCTCATCTGGGGACTGGGCATAGCCGGGCAGATATGCTGGAACATTGAGAACCAGTGGTTCAACACCTTCGTATATGCCAAGATCGCAAAGGATCCCACCATCATTTCCATAATGGTAGGAGTTTCCGCCACCGCCACCACCCTTTCCACTTTTCTTTTCGGCTGCGTTTCCGACAGGATCGGTAAAAGAAAGATCCTGATCTCTCTGGGTTACATACTCTGGGGACTCTTCACTATTGCCTTCGGTCTTACGGAATTCATCACCTCCGGCGGCTCGGGACGTCAGGCTTCCATAGTCCTCACCGCGGGCATTGCCGTCATTTCCGCCGATGCGATCATGAGTTTCTTCGGTTCCATGGGTAACGACATTGGTTTCAACGCATGGATCAACGACAACATGAACGATAAAAACCGCGGACAGCTGGGCGCAGCCATCGCCACTCAGCCCATTATCGGAACCATTCTCGGAACCGTGGTGGGAGGCATCCTTGTGGGCGAAAACGACAATTATATGCGGCTGTTCCTCGTAATGGGCGGTATGATCATCCTTTTCGGTCTTTTCTCGCTGTTTGCCATGAAAGACGTCGAGGGCCTGAAGCCCTCGGTCAAGGGCAGTTTTTGGAAGCAGTTCATCAGCATCCTGAATTTCAAGAGTTACATAAAGCACAAGGAACTGGCCTGGGTCAATCTGGCTCTCGCCGTTTATTTCATAGCTTTCAACATGTACTTTGCCCACATCGGAAATTACATGATCTACTATCTGGGTTTCACACCGGACATGATGGGCTACATCGAGGGCATAGGCCTGACTCTCGCCATGCTCTGCACCATTCCGTGCACAAAGCTTCTGAACAATAAAAAAGAGCCCATGGTCTCCTTTGCCTCTGTCATCATAAACAGCATCGGAGTGGGCATATTGGGCTTCTGCGTTCGTCCCGAAAATATTGATGTGAACACGGTACTGAACCCCGTTCTTCTTCTGGGCGTGATCCTTCTGGGAGTGGGATATGTGCTCTTCCTGCAGAGCGTCACCGTCTGGAGCAAGCAGCTCTATCCCGAAGACGCCAGAGGTCAGTTTGAAGGCATCAGGATCCTGTTCTTCGTCCTCATTCCCATGATCGTGGCTCCCCTTCTTGCAAATCCCATCATCAAGAAGAGCGGCGAATACATTGACGAGAACGGCTTCACAGCCTATCTCCCCACCCACACTCTTTTCACCGCAGGCGCGATCCTGGTGCTCCTCACGATCCTGCCTTTGATCCCCGCAGCCAAGCACCACGGTTCCCGCACGAAATGAACCCCGGGTCCATTCATTGTATATTCCGCTGAGGTCCGCCGGCCTTCAGGTTTTTCATATGTGAAACATCATTAAACAATTCTACTCTCGGATGCACGAATCTCCCTTTTTGAACAGGGAATTCCAATATGATCACGGACGTGAATGCATAGGGGAAAAAGGTGCATACGTAAGGGTAAGGAAGCGAAAGTATGTGGGCAAGGGCACAGGCTCCGGAGCCGCCATGGCTGAAGAGAGCCACTGTCTTTGCCTCACCTCTTTCGCATAAAAACCTGGATCCTTCATGTTTAAAGCCCTGAGTCTCAAGGAATCCGTCGATCCCCGCCGAGATCACGTCGTAAAGTTCCGTAACCTTGTTTTTCTCGAATCCCGGATGTTTCTTCCAATCCTCGCCATAAAAATCAAAATCCTCGTCATTCACCATCTTTTCGCTGACAGTCCAGGGATGTCCGCCGTCCGGCACTCCTTCCCCACCCCAGTCAACTTCATGCATATAATCAAGTGTCTTTATGGGAAGTCCCAGCTTCTCCGCGGTGTGGGACGCCGTTTCCTGTGCTCTTCCCATGGGCGAGGCATAGATCTCCTCTATTCCTTCATCCTTAAGGCGTTCCGCGCAAGCCTCCGCCTGAGCGTGACCCGTCTTTGTCAGTCTGTCTCCAACATAATCAGGTTCGCCGTGGCGCACAAAGATCAGCCTGAAACTCTTGTTTTCCGCCTTCTTAATGCGCACATAGTACTTGCTCTCATCTGTGGAAATGATCCTGCAGCCGTTTTTCTTCATGACCCGAAGAGATGCGGGATTGGTCCTGTTCACTCTGAGATAGATGTCGTCCTCGGGCACGATGTTACGGGCGATCTCCAAAAGAAGTCTCAATCCTTCCGTGGCATATCCCTTCCCACGAAACTCTTTCTTGATGAAATAGCCCACATGGCCCGCTCCGTTCCTCAGAGCATCGTTCAGATGATGCCTCAGCCGGAACTGCCCCACAATGGTCTCATCGTTCCAAAGAAAATAGGTGGTGCAGGGCACTTTCCAGTCGGGAAGGTCTATGCCCGCCGCGTCCTTCAGCATCTCCGGCAGCGCCTTGTCTCTGAAATCTTCAAAGGAAACTCCCTCCCAGGAATTCAGCAGTCCGTTCTCGTCCGCAGGCATATCCTTCACGAACAGCCATTCTTTTTCAATATCTTCAATATTTGCTTCTTTTAAGATCAACATTTTAGTCTTCTCCCACCAGATGAACCGTTCTGTATCCGTGCCCCACTGCGGGCAGGAACTTCTTTATCACATCTTCCGTACGTATCTTGAGGCTGGTAGTGTTGATGCATGGGTGGCAGCCCACAT
Organism: Lachnospiraceae bacterium; assembly: GCA_024698485.1. Taxonomy (GTDB): domain Bacteria; phylum Bacillota; class Clostridia; order Lachnospirales; family Lachnospiraceae; genus RGIG3528. Next base: position 17,674 of record JAILRC010000018.1, on the reverse strand, counting down.
ATTCAAACTTCAGCAGGTCCTCATCTATCAACAGCTGCACTTCATGCCCCGTGTCGTTCATGAGCCCCATCACACTGACGGATCCCGGCTCAATGTCCAGAAGCCTCAGCATATCGCAGGGGTCCGCAAAGGAAAGTCTGGCAGAGTTGATCTGAGCAGACAGTTCCTTCGTCTTAAACTTCTTATCTCCGGGCATCATGAGCAGATAAAATGCAGTCTTTTGCCTGTTGCAAAGAAAGAGGTTCTTGCATATGTCCGCCCCCAGCACTTCTCCTATGGCATCGCAGGCTTCCATTGTGTCCGCGGGTTCGCTGTCCACCCGGTCATATCCTATCCCCAGCCCGTCCAGCATATCATATGTCCGCAGTTCCCTTTGTGTCCTGCCTTCAGGGTTTAGGGGTCTTCCTTTTTGTATGTTCATGATCTCACCTTTCTTTAGAGAGTAAAAAGTAATCTTAATACTGACATTTTTTGACTGCTTCCTCAAAAAATGTATCTATTCCGTCTATGCGAACAAAACATCTTTGCATAAGCCTTCCCACTTCATCCTTCACCTTGTCAGAACTTGCAAAGGCAGGCGTCGAAAAGTACGCGTTTTCTTGTTCAAGGCATACCCCGGCAACTCTTTGAACAATACCATTTTGCTTCATATATGCCTGATAGATATCCGTCTCTGTGGCAGATGATATAACCGGTATAAAGTTTGTTTCAATTGCAAACTCAGCCTGAAATTCAGCATTCAAAGTAATATACTTCACAAACAGCCACGAAGCCACTATTTCCTGATAATCATCCGAATCGAAAATACACAGATTCGGGCCCTGAAAAAACACTTTAGGATTCAGAATATCAACTTGCGGTATCATAGAGACTCCGACTTCGAATGGATAATTTCCATTTCTGTCTTGTGTCGGGAGCTGATGCCTTGCACCTGAAGAAGAACTGATAGTCATATAGCACTTTGTCCCTGTTTCAGCCACAAACAAGCCGGAAGTATAGGCTCCATACAAGTATTGAGTTGTGACAAGTCCATTTTTATACCAGTTTGCAAATCTCCTGACGAATTCCTTATTCTGCCTATTATCAAAAAGAATCTGTTCATCTTCTGCTTTTGTGTAATCCGATCCATATTGCTCACACATAGTGATGAACCAATTTGCTTCAGAATCATAGCCTAAAGGAATGCATTTGGTGTCTATCTTTTTGATCGTATAACACAGTTCCTCCATTTCATCCCATGTTTTGGGTATCTTTAGTCCATTTTCTTCAAAAAAAGTTTTGTTATAATATAAAACTTCACTTGATTTGGAAAATGGCAAGCAGTACATATATCCATCTGCAAAAGATGCCCCTTCCTCAAAAAAAGCGTGATAAAAATCATGTATCTGATAATCCGTCAGCCCAAGAGTTTCAATCATTCCATCAGCCCTGATTGCAAAGTCCTCATCGACTATGAAATAGTCAAGAGGAATAACCCTATAATCGCTATAAATATTATTATACAAAGCTACATGTTCAGGGTAGCAAAATGCAATATTAGGCTGACTTCCCACGGTCAGTTCAGTGCTTATCTGATCTCTGAGATCATCATATGTTCCAATCCGGCTGGCATGAACATGTATATTGGGATAGATCTCATTAAATTCTTTAATATATTTTTTTAGAATATCAGCAGACCGCTGTCCCATCGTGTGATAAAATGTCAGCGAAACTTCACTCCCATCATATGCCACTTGCGGCTTTGGGGTTGGTGTGAGTGTATTGGTGGGTGTAGGTGATGGCGTAGCAGACAACTGAGCAATCAATTCTTTATTATCCTTCTCGAGTTTCAGAATTTCATTGTTTTGTTCGTCAACCTTTTGAGTCAATTCTGACATCATATCTGTCAGTTCTTCCAAGTGTTTTTGTGTTTCCTCAAGCAAAATCTCTTCTCTGCTTTTTGAGGAACATCCGGATAAGATCAAAACTCCGATCAAAGCAACTACAAGGATTCTTTTCATATGATCACCATTCCTCCGACTCTCATCAAGTGTTATATCGCCCTATTCTGCTACTCATTATATGCATTCATAGCCCCTGTGGCAACGGATTTATAAATACAACATCTTCTCAATCGTTTGAAAATAATTTGAAGAATATCATCCTGATCCTGAGTAATATTGAGTTGAGCCATTGTGTTCTACCTCCGGAACTATTTGGATTGCAGTGATCCTATAATACCTAGAGTGGGTGTTTCCGGCTCATTTATTTACACTATCATAAAGACAACACCCGATATTACAGGGTTTGGCAGCCTTTTACCATCAATTTTTGTGGCTAAAACCGTGGAAAACGCCGTTTAGGTCACAAAATTACAGGCCTTTTCAGCCTTCCGACATCAATTCTTTTGGCTAAAACTCCGGAAATCGCCGTTTAGGTCACAAAATTACAGGCCTTTTCAGCCTTCCGACATCAATTCTTGTGGCTAAAACTTCAAAAAACGCCGTTTAGGTCACAAAATCACATGTTGTTTCAGACTTCCTGCATAAATTTTTGTGACTAAAACTTCAAAAATCTCCGTTTTAGCCAAAAAACCTCCGGAAACAACAGCCTCAAAGCATCATTTCATTGTGGCTAAAACTTCGGAAAATGAAGTTTTAGCCACAAATAGCGTATATACCATAACAAGAGTCGGGGACAGGTTTTAGGAGACATACAAACACGAGATCAGTTATCTGAGCGGGATTCCCATCGAAACCGTTTTAGAGATCAGAGCAACCATGTAAAAAATAAGGTTCACGTCTGTCACCCGACAGGCATGAACCTTTTTCTCTTATTTTCTATTCCGCTTCCGGCAGGCAATGCATATGCGTCGTTCCAAGCACCCTGAAGCCCTCCGCCGCAGAGCAGAAATGTCGGATGCCATACTCCCGTGCCCGTAGCGTGAGGTATAGTTTTACCGATGCAGAAGCGGGATTCTCCTTGGGATACTGGCTGGGGAAGCAGGTGAACAAGGCTTCCAGCTGCTTCTTAAAGAAACCTCTTGTTTTCACAAACCTGTTGGGGCGTGCGGTCATGAAGAAAGCCACAGCTTTCACATTTGCTCTTTCTGCTCCGTATTTTTCCATGATCTTTCCGAAGGGAGCAAAGAAGGCTATTCTCTTCACAGCCCGCCCTGTGTTCAGATGATCCGGATGGCATTCGCTCTTCACATCGGGATCCACCGTCAGGATGACGTCGGGCTTGAAATCCCCCACCGTCTTAGCTATCCCTGTGATCAATTCTTCATCGCCATAGAAACCGCCGTCACTCAAGTTCAGAAATCGCACATCTTTTACCCCCAGCAACTTTGCTGACTCAAGCGCTTCTTTCTTTCTGAGTTCCGCCAGTTCATCCCCTGAAATGCCCTCAGGGGCATATTCATCGCCGTAACGTCCGTCGGTGCATATCAGAAAACAGACCTCTTTTCCCTCCGCCGCCAGTTTCGCAGCCGTGGCTCCCGCTCCCACTTCTATGTCGTCGGGATGCGGTCCCACAAAAAGATAACGGTCGAATTCCTCGATCTTCGGAACCGGAGCAGCAGATCTGATAACTGTTTTGGTCAGGCTCATAACAACCTCCTGAAGGTAACTATTTCTGTCTTTTTTTGTGTATCAGGCATCCGCAAAAGATTTCATCTACATAGTAGTAGAAATTAAGTAATGTCTAGGCATGCTATGTAAGTAACCTGCTCCTGAAATCTACATAGTAGTAGAAATTAAGTAATGTCTAGGCCCCGATTTCGATTCTTTCCCAGGTATAATCTACATAGTAGTAGAAATTAAGTAATGTCTAGGCGTTTTCTCCGCCCCTGAAGTGGTTGAAATCTACATAGTAGTAGAAATTAAGTAATGTCTAGGCAGATCCAGGACTCTGTTTGTGTAATATCTACATAGTAGTAGAAATTAAGTAATGTCTAGGCGGTATATATTCCATGATTACCTCCAAAATCTACATAGTAGTAGAAATTAAGTAATGTCTAGGCATTCCCATAAAGACAAGACCACTGACCATCTACATAGTAGTAGAAATTAAGTAATGTCTAGGCCCAAAGCCTGTCCTACCTGTTGGTCAAATCTACATAGTAGTAGAAATTAAGTAATGTCTAGGCTTGTGTCCGCTGCCTCAGGACGGTCTTATCTACATAGTAGTAGAAATTAAGTAATGTCTAGGCTTTAAGACTTAAAGAAGTAGAGCCCATATCTACATAGTAGTAGAAATTAAGTAATGTCTAGGCCGATTATGGAGTGCGACATTCCCACAAGATCTACATAGTAGTAGAAATTAAGTAATGTCTAAGCCAATGAGTGGATAGAATCGAGCCTTCCATCTACATAGTAGTAGAAATTAAGTAATGTCTAAGCCCTCTCTATCGTCAACATGCGCTCTTTGATCTACATAGTAGTAGAAATTAAGTAATGTCTAAGCAATATGATGAGGGGTTGGATAGTAGCATCTACATAGTAGTAGAAATTAAGTAATGTCTAAGCTACGTTGTCATCGAGAAAACAGGTTCCTATCTACATAGTAGTAGAAATTAAGTAATGTCTAAGCATAACTGGGACGAGACCTTTAGAAACCATCTACATAGTAGTAGAAATTAAGTAATGTCTAAGCTCGTGGCCCATCATTTTATACAAAAAGAGCATATGTCTGCCCAGACATTTTTGTATATTTTATACAGAAAAACCCTGTTTTTTTCAAGTAAATTTTTCTTTGCCTCATCAGAAAGACCTAGGTTTGCAATTTTCATTTCAAAACAACAAGATCCCTATCCTCATTTTTTGCATATCCGTATTTATAAATTTGACATGCGCCAGACAAAACAAAGATTATTACACTGTCGGCCTCACAGAACTTTTTTTCAAATTTGTTTCTTATATCGCACACAATATTTTTCAACACTCTCTCACTGTTATCAATTTCAAAGACCGAGTATTGCATTCGATGTCCGTATTTTGTAAGGTACTTAGAAAAGCGCGTTCTTAGCTTATCATCCGAAATGTCATAACTAACAACGATCATTGTTCTCTTCCTCCAACGGCTCAAGCTCACGTTTTGCAAGCAGAAACATTTTATAGTGTAAAGGATCCTTTCCTTTCATAAAACTTCTGTAATAGTCCCGAACGTATCTGAAAACATAATCTTTATTTTCCAAAATATCATTCATAAAGACTGATATATATTCGCTACTTTTCTTGTATTCCAACTGCCACTGCCCATTCAATTCAAAAAAATCTTCTTTTTTGAACTGTTGAAGTGCAATGCCTTTCTTAATCCTCCAATCTACTATCGGTCTGAAAGGTTCCATTATATCACAGACCAAAGATTTTCTCATATAAAAGCACGTATGATATACGCCCTTATAAACATCAAAACCAAAAACATTTAGCAAGCAATCGATAAATTCAAACAGTACCGTATATCCTATATCCAATAAGCTATTAATATAATCCGGTTTAACACGTGGTTTTCTCCCTTTCCATCCAAGTTCCGCAAACATGCGGGCAAAGTATACTTTTGATGCACTGCCCTCTATCCCAAGTATGGTATTTCTGTCAAGGTTACATCCACCAATAAGAGTTTCAAGATACCCGTCAAGCATGCCTATTCCTTCTTTGATGTATGGATTTTTTCGTCGGATCATATTAAGAGTTTCCCTTTGGTTCTTAATCTTATTAATCATTAAAAAACTTGCTATTTCAGTACCGGTGTACGAATACTGCTTTTCATGAAGATAAAAATTTCCTTCCAATCCTGCTCCAATAACAGAGTATAGCCTAAAAGAATACGTCATAAAGCATATGGAAAAGCCAAATTTCCTTGCCCGTCTAATAATGCCGGTTGTAACGGAGCAGTCACCAACAACAATAAGCGCAAATATCCTGTAGCAGGTAATCTGATATTTTATCTTACCATCTGAATCCGATATTATAATATTATCATTCCTGTAAGATATCTTATCTCCTTTAGGTGGCATGTATACAATGATCTGCTTTTTCGAGAAATCTGCTACTTCCAGCATGATACCCTCCTCTATCGCGCTCTGTCACACGCCGGGGAATAAATGCAATGTTTGCATTTATCCCCGTTTGACTGAGTGAAAGAATCCATATCAAAACTTCGCATATCTTCTATAGTTTTTTCAAACTTACGCATCATATCACCATTGTCTTCAGGTAAAGGAATCTGATACGTTTTATTATCATCCATACTATACAATTCGATTTTTTTTACAGGATATCCCATTTCTCGTAATGCCAGACACTGTGCATATATTTGAAAATAGTATCCATCGTAAACAACTTTAATACGTTTTTTTCTTTCTCTTAACACCTGCCTTTCCGCGTCATATATATCTATTTTTCCTACCAGCCTATATTGTTCACAATATACATTAAGCGAAGTCAATATGGCTCTTTTCGTTGAGTATGTACCCTTATCAACATTTTCATGCGCAGCTGTCCCCTCAAGCTGCGGCGTGTCCTGATAGAGTACCCGATCCATTCCTCCGTACAGTTTATGGAAATAAATAGACATTGGGCAAAATATAAAATCATTCAGTTCGGTGATCAAGATAATATCATCCATATCAATCCACCATGGTTTGAGCAAACTTAAGCCATTCCTTGTTGGATATTGCTATCTTGGTCTTATCCAGTTTATCTTCCTCCGTCTTTTTAAACACTTCTATAGCCCAGAGCACCTTTCTGGCAATATTATATGCACCGTTGGCATCAGCATCCATTGGCTGTGTTTTATCCGCGTTTCTGGTATCAAAAAAATCATTATGTCTATTTTTCACGGGCGAGATCAAATAATCGACATCAGTCCTTCCGGTTATGCTGTTTCTCATCTGCAGCATAAGTCTCAAAAGACCATAAAATTCTTTATAAAAATCCGCCTCAGTCACACCACAGATCTTATCACGTAGATCACCCGATTTACCATTGACCTTGTACTTTTCGAAAAGTGTATCAAACATCTCTGTAAGATTCACCTCTTCATTGTCCCACTCGTTGTTCTTTAAAGGATTTCTAAATGTTCGTATTCTACTGCCCTGTGAACAAAGCGTCCATTTTTTCCTATGATCCGCATCACATCCAAATTTTGAATAATCTATTCCGAACTCGTAGTATCCTTCATCTCCGTTATAACGAATAAAATCAAATGTTCCAACAAAAGATCTCGCTGATTCCATATTGGTGTATTTAGGTTTTAAAAGGTCGGAAAACCCTGTTGTCGGATCAATTTTGCTTGTAAGCCAGGCAGGGATATAGAACATGATTCCATTTTGGGTTCCCATTGTCTTGAAGCTTTCAAATTTGTTCGTGAGCTGATATCCGTGTATAACGCTCCCTTTTTCCTCTATCGGTGTCTTTTTGTTCACCAGATAATTTAGTTTATCGATCAACATCTTCTCAAATTTCTGATAAACCTGTTTTTCCACCTTCACACGACTATTCTTGAATCCGGAATTCAGGTCTTCAAGCGCGATCATAGCATCGTATTTTTCTACAAGTTCACAGATCTTGTGGACAACCTGGCTTATATATCCTTCTTTCAGTTCCTTTATGTTCTCTATTGTTGTCCAATCCTGTCTTGCAGCAAGTCTGTCCTTCTCTTTTTGGTCCAAAAGAAAATGATAGTCTGTTACTATTTTAACATCATGGATTTCATTAATAATCTCATTCAAAGAGTGCTGTTCAACTATTTTTCCCTTCCCATCTATAACAACAACATAGAGCAGATTTCTTTCTCCCCTGTCTATACCGATAACATAAGGATTCTCGTCTTCTCTCAGGAATTTCCGTACATCATGATTGATCTTAATTCCGTTTTCGGGGATCTTATTTATTGATATGGCCATATGAAGCTCATACTGGTCTTCAGAAAATCTCCGATCTTTTATAACATCATAAGGAAGAGTCCTTGTTTTCCTTGGATTCAGGGGATTTTTATTGTTGATCGCCGTATTGGCCGGATGAACTATCAACTCATCTTTCTTAATGCTTGCGCGGCGCATAAACATCTCCGCTTCACCTGCAAGCCTTATAACACCTTGATTTGCGCCGTCGAACAAACTTCTAAAATACATTGTATGAAGATTAGGTGTCCCATGACTCGCTTCTGAAAAATCTTTATTATATATTCTAAACAAATACAGTTCGCCTTTTTCAACCAAAGAATCAACATAAGTTTTCGGAACATCGGAAAACTTAACAGAATACCCCTGCTTATCAACATCGTCAAAGAAATCATTCAATCGCCGGTAGGCTTCAGGCTTTTTAAATTTAAAATCAAAATACTCCTTCCCTTTTTCATCTCTCAAAAAAGAATAGTTTTTCAAAAAATCATCTTGAATATATGATATAAATGTCTTTATCTCATCCGCGGTAAGTGACCTGTTATCTGTTTTTTTCTTTTCAAGAATTCTCACTATCTCTTCAGGTGGATTCTGAGGATTTATCTGCTTTGAAGAAAGGTATTTCGAAGCATTCGGTATCTGCTTATAGACCATCTTCTCATACCCCTTTTCATCACTCTCGGGAACCCTCCTGAAAATATCTCGAGACTTACTATCCATAATTCCAAGATAATACTGATCGTTGTTTCGAAGGATCACAGATTGATAATCTGTTTCTTTATTTCTATCCCATCCATTCAAGAACTGAGGATTCTGAAAATACAATTTGAATTTATCGGTTGAATACGGTTTTTGAGTCACATAATTCCTAACCGAATTATATAACTCATCGACTTCCGAAAGCATATCACAGTACAATGTATAATCACCGTAGAACAATTCATTTCTTCCGCTTTCCTTACCTGTTCCCTTGAACTGTTTCAAAAATGATTCAAGTTCCTTTAATGAATCCAGCAATGCTTTGATCCGACCCACGGTCACCTCATCTTTTTTCAACTGTTTTTCAGTTTTAAAGCCTTCGGTTAAAACCGTCTTAGCATTGGCATAGGCCATTTCAACAGCAGCTATCCTGTCTTTTATCCCCTTAACAACGGCAGTCGGGAGTTTCTCATTGTCTTCCATGAGTTTTATGATCTCTCCTAAGGAAAAACTCTCTATCTTTTTGAAATCTTTTCTGCGTTTTTCCTCAAATTTTTCGAGATCTTTTGCATTACTTTTCTCATTTGCCAAGTCATATTGTTCGTTCCATTTTTCAGTAAAATTCCCCCAATGACCATATGCATCATTCGATATGTTAGTAACCGCAGGACCATTTTTTACATATATCCCGTCAAAAGCACCGAGATCAAGAGATGCAAATAATTCCTCAGCCTTCCTATAGTTTTTATATATCATCGACTCAAAGCCGACAGTATTGCGCATAGCATCATAAAGTTCTTCGTCAGAAGTCAAGCCTTCCCCATAGAATGACTCCCCTGTCCTATCACTCAACACCTGTTTATATAAAGGTTTTAAATGAGGTAACCTGTCCTTATTCTGTTGGTTATGCAGATTTATACATTCATTTAGTCCCTGTATCTTTCTTCCATCTTCTTTTACAACGCCTCCGATCAAAGCATTGTAAAGGTCAATTCCCTGCTGAGTCAAAACAAGATTATAAAAGTCAACAACAAAGAAATCCCGGATGCTATAATCTCCGCTAAGGATATCGCTTTCAATTGTTTTACACATATCAGCATCAAGGATACATTTTATCTTCTCAAAGCAAGCTATATTTTGCAAAAAGCGTTGAAGGTTCTCATTTACACATCTAAAAGCAATGGCAGTCGATTTTTTATCTGCCGCATACATATTCCTTCTATTCTCATGGAAGCCTGAAAAAGCTGTGGTAAATCCTTTAAATGAATTAATAATTCTTAATTCATCGCCTTCAAGCCTTTCAGGCAATTCGTCTTCAATAAGTTCCTTTTTAAAAAGAAGTGCAAAACCTTCGTTTTCGGTAAAAGCCTTGGATATTTCGTTCCTCAGCGTTTCCTCCAGCTTTTCAAGAGTCTCATTTTCATCACTTGAACGATTTCCTTTTAAAAACAGTGATGCGTACTCATTAAGATGTGATAGTTTTACACTTTTTAGCACATCATCAATAAAAGACTTATGGTATCGGTCAATGATCTTCTTAGCCGCTTTATAATCCTCCGCCCTGTTCTCATCTTCCTCCAAAAGTCGTTTTGCAACAATATTTTCCTGTGTTTTCCCCACAGGGATCAACTTAAACCTTAAGGTTTTTGATACACTGTAACACCCTGTGAAATGATCGATTTTTTTCATAATTTGTTTCCTCCCAAAATAATATTATTTAGTTTATACTACCGGCTTTAACTTCGTACACGATAATAATAATCAACCCACTGATCACCCCATCAAAAAAGGCATCATGTACAGCGGTCTGAGCAAAAGTACCTCCTCATTTCCAATATCCTTTTGTGACAGCAAATATATGTTACGGACATTCTTTGAAAATTTACTTGAGAACTCAGTTATAGATTCATGTTTTCCCCTTCCCGATGATTTTACCTCAAAAGCATCGACCTTGCTGCCGTGCGCAACCAGAAAATCCACTTCATAATAATGTGTACTATTTTCTCTTTCCCAAGTATGGTAAAAAAGTTCCCGATCTGTTGCCGCAATCATCTGTGCAACAAGATTTTCATAAAGGTATCCAAGATTCGCAGGCAGCTTATCCGATAATAACTTGGCATAAATCTCATTTTCAACTTCCGGTCGATCCATAAACATTAGCGTTACAAATAGCCCCGTATCCGAAAGATACAACTTATAACATGTCAGGTCCTTTGTATCAGTCAAGCTCACGCGCGGATTGGTAGAATTGTAGCATGGGATCACCGTTTTTGAGTCAAACAATTCATATAAAAGTTCATCAGTTTTGTTGTTTCTCTTATTGAGCGCCGTAGTTGTTCTGTATTTTCTGATTCCTTTTGCAAGTTGTGCGGGAATGGAATGATACATGGCCGAAATTCTTCCCGATGGATCTATTTTTTTAAAATCTTCCTCATACAATGTTATTATTTGTCGCTTTATCCTGTCTATCTCCGCAAAATTCTTACCGTCAATATATGCCTTTACAGCTTGCGGCATGCCTCCCACTGCCATATATAGACGTAAATCTCTCATCAGTTTTCGGTTTGTCGCCTGGCCTATCTCGTTCTTCAAATTACAGATCTGCTTTAAGATTTCATAATTGTTTCCTACCGCATCACAAAATTCTTCATAATCCATAGGATAAACATGAATCTTCATTTCCTCCGAAGGTATCAGAATATCCTTTACATTTTTCTTTATCGATATCAAAGAACCCGTCTCGATGTAGTTGTATCTTCCGTCTGCCACCAAATGTTTTATTGCCTGTCTTGCTTTTGGAAAAAGCTGTACCTCATCGAAAATAATCAAAGAATCATGTTCATATAATGTTATTCCTGTTTCAGCCTGCAAACGAAGAAAGAAAATATTAAGGTTCCCTATATCGTCAAAGCACTTGATAACGCCTTCTGCGGCCTTGGAAAAATCGACCAAAATGTATGACCTGTATTCATTCTTCGCAAATTGTTCTGCAATTGTCGATTTTCCGACTCGCCTTGCTCCCTCAAGAAGCACAGCATATTGATCTGAATATTTTTCTTTCCACTCTTTTAATCGATCATAAACTTTTCGTCTAAAAAACATTCTGATTTCTCCCATTAAATGTACATATTTGCTTTACTTTATTGAACATTATAATGCTAAACTTACATTTCTTCAACAAAAAGAAACGCATTTTAGTGCGTTTCTTCAATAAACTTTTTATAAAAATCTTACGTTTCTTCAACGAAATTAGGGCAACATCGTCTCTTTTATCTCTTTCCTGATCTCTTCTTCCCTTTCGATCACATGCTTTAAGTTCTCTTTTTGATAAAAATCTCCGTCCATCAAACGGACATAGAACAATTCCTCAGCGGAATGCATGTTTTCCAGCGCTTCCAACAGATCTTTTTCCGTCCCGATCCCCTCAAAATAGCAGTCCCCCATGCGCATGCATATGTCTGCTCCCACATGAGAAGTGTTGGTCTCATCCAGCATATCGTAACAGAGTTTGTAGATCCTGAAAGCCTCTTTCTCATCTTTTTCCACGTAGTAACCGTTTCTGTAAAAATCCCCGACCTTGTACAGAGATCTCAGATGGTTGTCCAGAGCGCCTTTCAGGAAACAATGAAAGGCCTTTTCATAGTTTACTTCCCCCGTACGTCCGTAATAATAAATGTAGCCGAGGTTTTCCGTCGCCTGCCTGTTTCCGGCCTTAGAAGCCATCTCGTAGTAATATGCCGCTTTTTCATAATCCTGCGTCCCGCCTCTTCCGGTATAATAAAGGGAACCAAGGTTACACATGGCATCGTCATTGCCTTCCGCGATCAGATCGTCATATATGTCTGTCAAAAGAGCCGCAACATCATGCTGCATCTCAACGGTGGGATCCGTGTCATGCAGTTCCATGGCTATTTCAAGTTTCTCGGAACTAAACTGTTTTTCATCGTCCACTTCAAAATCTTCACGGTCTCCGTACATATCCATAAACGTTTCAAGACATTGACGGCTTTCCGCATATCTTTCGTCATCTTTGATCGCATCGCGGGCGATCTCAAGTCTCCTGTACAGAACAGCATAGTTATCGACTCTCATAAAATGCCTCCTTCATATGATACTGATATAATGAATTTAACACTTTTCAGTTCTTTTCTCAAGTAGCGCAAATAGACCCCCGGGACGGGGAGTGGTTCAATTTGCTTGCAAGATGAGCCACTATCCTCGTCCCCGGGGTCAATTTTATTCTGCCACCGTCAATCTGTCCGGTTCAACCTGGCATTTAAGGAACCACACTTCCACCCCGACTTTTTTCGCCTCTTCAAGTGCGACGCCAAACTCGGGATGAGTTTCTACATTTGCCCGCACTTCAGAAACGCCATCCATCTGTATCACAAAACAAAGGATTGCATGATATCCCTTCTCGTGGGCTTTTATAAGTTCCCTGATGTGCTTTACCCCCCGCTCCGTAGGTGCATCCGGGAAGTAACCCACGCCTTCTCTTTCCAGAGTACAGCCTTTTACTTCCATCAGGTACTTATCGGTACCACGTTCCATATAGAAATCGATCCGTGAATCCCCGTAGGTGTATTCCGGGCGCACCAGGTCATATCCCTGCCCGACAAGCCATTCCTTTACAACCTTGTTGGGAGCCTGACTGTCAATGTTAAAGATGACGCCTGTGTTTTTCCTTACCGCCACCAGGTCATATCTTGTCTTTCTGTCGGGTGTTCCGGGAGCAGTCAGCCACACCTCGCATCCGGGTACTAGAAGTTCCTTGCACCTGCCCGTATTTTTAACATGGACGGTCTCTTTGTGCCCCTCTATGTCCACCACCGCAACAAAACGGTTGGGGCGCTCAAGAAACACAGCTCGGGTAATGTTATCATATGTCATCTGCTCCTCCTTGATCATCTATACATATTTCAGTGGAAGTGCAACCAGATTCTCCTTTAGATATGTCTTTTTGTCGATCAGACAGAGTATTACTCCCATTCCTCTTTTCTTATCCGGGATCTTATCAAGTACAGTGTTTGTGCCTCCCATAGATGCTTTGGGGTTACCTGTCATTTTGATCTCAATAGGATAAAGAGTTCCGTTCTCCTCTATGATCAGATCAATTTCATTTTCTCCCGTGCTGCTTTTATCTTTCCCACGGTAATAATATACGCTGAATCTGTAGTCCATCCCTTCGTTTGAAAATGATTTTAAAACTTCTGATACAACAAATGTCTCGAACATATTTCCTGCTACAGCACTGTTTTTTAGGGCATCCGCCGTCAGCCAACGTGTCAGATAGCATGCCAGCCCCGTATCTCTGAAATAGATCTTCGGAGTCTTGATCGCCCTGGACAACGCACTCGCGTTATATGGCTGAAGCAGATAAACGATTCCGGTCCTTTCCAAAATGGATATCCACTTTTTAACTGTCGGCTCTGATACACCAACATCTCCTGCAACATTGGCATAATTGAGCATTTCACCGGTTCTTGCGGCAACTGCCGTCAGAAACTTAAGAAACGTAATGCTGTCTTCGGCGATAAGTTCATTTATATCTCTCTCCAGATAAGTGTCAACGTAAGAAGAATAAAAGTCCTGCCATTCTCTGTCCACGTCATATAACTCGGGATAGGAGCCCTTATGGATCATTTCCCATAGTTCATCATAATCCTTTAATTCCTTTTCACGTTCTTCGAGATACTCATCCGTCGGTACAAAATGCTTGTTAAACCTTATGTTGTGTATTTCTCTCAAGGAAAGGCCGGAAAGTTCCATCACTGAAACTCTTCCTGCCAGTGATTCGCTCATTCCTTTCATCAGTTCCAACTTTTGAGATCCCGAAAAAATGAACTGTCCTCTCTCATCAGACTCATCCACCAAGACCTTCACATCTTCCAAAATACCATTTTCTTTTTGAACCTCATCAATGAACAGCGGTCTGGGGTTATTTAAAAAGAAAAGTCTTGGTTCTTCCTTCGCTTGCAATCTGGTCAATTTGTCATCGAACGAAACCCTATTGTAGTCAGCAAATTGATGTTTTATAAGTGTAGACTTTCCCACCTGTCTTGCCCCCGTGAGAAGCAGGCATTTGCTGGATTGCACCCGTTTTTTTAATACGTCTGATATTGCTCTTTCGATATATGCCATTTCCAAACCTCCGACTAATCTAAAGTCTGACTTTATATTAGTCTATAGTGGCCCCGCTGTCAACATAAAGATGGCGAACGGTAACCATCATCCGAATATCTGTCCCGGGAGTTTCAGTTTCTCTTTGTGCGGAAAACCTTTGTCAAATTCCTCCACATCCTTTATTTCCATGTCCCTTTATCTTATAATAACTGCACGGAATCCCATAAGAATCATCCGAAAACTCAGTTTCTATCTCTGCGTCAAGGTCATCCATGATACTTTTCAGATCATTCCCTTCCTTATCACAGATCATCTGCAGATAAAGTGCGCCGTCTTCTTTAAGACACGATACCGGTCTCCAAATACATATTGTGCGTCCCTTCAGCAATTTCTCCCAAATCAGTTCTTGTGAAGTTCATTCCCAACAACTCTCGTCTTCTTAAGATCAACAGCAAGTTTCTATGGTTTAAATGATATTTCTATGCTGTTAGGTCATATTTCTTCAACCTTCTTGCTTTGATCTTACATAGCTTCTTTGCCCTAAAACAGCATTTTCGCATGTTCAAGTCAAAGTTTTTCACTAAAATTCCTTTGAACTTCTCGGATTTCTTTGACTCTAAACGGCACTTTTCCTTGTTTAGGTCAAAGGTATGGCACCAAGCAACCTTCAAACTGCCTTGATTGCACACAAATCCTTTGGTCCAAATGCAGTTTTAGCTTGTTTAGGGCAAAAAAACGCATTTAAACAGCTTCAAGCATACGGAATCCTTTTGGTCTGAAACCCTGCAATTGGATATTTGGGTCAAACACGTTGCTCCCCCCCTACTTAAGATCAAACAACGTCAGCTGCCGGTACCTGCCCGGCAGTTCCTGCATATACTTAAAACATTCGTCGGGGCTTGACATCATTTCGTTATCCTCACAGATACTTTTTAAAAGCCCCGACAATTTCTTTGCATTAAGACTTGGCAGTTCATACGCATTGCCGTATTGCCGGATGTATTTTTCCTTCATTCCCGGGAAATGCCTGTCCAATGCCGCATAATAATACTCTCTGTCGCCCTCACGAAGAGTGAGGCCCATGCCAAAATCTATGATACCTTTTACCCCTGTCCGGGCACATTCCTTAAGGATCGCGGTGATGTTCTCTTCCGTATCGTTGATGAAGGGAAGTATGGGAGTCAGCCACACAATGGTGGGGATCCCTCTCTCCCGCATGATCTCCAGCACCTCTATGCGGCGCTTTGTATTACACACATTGGGTTCCAGGATCCGGCACAGATCATCGTCATAGGTTGTAAGTGTCATCTGAACCACGCATTTTGCCCTGCGGTTGATCTCATCCAGCAGATCGATGTCCCTCAGGATGCGGTCTGATTTTGTCTGTATCGCCAGGCCGAATTCATTATCCCGTATGATCTCCAGGCATCTTCTTGTAAGTCCCAATTTTTCTTCACAGTGCATATAGGGATCGGACATGGCGCCGGTCCCTATCATGCATTTTTTCTTCTTCGATCTCAACGCCTTTTCCAGAAGTTCAGGCGCATTCTGTTTAACCTCGATATCTTCGAATGGGTGGGTAAATCTGTAGCAAAGGCTCCTGCTGTCGCAATATATGCACCCATGGGTACAACCGCGATAAATATTCATTCCGTAAAATCCCGCCTTACCGGTCAGGATCCCTTTTGCATCCACAAAGTGCATAGGATTACCTCTTATCACTCCACAGGGAAGCAGGCCTCTGTCACATACTCGTCAGGGTTCTGCGTCTGTGCAGGGCTCACATGGTAGATGTTGAACATATGCCCGTTCATCCTGTAGCCGTTTTCCTTGATCCACGAAACCACAGTGGCATATGCCTCGCCCATCTGATCATAGCTGCCCTTTACAATACAGCTTGCCACCTTCACAGCGGGAAGTGTCTTAAACTTCACATGTTCCGTGTCGGCATATTTCCCGTTCACGGTCATCCATGCGATGATCTCAACATTTTCCTCTTTGTACTCATCATCCAAAAACTCCGCTGCCGCAAGGCAGGGATCCGCGGGAACCAGTGTTTTGCACTCTCCCATCATGGTTCCCCACAAACGACCTTCATCTTCATAATGCGGAACCACCATCTGAACTGTGGCCGCATATCTCTCGGGTATTGTTTTTACTGTTACGTCAAAGCTCATATTTTGCTCCTTCCTCAGCCTCTTTCTGGCTGTTTCCAGAAGCATCAGTCTGTACTCCGTTTCTTCGGAAAGCTTCGTAAGTTCTTTCTGCCTCTCCGAAAGAAAAGCATCCAACTTGTCTTTATCATCATAACTGTCAAGGATCTTGATGATGTCCGCCAACGCAAAACCCATATCCTTTAAAGAAGTGATCCTTCCGACAGTGAAAAGCTGATCTTCACGATAATAGCGATATCCCGTAAAGTCGTCCGTCTCCGCAGGCTTCAAAAGCCCTATATCATCGTAGTGGCGTAGCATCCTGATACTGACTCTGGATAGTTTTGAAAATTCGCCTATTTTAAGCATTTACATGTACCTCCATGGATGTTTTTCCTGAGCTCACTACAACAATAATCCCTCACATAATGTGAGAGTCAAGATGTTTTTTTACTGTTCACGCGCCCACTGCCCGCATTCGCAATCCGCTTCGCTACTTGCTCATGAGTGCGGGGGCGTTACTGCTACGCAGAATATACAAGATGCTAAAACTCATTGAAAGCAAGCTTTCAGTGTTTAAGCATCTTGTATATCTGTGAACAGTAACGATGTTTTTTACAAAATCAGTTTTTCCACTGAAACAGTTCGAGGTCCACTTTCCCGTCAACAACCGTTATCCCTTCTGCCTCCAAAAGCTTGGCCTGTACTCCGGGACCGCCGAATGCAAATTCTTCTGCCAACTCGCCTTTTGCATTCACAACACGGAAGCAGGGAATATTGTCGGGATCGGGGTTCTTGTGAAGTGCATTTCCCA
>JAILRC010000011.1 GCA_024698485.1 Lachnospiraceae bacterium | reverse complement strand
AATGCGGACAGCAACGCCCAAAGAATCAAGAACCGTTGCGGCAGTTCCTGTCTCTCCTCCCGGAAGGAAGTATTGCTCCTTAATTTCAGAGTACTCATCAGGCTTCAAAAAACCATCCTTCAAAAGAAATGAATGGGTTCCGAGAACCTGTCCAAAAAGATACACCTCTGTTTTCTTCATATTACCTCCTCTTTTTGACACCATAACCCCGTCGGAAGTGTCACGCCATCTGCGATGACCTGACCAAACGTCGGAATGCATTATAATTGCCTTCGGCAAGCATTCCTCCTGTCCCCAAAGGGTCACACTTTTGCCTCATACACCGGCAGGTTCGCCAGCACATCATTGATCGGCGACCAGGAAGAAAGATCGAAATCCTTCTCATCGTCCTCCGCTTTAAAGAGAGCTTTATCGTTCGGCTTGCTTCGTTTGCCCGCCTCTTTAGTTGTGGCGGGAAGCGCCTGATACTGCTTCGATTTACGGAATTCGGCGGTGACACGGTTGATCGCCGCGGTCAGGAACTCGCAATCCGGGTCCTTGTCAGACACACCGGACGTGGCCTGCGAAATGATACGATTGGCCTCCTCCTTGCTTTTCGCGTGCTTCAGCTCGTTTTCAACCGTTTCCGCCATCTTCTGAACACGTAGCGCGCGGGCATATAAATTCCGGTCCGTGCACTTCAGGAAGCTCAATTCCTTTTCACTAAGCTTTTTGCCGGACCTGAGCTTTGCCATTATCTTCCTGAGCCGCTCCGCCTTCTCCTCTTCCGAGATTTTCGGCGTATCATTCATTTCTTTCATAATGCGATCGCAGTTCTCTTTTAAAGTCGTTGCAGCTTTGATTTCCGAGTTTTTCGTTATCATTTTCATATTTTCTTCACCCAAAAAAGCATCATATTCAAGTATCTTCCCTGAAAATGATGCCTTCCTTAGCCGTCTCTTTATATATCGTCATTTTACCGATTATATTAACCTTTTTTCAAACCACAAAACTCACTTTCCCTCTCCCAACATCTTTGTTTTACCCGTCATCGCTCCTCTAAAGTATAATAACAACGGGGCGTCCATTTGCAAATGGACGCCCCATCGTTTTACAACAACATATATTTAGGGAACTTTTAAGCTATTTAAGTACGGAGATGGCATCGGCAATGGTCTTTTCCAGCGCTTCACGGCCGTACTTGTCCACTTCCGCCTTATTCTTCTCTCCGTGGGTGAGACAGCCCGCTCCTCCGATGCATCCGCCTACGCAGGCCATGCCTTCGATGAAGTTTGCGGTGAGCTTACCCGATTTTTTCTGTAAAAGTGCCACCTTGCACTGCTCGATACCGTCACAGGTGCAGGGCTGAAGCACAAATTCAAGATTCTGCTCTCTGACCGCTTCCGCAACGGCATCTGCAAGTCCGCCGCTTCTGGCAAAGATCCTTCCGAAATAGGAAGCATTGTCAAGATCGCTCTCCTCAAGAGCAGTGATGTCAATGTCACGGCTGTCGAACAATGCCTGTAATTCCTCAAAAGTCATGACCGCGTCCACAAGATCCTTTACTTCGGCTCTCTGAACTTCAGCTTTCTTGGCTGTGCAGGGTCCGATGAAGACGATCTTGGCGTTCTTTTCATGGTCCTTTACATACTTGGCAATGGCAGCCATAGGTGACAGATTATGTGAAACGAACTGTTTGAGTTCGGGAAAATTCTTTTCAATGTAACTTACAAATGCGGGACAGCAGGAACTGGTAAGGAAACCTTTTTCCGCAAGTTCCCTTGCCTCCGACATAGCCACCATGTCAGCTCCCAGAGCTGCTTCGATAACGGTGTGGAAGCCCAGTTTTCTGATGCCCGTGATGACCTGTCCCAGCTTCGCATAGGTAAACTGGCTGGAAACCGAAGGTGCCACAACGGCATAGATCTTATAATCCTGATTTCCGTGACTTCCTTTCAGCATGTCGATCACGTTAAGGATATAGGATTTATCTGTGATGGCTCCGAAAGGACATGCGTATACACAGGCGCCGCAGGATATGCACTTGTCATTGTTTATGCAGGCTTCCTTTTCCTCGCCCATGGAGATGGCTTTTACCTTGCAGGCTGTCTCGCAGGGACGCTTGTAATTGTGAATGGCGCTGTAGGGGCAGACCTTGGAGCACTGACCGCACTCGCGGCATTTGGTTTTATCTATATGAGCCACATGGTTCTCATCAAAGGTGATGGCTCCGAACTTGCACACATCTTCACATCTGTGGGCAAGGCAGCCACGGCAGGCATTGGTCACCTCATAGCCGCCCATGGGACACTCGTCGCAGGCAATGTCTATTACTTCGATGACATTGGGATTCTGGCGGTTGCCGCCCATGGCCATTTTTACACGTTCTCCGAGGATGGCCCTTTCTTTGTAGACGCAGCAGCGCATGGTGGGCACTTTGCCGGGAACTATTATTTTGGGTATGTCGAGGAGATTTTCCTGCAAAGTATCAGCCCAAGCCTGTCTTGCCACTTCACGCAAAACCTTGTATTTCAGATGCTGTACTTTGGTATCAAATTTTCTCATATTCTTTCCTTTTGACAAAAACCTTTCTAAAAGTAGCTGACCTTAATGCGCTTTCCCATTTCCCGAAGGCATTTTGACAGGTCCTCCACAAGATTCATCTTAATATTGAAATTTATGGGCAGATCCGGATTCTGATGGGCGGGGTTCACCGCACGACCCACATAGAAATTGATGTCGGTGGCTTCCTCAAACAGCATGCGGCAGATGAGGGACGCTCCGTCATGTCCGAAACTCCATTTTTCGTATAGCTTGTTCTCTCCGATAGCGTCATGGGCATATTCCACCACCCTGTTTACGGTAATGACGCCCTCCGTAACCAGGTCAACGCCTTCGATCTTTGCAATGGGCGGCAGATCCGAACCCACAAAGCTCAGGTCCGCTTCCACCTTTTTCCCAAGGTACTTTGCGGCAATGGAGGATGTAGTGCCTCCGCATATGATGTGCTTTCCTTCCTTTGAAAAGAAAAGAGCCATCATACGGTTGCCGTCGTCATGATCTCTGGGCGGTCCGAAAAGAATGTTCATGGGAACACGTTTACGGATCTTTATGACACAGGCCGTTGCATCGTCTCCCGGACGGTTTCCGTAGAGCCTGTTCACTTCATCCAGCAGGATGGTGGAAAGGGTCTTGGCCGTGTAGCCTCCTGCTGCGTTTGCTTCCATAAAAGCAATGATGTCTTCCCTCTTCCATCCGAAGTTATAGGCAAGACCTATGCCGGCATGAGGACAGCCGTCGCTCATGGCGATGAAAGTGTCGTCCTCCTGGAGCTTGATGATGGAATGGTAGATCTTTTTTCCTCCGATGTTCATCTCAGTCATGGGGTAGTCGTAATTGCGGCCGTTCCTCAGAAGGAGTGTCAGAGGATTATCATACTGGATCAGTTCGATCTCGCGATTTTCAACGATGTTCATGATGGTGAATGTGGAGTAGGCCACTCCCCGGACAGAGCAGATGGGCAAAGTCTGGGCTATGGTCTCCACGCAGTCGGAAAGGGAAAGCCCCTCCGCCATCATGGTGGAAATGATCTTACTTGTGAGGGTTGAAAGGATGCTGGCCTTTACCCCACTGCCGAGGCCGTCCGCCAGCACTATGACGGTGGAATTCTCGCCACTGTCCACCACATCCACATGGTCACCGCAGAGTTGCTCCCCCACGTGCTTTATGCTCTGGTAACCGATGTCTGCGCAGAGATCATTCATCCGAAATGCTCTCCTTGAGTTTTGTCAGGGCGATCTTGGTTTCAGCAGCGGTTTCACCGAGCAGTGAGGCGATCTCCTGCACGATGCGCATCTGCTTGTCCACAACGCGGTCGGCCGTTTCCACGGTCTGGGTGCGCTGAGTCTCACGTTTCTGACGTTCGTTTTCTTCCTCCGTTACATCTCTCATTATGCAAAGGAGCATATGATATGTGGAGTCATAGATTATAGTCTGCTCCACATAGCGGTTGTACTCCGCCAGAAATGTACGGCAGTTTCTGACGCTCTTCTGGGTCTCCAGCACCTTCAGGAAGGGCTTGGGATCCAAGATACGGACGATCTGGTCTCCCAGGATGTCCGAAGCATATCTTATGTTCAGGATCTTTCTTGCCGAGGGATTTACAAGCTGTACCTCCAGCGCCTCGTTAACAACGATGAGGGCATTGGGTGTGTTGCTCACGATGGCATCCGAAAAGCTCTCGGCTTTTTCTTTCAGGTAAGGCAGGCACATGGATATCTCTGCTTTTCCGTGGTAGATGGCAATGGCCTTTTCCCTGCAGGTGTTGTAACCGCAGGAACCGCAGTTCAGCTCATCCTCGGGTCTGTTCTTACCCATTTTTTTAAGTATATCTTTGATCTCTCCCTCAGAGGGGACGCCGTTTCTGAGTACGATAGGTTCAAAATTCTTTTTCAGAGCATGGGATTCGGGCTGGGCAATGTCGAAATCCTCTTTTCCCGCATATTTGGCCACGGACATATAATCCGCCACAGGGGAACGATGGTATTTTTCCATTACGGGTCCACCAACACAGCTTCCCACACAGGCAGACATCTCGATAAAGCATTTATGGATGTTTCCCTGTTCAAGGTCTCTGAGAGCCGCCATGCAGTTTTCCGTCCCGTCCACCGCAAGATAGGTGTAATCCGGCATGTCCAGAGCCATGGTTTTAAGTATGCCTCCGGTGGTGGGGAAGAAACGCGCACGACTCTTCTCATTGTCATCTATGTCCTGCTCCAGTTCCACTCCCGCTTCCTTAAGCCACCGGGTAAGTTCCTCAAAAGTCAGGACTGCATCTACGATATCCCCGTAGTACTCAGCCTCATCCTTTTTTGAAACACAGGGACCGATGAAGACCGTCTTGGCGTCGGGATGCTTCTGCTTAATGACGGAACAATGGGCCTGCATGGGAGACATGATGTTTGCAAGAAAAGGCAGCATGGAAGGAAAGTACTTCTGAATGAGGAGATTTACGGAATGACAGCAAGATGAGATCACCACATCTCTGTTCCCGTCCCTTAACATCTTTTCATATTCGGTCTTTACGATGGTTGCTCCAATGGCAGTTTCTTCCGCTCCGGCAAAGCCGAGTTTCTTCAGGGCTCTTTCCATGGCGGATATGCCCACGCCGGGGTAATTTGCAATAAAAGAAGGAGCGATGCTGGCATAGACCGGGGCTCCCGACTGGATCAAAACCCTGACCTTTTCGGTCTCATCCACGATCTGCTTGGCATCCTGCGGGCATACAACGAAGCACTGACCGCAAAGTATACATTCGTTTCCTATTATATGCGCCTGATTGCCCGAAAAGCGGATCGCTTTGACCGGGCAATGGCGTATGCATTTATAACAATTTTTACAATTGGATTTTTTTAGTGTCAGACACTCAGACACGTCTATACCTCTCTTGCTTTGATCACTGCGGGCCAAACAGTCTTTTCCCAGAACTCACCCAAAGTCTCCGGTGTAATGCCGGTGTAGACTTCTTCTCCCACAGTAATGGTGACCCCCTCGCGATTACATCTGCCGGAGCAAAACGCTCCGGTCAGCATGATATCGTCTTCAAGATGATTCTTTTCGATTTTTTCCTTGAGCAGTTCCACGACCCGGGGGGCGCCTTTCAGATGGCAGGAACTGCCTACACAGATCTCAATGAAAAGCATTTATTTTACCTTTGCCTTGATCTCCTTCTCGAAGAAATCCTTAACGGTTTCGGGGGTTACGGAATAAAACTTGTCATCAACGGTAACGCATACTCCCATCTGGCACTTGCCCATGCAGAAGGTTCCGCCCAGCTCTACTTTGTCGCCGAGCTTTTCTTCGTTGATGTAATACTGAAGGCCTTCCACCACCTGACGGGAACCTTTGATATGGCAGGATGAACCGATACAAACAGTTACTTTCATGATCATTCCCTTTCCTTTTCTTTATTCGTAATCAACTACATTTACCCAGCTGTGGAGGAACTCACGTTCCTTCTCGTTGCCCTTTACGGACTGGGAAGCGGCTACGATGGGCATCCATTTCTGGATGTATTGCTTATCTGTCTTGCTCTTTGCACAGAACAGGTCGAGGTACTTTTCTGCACCGTCGATGTCTCCGTTCAGCCAAAACAGAAGGTAGGTTCTTGCAACATCTGCGGAAGCATTTCCCTGAGTGGCATGTGCCCAGTCAAGGATGTAGGGTGTTCCGTCAGCGGTAATGATAATGTTTGAAGGGTTAAAATCTCCGTGGCACAGTTTGCTGTGCTTGGGCATGCCGTCAAGTCTTGTAAGAAGCTCATATCTTGTGGTGGCATCGAAATCCGTCTGAGAGATCTTACGGTTCATCTTGTCCTTAAGCTTTGTAAGAAGAGGGCAATTCTTGGACTGTACTTCCATCTGAAGGTTTACGAAAAGCTCAAGATACTCATCCTTCTTCTCGGGATTTTCCTGCATGAGCTGGGCAAGAGTCTTGCCTTCCACATACTGTGTGATGATGGTCCACTTACCGTCAAACACGGTAACTTCATGGATCTTGGGTATGTTGAGGCCGGTCTCTTCCACCCTTGCCTGATTCAAAGCCTCGTTTAAAACATCAGCCTTGGAATAGGTGGAATCAAAAACTTTCATGCAAAGATCTCCGTCGCGGTAAACGGTCTTGTTGTTTCTAACCGCAATGATCCTATCAAGTTTCATACTCTTTCCCTCCTTATGCCTTCTTTAAACCGCTCTTCGCACGACGATAGGGCTGCTTAAAGTTGTGAACATCATCTGATTCGATAAAATCTGCTGCCTTTGGCATTGCAGGCTCCTCAAAATGTGCCTCGCCGTAATATGCGTTCAGGTACATCTGCTTGATCTCGCTCATAAGAGGATATCTGGGATTTGCGCCTGTGCACTGATCGTCAAATGCCTGCTCAACCATGGCGTCAAGGCGGTTCAAGAAATCTGCCTCATCGGGAACAT
Source organism: Lachnospiraceae bacterium (assembly GCA_024698485.1). Lineage (GTDB taxonomy): Bacteria > Bacillota > Clostridia > Lachnospirales > Lachnospiraceae > RGIG3528. Next base: position 5,417 of record JAILRC010000011.1, on the reverse strand, counting down.
AGTCTCTGATGGTGGGCTTGATGCCTACTCTTGCCTTAAGGTCATTTACTGCCTTAATGAGATTCTCAAGTTTCTCTTCATCGCTGTTTCCGCCAAGTCCGAGAGCATCTGCAACTTCCGCATATCTTGCGAGAGTGTGGGGATGATCGTACTGTGAGAAGGTACCCATCTTTACGGGAGCCTCTGCTGCATTGAAGCGGAGAACCTGCTCAAGCATAAGAGCGTTTGCAACACCGTGTGCGATGTGATGGAAAGCACCCAGCTTGTGAGCCATGGAGTGGCAGACACCAAGGAATGCGTTGGCAAAAGCCATACCTGCCATCGTTGCTGCGTTAGCCATCTTTTCGCGTGCTTCAACGTCTGTCTGTCCATTGTCATAAGCACGGGGAAGATACTCGAATATATCTCTTAAAGCCTGCTTTGCGAGGCCGTCTGTATATGCTGTAGCCATTACGGAAGCATATGCCTCCAGTGCATGGGAAACTGCGTCGATACCGGAAGCTGCAGTAAGTCCGCGGGGTGCGCTCATATGGAAATCGGTGTCGATGATAGCCATATTGGGAAGGAGCTGGTAATCTGCAAGAGGATACTTGATGCCGCTCTCCTGATCGGTAATAACGGCGAAAGGAGTAACCTCGGAACCTGTACCTGCGGAAGTGGGGATGGCAATGAAATATGCCTTTTCACCCATCTTGGGGAAGGTGTAAACCCTCTTACGGATATCGATGAAGCGCATTGCCATATCCATGAAATCTGCTTCGGGATGCTCGTAAAGTACCCACATGATCTTACCTGCATCCATTGCGGAACCGCCGCCGAGAGCGATGATGGTATCCGGCTTAAAGGAGCGCATAAGCTCTGCACCTGCCTGAGCACAAGCGAGGGTAGGATCGGGAGCAACATCAAAGAAAGTCTCATGAACGATACCCATCTCGTCCAGCTTGTCCTCGATAGGCTTTGTGTAACCATTGTTGTAAAGGAATGAGTCTGTAACGATGAAGGCACGCTTCTTGTTCATTACATTCTTAAGTTCGTCAAGAGCAACAGGGAGACATCCCTTCTTTAAGTAAACCTTTTCAGGTGCACGGAACCAAAGCATATTTTCTCTCCTTTCAGCCACGGTCTTAATGTTGATGAGGTGCTTAACACCTACGTTCTCGGAAACGCTGTTGCCGCCCCATGATCCGCAACCGAGGGTAAGGGAAGGAGCAAGCTTGAAGTTGTAAAGATCTCCGATACCGCCCTGTGAAGAAGGTGTGTTCACAAGGATACGGCAGGTCTTCATTCTGCTCTGGAACTCTGCCAGCTTCTCCTGCTCGGTCTGAACATTGAGATAGATGGAAGATGTATGACCGAAGCCACCGTCTGCAATGAGCTGTTCAGCCTTTGCAAAAGCATCCCTGATGTCCTCTGCCTTGTACATTGCAAGTACGGGAGACAATTTCTCATGAGCGAACTCTTCGCTTATATCAACGCTTGTAACTTCCCCGATGAGAACCTTTGTTCCTGCGGGAACCGTAACGCCTGCAAGTTCAGCGATCTTTGCTGCTCTCTGGCCTACGATCTTTGCATTCAGCGCGCCGTTGATGAGAATGGTCTTACGTACCTTCTCAGTCTCTTCGGGATTCAGGAAGTAACAGCCTCTGTCTGCGAACTCTGTCTTTACGGCGTCATATACATTTTTATGAACAATAACGGACTGCTCTGATGCGCAGATCATACCATTGTCAAATGTCTTGGAGTGAATGATGGAGTTGACTGCCAGGATGATGTCGGCTGTCTCATCGATAATGGCGGGTGTGTTTCCTGCGCCAACGCCCAATGCGGGCTTTCCCGATGAATATGCTGCCTTTACCATTCCGGGGCCGCCGGTGGCCAGGATGATGTCAGCTTCTTTCATAAGGAGGTTTGTCATATCAAGGGAAGGAACGTCGATCCACTCAATGATACCCTCGGGAGCACCTGCCTTTACAGCCGCATCAAGAACGATCTTTGCCGCAGCGATGGTGGAAGCCTTTGCTCTGGGGTGTGGGCTGATGATGATGGCATTTCTTGTCTTAAGAGCAATGAGTGTCTTGAAGATAGCCGTCGATGTGGGGTTGGTTGTGGGGATAACGGCTGCGATTACACCGATGGGCTCGGCGATCTTCTTTATGCCGTAAGCCTTGTCCTCTTCCAGAACTCCACAGGTCTTTGTGTTCTTGTAAGCGTTGTAGATGTACTCTGCCGCATAGTTGTTCTTGATGACCTTGTCCTCAACTATGCCCATTCCCGTTTCCTCAACTGCCATCTTTGCAAGAGGGATACGTGCCTGATTTGCCGCGATGGCTGCTGCCTTGAATATCCTGTCAACCTGTTCCTGAGTATAGGTTGCAAAGATCTTCTGCGCCGTTTTTACACGAGCGATGGTGCTCTCCAGCGTTTCTACGCTGTCAATGATCTGTCTTTCCTTGTTTTCCATGGGACCTCCTATATATAAAATGAATTCGGGGTTTCATTTTTAGTTCGCCCATACTATACTCCGAAAAAGATTGTTAAAGAATTGTCAAATTAGCATATCAATTATATTATTTTTGATATAGCCTCCAATCGCTGTAATTCTATGCTTTTCGTATAAAAAGGGGTGAAAACTCTTTGTTTTCACCCCTTGCTATGTACCATTAACCATAACGCTTTAAGATTGTTCACACTACACCAAAGGTTTCCCTTTTCACCCGACAAAGTTCCGTGATGAAAGCCTTGTCCATTTCCGTGAGGGTATAATCCTTTTTATATATGATCACATCCTTGTAGATCTTATTATTCTCAGCGCACACCCGCTGAACCAGTCCGTACCTCTTCAAAAGTTTCTGAGGAATGGTGGAGACCCACATGAAAGTGTCCAGATTTTCCGCCAGCAGTTCAAACTGGCTGGCACGTTCAAACACCAATATGCGTTTGTCCATGTCCGGCAGTTCTTCTTTTCTGACTTCCGAAAGCGCCAAAGAAGGCACGTAAGGATCTCCGTGAGCTATCTCTATATGATTTCTGAGATCCGAGTAATTGATGTCCCTGATCTTTGCCAGAGGAGAGTTCTCGCTCATGATGATGCTGTATCGGAACTTTGTGATTATCTCATAAGTCAGCCCCTTGCTCTCCAGCATTTCCTTATAATATTTGTCAAAATGCTCTGCGTACCTGATGATACCCAGCTGATAGTTCTGTTCCAGAACATTTTTAATGGCTCTCAGGGCATTTGTTTCCTTATAAAAGATCTCAAATTCGCTCTCTCCGGACAGGGTACGGGAGAAATCCGCAAATGCCTCACAGATGTAACTTGCTCTGGGAACAGACACGGAGAACTTCTTCTTTTCCGTATAGCCCTTCTTGAACATGTTCTCGACGGTGTCCACCTGTTTCAGAATGCTGCCCGCATATTTAAGGAACTGCTCTCCTTCAAGAGTCACCTTCATTCCCTTGGGCGAACGTTCGAAAATGGTCACACCCAGAGAATTTTCCAATTCCTTGATGCATCTGCTCAAGTTCGGCTGATCCATATAGAGTTTTTCGGCTGCTTTGTTTATGGAGCCCGAAGAAGCCACTTCTACGGCATATTTTAAATATAGTAGATTCATGGTCCGATCTTACCCCCAAAAAAGAGGAGAAGCCCATCAGATTGGGGAGGGAATAACTGACGGGCTTGATTTATGAAAAAATTCTTGTAAGCTATTTGATTGGGATGATTTAATCATCGTCTGTATTATATACATAACTTTTTAAAATGCAAGGGTAAAAAAATGAACAATCTGTTAACAATTTAACAGATTGCTCAAAGCGTTGTTCTTAAAGGCTTCCGGGTCCTTTTTATTATTTAAAAAGTCTCTTATTGGTAAAAAAAACGAACAATGCAAGGGGAATTGTGAACAAAGCCACGGCAAAATCTCCCTCGTTTGCCACAAGACCTATAACAGATGCCGCAAGAAGAACGGTGCCGGCAAGTTTCTGGCCGATCATAAAGCCGATCTTGTCAGACTTTTCTCTTCTGCCTGCTTCGGGCTTGTACTCTCTGATGTGAGAAGCGGTTCTGATGCCCTGCTTCTTTTTGAGTTCCTTCAATTCTTTTAATTCCCTGAGAGCTGCATTGTATCCTTCGTTGTAAGCTGCATCGTATAAGCTGACTGTCTGTGTCATGATCTTTCTCCTTTTCCTCAAAAACGCCAATTGTTGTTATCGTTCGGGTCATGCAATCCGTGTTTTCTTTATGCCACTATCTTAGATCATCCTATGAGGATTTTTCTCCGCACGACTCGGGTTTTATCATTTAATAAATGAAATTTTTTCATCATCAACCCAAAACTTTGCCGAGAATGGTGATCACATCACCGTCCTTGATACGTATGGGCTTGTAAGAAGGATTCAGCGAGATCAGGCTGACCCCGTCCTTATCCTTTTTAAGTTTCTTGCAATAAGCATCTCCGTTTAATAAGAAGATACCGATCTCTCCGTCGGAAAGATCCTTGCAGCTTTTTACCCAGACCGTCTGACCGTCTTTATATCGCGGCTCCATACTGTTGCCCTTGATACGAAGGCCGAAGTCAGCGGAAGCCGAAACTTCTTCTCCCACTTCGACCTCTTCGTAATCCTCGCCGTCCAGGAATTCTCCCGTACCTGCTGAAACAGGAAGGTCAAAGAGTTTTATTATCCTTGTTGCTGCAGGGCGAATCTTGATTTCAACTTTGTCACCCTTTTCTGTCTTGTCAATCCTACGGATAGCCTTGTCGATCCCCAAAATTTCCGGAGTCTTTTTCTTTTCCCTGTACTCATCGGAAAGAAGCAGGAGTGCTATGTACTCTTCGGCTCTTTTTCTGCCTTCGGCGTTTAATCCTCCGAAGGGATCACCGATACCGATCTCGTCTTTCAGGAATTCGCCGTTGATGTTCCTAATGCCGAGGACCTTACAAAGGGCAAGAAACTGCAGTGCATTTGGAACACTTACGTCCTTTTCCCAGGAACTGACGGAAGCTGCGGAAGGATTAAATCCAAAATCCCCCATCCGCTCCGCAAGTTCACCCTGAGAGAGCTTCGCTTCTTTTCTCTTTTTTGCGATTGTGGTTCCGATCTTCTCCATCTTTCCCCGCTTTGTAATTCAATCCTCTTTTGAAGTCAATCCTATTATATCAATTTTAATTTGATTGTCAAGAGCATTTTCAATTTTAAATTGATTTTTGTCTTGAAATCTGTTACTGTTCACAGATATGCAAGGTGCTAAAACTCTGAAAGTTCACTTTCAAAGAGTTTCAGCACCTTGCATATTCTGCGTAGCAGTAACCGCCCCCGCTTAATGAGCATATAACGGGGTCCCTCCCCCACTTCGTGGCGGTCCTCCCCGTTATCATTAGTTGCGTAGCGGATTGCGAATTCACGACAATGGGGAGGAC
>JAILRC010000086.1 GCA_024698485.1 Lachnospiraceae bacterium | reverse complement strand
AGATGCGGTTAGCAAGGCACAGACCGACCTGAACAACGCCAGGGCTGCTGTGAAGGATACGGAAGCGGAGATCCGCAGACTGACGGAACAGCTATACCGGATCTATTATCATTCTATACACTTAATTATTGATTAAAAATTGGCGGCATTTGATACTCCCGTCCTTACCGCAGCATCAGCCACGGCTTTTGCCACCGCCTTGTGGGCTCCTTTGTCAAAGGCGAAGGGGAGGATGTGCTCGGTGGAGAGCTTGTCTCCCACGTATGCGGCAATGCCTTCGGCAGCAGCCAGCATCATTTCGGAGTTAACAGTTTTAGCGCGAACGTCCAGGGCGCCGCGGAAGAGTCCCGGGAACACAAGAACGTTGTTGATCTGGTTGGGTTTGGTGGAAGAGCCTGTTCCGACGATGAAAGCCCCTGCATCCAGTGCGTCCTCTCTCTCGATCTCGGGAACGGGATTTGCACAGGTGAAAACGATGGCCTTTTCATTCATGGATCTCACCATATCTTTTGTAACAACGTGGGGAGCGGAAACTCCGATGAACACGTCGGCTCCCTTCATGGCATCCGCCAGAGTACCTTTCAGCATCTTTCTGTTGGTGACCTTCGCCATTTCCGCCTGAACGGGGTTCATTTCGGGATTTCCTTCATAAAGGATGCCGTATCTGTCGCAAAGGATAATGTCCTTAATGCCATATATGTTCAGCATGAACCTGGCTATGGCGATTCCTGCAGCTCCTGCGCCGTTGATCACCACTTTGATATCTTCCTTTTTCTTTTTCGCAAGCTTTAAGGAATTTATCAGTGCAGCAGCCATTACGATGGCTGTTCCGTGCTGATCGTCATGAAAGACGGGGATGTCCAGATCCTGCTTCAGTCTTGTTTCTATCTCAAAGCATCTGGGTCCTGATATGTCTTCAAGATTTATGCCTCCCCAGGAGCCTGCCAGAAGCTCGATGGTCTTAATGATCTCTTCCGTATCCTTTGAACGTATGCAGAGAGGATAGGCATCCACATCTCCGTATGCCTTAAAGAGAGCGGCCTTTCCTTCCATTACGGGCATACCTGCCTCGGGACCGATGTCTCCCAGACCGAGGATGGCGGTTCCGTCAGTGATGACGGGAACAGTGTTCCACCTTCTTGTCAGTTCAAAGCTCTTGTTAATGTCCTCATGAATGGCCATGCAGGGCTCGGCAACTCCGGGAGTGTAGGCCAGAGAAAGGTCTTCTCTGGAGTCTACGGGAACTCGGCAGGAGATCTCGATCTTTCCTTTCCATTCACCGTGCTTTTTTAAAGATTCTTTTCTGTAATCCATCTTTTCTCTCTTTTCTGTGTTGATCAAAACACGAGTAACATGACGATAATTTTATAAGGATTGTAGCACAGCCTGCCTTTTTGTGCTATTCTTTTTACTAATGGGATATATTAAAGAAGGACCGGAAGGAGGCTGTCATGGCTGAAGTTCAAAAAAAGCTTGTTATATTATACGTTCTGGAGATCTTGAAAAAATATACGGATGAAGATCATACCCTCACCCAAAAGGAGATCTCCGACCTTTTAAAATCCAATTACGATATCAAAGTGGACAGAAAGACCATGAAGAAGTACCTGGAAGGGCTTGTGGATTCAGATCTTGACATTTCCTACAGGGAGATTGCAAGAGCCTCTTCCGACGATGATGAAGAAAACATCCAGTGGACGGATTTCAGCCTTACTCACGACTTCACCGATGCGGAGCTGAAACTCCTCATCGACGGTATCCTTTTTTCAAGAAACATCCCCGTAAGCCAGCGGCGGGCCCTCATCGAAAAACTTGAAGGTCTTTCCAGCAGGTACTTTAAGACCGGTGCCAGAAACATACTGACGGTTCAGGGTGACGAGGGAGCAAGTAAGGAACTTTTCTATAATATAGAAATGATCGATGAAGCCATTAATCAAAACAAGCGCATAGACTTTAATTACCTGGAATATCACACGGACAAAAAACTCCATAAAAGGATCACCAAGAACAACAAGATCCGTCGCTTTACCGTGAGCCCCTATCGTATCGCTGCCACCAACAACCGATACTACGTTATCTGCAACAACGACTGGTTCGGAAAAGGTCTTTCGCACTTCAGGATCGACAGAATCACCAACATTAAGATCCTTGATGAACCCAGAGTTCCCGAGAATGAGATCGAGGGCTACGATCACGGGTTTTCTCTTGCAAAGCATATGTCGGAACATGTCTTCATGTTTTCCGATAAAGCAGAAAGAGTAAAGTTCAGGATGAAAAAGACTCTCCTTTCTGAACTCTTCGACTGGTTCGAACCCGACATGACCTTTACCGACGAAACAGAGGATGAAGTTACGGTTTCTCTAATGTCAAGCCTCCAGGCCATGCGTCTTTGGGGCACACAATTTGCCAGAGAAGTCACAGTCCTTTCTCCGGAAAATCTTGTGGATCAGATCAGACAGGATCTGAAAGAAGCTTACGAAAAGTATCAAATCTAAATTTAGCGGATGTCAAATCTTGATTTGACATCCGCTAAATCATCATTTACCAATAAAAACTTCCTATATCCGCAAGCTTTTGCAAGCCTTCCACAAAGAAATAGTCTGCATAGTTCATGGTCATATTGTGATCCTTTGAATGATAAGCTGCGGAACAGTTCTGAACAAATGCATCGCATTCAAGAGTGTAATCACACCTTTCTTCCGCGATGGCTTTTAGGATCTTCTTACCTGTTTCCAGATACTCTTTTCCTTTTTCTTCTCCGAGTTGTTTTGCCAGTTCGATAAATCCGCAGGCCATGATGCATGCTCCGCAACAATCCTCCAGAGCAGGCTCTTTGGGCTGACAAAAATCAATGGGAATGATACCGTTGTCAGGTACGTTCTTTCTGCAATAGTCAGCGATCCTGACAGCTGTTTCCAGATACTTTTTGTCTCCCGTATGAATGTAACTGATCACAAAACCGTAGAGTCCCCAAGCCTGACCTCTGGTCCAGGAAGAACCTTCGCCGTAGCCCTGACCGCCCATAGACTTGACTCTTTCTCCCGTTTCCGGGTTGAATTCAACTATATGGCAGCAGGAGCCGTCTTCTCTGATAAAAGCGTTTATAACAGTGTCCGCATGACGTTTTGCCACATTTGAAAATCTGGGATCCTTGGTGATCTCGGATGCGGTATATAATAAAGAAAGATTCATCATACAGTCGATGATGGCCCAGCCCACATTGTCACCCCACACATCATTCCAGGCTCGGATGTATCCTACGGGATTAAAACGTCCCGCCAGAAGATTGGCTGCATGTAGTAATGTCCTTAAGGAATCTTTGTTTCCCGTGAGCCTGTAATCTGCGCCTGCTGTGAGCATATACATGAATCCCACGTCATGATTCAGTCCCGTAAAGGTCTCAAAGCATTTTTCCAGCTTTTTCTCGGAGATACGTGCGATCTCAGCATAGCGTTCATTTCCCGTATCTTCATACATCTTCCAGAGAGTGCCGCCCCAGAAACCGTTGGTCCACCAGTCAAGTCCGCTCCCGTCACCGCGAGGTTCGGAATTGTCGTCGTAATCGCCCTGTGCGTCAGTCCTGTAAGGGATCTTATCCTTGTTCTTTTCGGCAGTGACGATGATCTTCTTTCTAACTTTTTCGAGGGTTTCCTCTACCCATTTTTCAGTTGCCATTTCATCTTCTCCATATAAAATAGATTTTCCTTTATTCTAACACAACTTCTCCTATGAAGCCATAGCCCATCTCCAATTAACGTACAATGAAAAAAGTCTCAGGGGAACACTGTCCTCTGAGACCGATCTTTTATTTCTCATTCTCTATAAAACTGAAGGTGATAATGCCTTGGCCCGTGTGACTTCCAAGGGTGGGGCACAGGAAATTGTAATGGATCTTTTCTATACCGTATCTTTCCTTTGCCATAGCACCGAGGCTTTCCGCTTCCTCAAGGCAATTACCGTGCTCGATGGCGATCTCCTTAGGTAAAGTTCCTTTTTCCTGTAAAGGCTTCAATGTTTCGCAAAGAAACTCCAAAGCCGCCTTTCTTCCGCGCACTTTGTTCAAAACAGTAAGGCAGCCTTTTTCATCAATGTAAAGAGTAGGCTGGATCTTAAGGATCGTGCCAAGAATTGCGGCTGACTTTTTAAGTCTTCCGCCCCTGTAAAGGCTCATAAGACTGGGTACGGAAAAGTAAACTGATGTTCTCTTTACCGCTTCTTCGATCCAAGCGGCGGTATCATCCAAGGTTTTACCTGCTTCCATCATTTCAACCGCTTTTCTCACCAGAAGGTTGGTTCCGCCGGAGCCCTTTGTGGAATCGATAACAACGATCCTGCAATTGGGATTTTCTTCCATGACCTGCTCAGCAGCCACCTTGGCATTGTTGTAACTTCCGCTCATATAAGAAGCAAAAGCGATGTGGAGCACATCATATCCTTCCTTTGCTGTTTTTTCAAAGAGCTGTATATCATATCCCATATTGGTGGCATTGGTGGTAGCCATGGTTCCCGCTTCTATCATTTCATAGAACTCTTTAATGGGAATATCCCCCTGTTCAAGTTCCGTTCCGTATTCAACCCCGTTTACAATATAATGGAGAGGATGAAGCTGGATCTTGTGTTCATTTAAATAATCCTCAGGGATGTCAGCTGTGGAATCCGTTGATACAATGAAAGGTCTCATGTTGTCCTCCTGATGTTTTTATTGTTCTCTCCTTTGAGACATCAGAATTATAACATAAAGAATAGAAAAGGCAAGAAGTTTTTGTATTTGTTATTAGGTTATCTAATATTTGTTACAAGATTGTTACGAGGCGGCAAAAAAGAATCGGACGGATCCCTTGGGCTTAATCCATCCGATTCTGACAAGCCGTGATACTGTTATATCACGATTTGATTTATATTAAATCCTGTTTTGCAGAATTTAATTATCCTATTTCAGCGCTGCAATACGGGCATTTGCTCGTCCCTTTGGGACTCACGCCGCCACAGTATTCGCATGTAACTTCATTCGTATTCTTGCTTTCTTCTTCCACCGGTGAAGGAGCAGGAGCTGTTTGCTGCAGCAGAACTCTTTCCGGTGATCTTTCCGCCGAGAGCATTCATAATATTATCTTCAACAGTCTGTCCTACGTTGGAACTTCCGGAAACGCCGTTGGTAGCCGTGTTAAATGCGTTCTTTACACCGCTCATAAAGGAAGCGGACTTTCCGGAAAGTTTTGACGTTCCTGTGGATGTCTTAACCTTGGAAGCGGAACTTGAAGAAAGATCCGTCTTTACTTTGTTTCCTGAGGAGCCAAGCGAAGTATTTACCTTGTTCCCCGAAGAGTTTAAACTTGTTTTAACTTTGTTGGCAGAGGAATTCAGGGAAGTCTTAAGCTTGTTTCCCAGAGCATCCGTAACCGCTTTTTCAACGCTGTCACCAACGTTATCACTGCCCAAGCTGTTCATCAGATTGTTTAAAAAATCGTTTGCCATCGTCTTCCTCCGTCTTTTTTAAATGAAAGGCTCCATGAATTCCCTTCACGAAGCCTTTCGTTTAAGTGTTTTTTACTTAGTAATGCAAGCTCCGCAGTATTCGCAATTGCCTGCAGCATCCGGAACGGTTGTAGCGCCGCAGAAAGGACAAACCATTGCTGCCTTGGGCTTCTCAGCCTCTTCTTCAATGTTACGTGCCTCCTCGTGGATTCCGAGAACAGCTGCCTTAATATCTTCGGTTATCTTCTTGCACTCTTCGTAATCTGTCTCATGAGGCTTCTTACGAGGATAAACGTCCTTTTCAATGAGAAGAGCCTTGTTAACGTCAAATTTCATCTCACTGAAATACTTGTGATTTACATGGATCACAACACCAAAGCTGTACTTGTAGCTGTACTGCTTGGGATTGAAGCTGACCTGGTTGCCGTCATTGTCACGGTCAAACATCTCATCCTTGTATTCCTGGATGTCGATGTCGCAGCCCGTAACCTGTGAGAACTTAAGGATATCGGGGTTAGCCTCACGCCATTTGGACTCATTGGTAACACAGAACTTGTTGGTCTTGTCATCGATCATGACCTTATACTTCTGACCGAATGTACGAGTGGGGTTGAAGCTTTCAACCTCTTCCTTGTTGAGTTCACGGTAGGAAAGCTGTTCTCTGATCTCGTCAAGGGTTGACTTACGATTATCGCTGAACCAGGGAGAAAGTCTCTTTGCGCAGTCTTTGCAAAGATAGCTGTCTTCAAGCTTTCTGCTTCCGATCAGGTCAAGGACACCGATCTTTTTATTGCATATACCGCATATCTTTTTATCAAATAATCCCATTGATGACCTCCGTTTTTACAATGTCGTGTGTACGAAAGATATGACTACTTAATATCTCTGTCGTCAAAAATGTCTCCGCACTCAGGGCAGAACTTGGGAGGATTGTAGGGATCTTCGGGTTCCCAGCCGCACTTGTCGCATCTGTAAAGAGGTGCGCCTGCAGGCTTCTTAGCGCCGCAGTTCTGGCAGAACTTACCCTTGTTTACGGTACCGCAGGAGCAGGTCCACCCATCTTCAGCGGGCTTGGGACTTCCGCACTCGGGACAGAACTTTCCTGTAGCAGTCGCACCGCACTTACATGTCCAGCTTCCTGCGGGAGCCGCTGCGGGAGCGGGTGCTGCCTGCTGCTGAGGAGCTGCCTGCTGCTGTTGCTGCTGTCCCATAGCGAAGAGGTTCTGAGCGTTCATTCCGCCGCCTGCTGCATTCTGAGCAAAGCCAAGACCCATGAAGCCCGTCATAGCGCCTGCGCTGTTGGAAGCAGCTGCCTTCATAGCGTCTGCCTGTGCTCCTACAAGTGTAGCTGCTGCCATGGTAGGATCTCTCATGATAGCGGTGCGCTGAGCCTGCTTAATGAGTTCAGCATCTTCATCGGGAAGGGTAACGGAACCGAGAGCTACGGAAACAACCGTAAGACCTCTGAGTTCTGCCCACTTAGCCGAAAGAGCGTCGTTTATTGCATTTTCAAGTTCCGTTGTATGAGCCACGATCTGGTTGGGACGGAGTTCAAGAGCGGAAAGTTTTCCGAGAGCGGGCTGAAGAGCGGAGATGAATTCCGTCTTGAGCTGAGCATCGATCTCGGAACGTGTATATGCGCTTGTTACGTTACCGCAAACGTTGGAATAGAAAAGAATGGGGTCTGCGATCCTGTAAGAGAAAACGCCCGAGCAGCGGATGGAAACGTCGATATCGAGACCGATCTTTGAATCCACAACTCTGAAAGGAACGGGGTTAGCCGTACCAAATTTGTTATCGATGAGTTCCTTGGTGTTGAAGTAATAAATTCTCTGATCCTTACCTGTATCGCCACCGTAAGAGATACGCTTACCGATGGTCTTGAAGGTATTGATGATGTTCTTTCCGAGAGAACCGCAGAAGATCGAAGGTTCTGAGGAAGAATCCCATGTGAACTGTCCGGGCTCAGCGCAGATCTCAACTACCTTACCCTGTTCAACAATGATCATACACTGTCCTTCATTGACAGCGATGCCGGAGCCGTTGGAAATGATGTTGTCAGCTCCCTTGGTATTGGACGAATTAGGTCCAATCCTCTTTTGACCCTTAACCACCAACACGTCCTTAGCGAGTGAATCACAATAGAAGAACTCCTTCCACTGATCGGCAATAACCGAACCCGCTGAATTAATTACTGCAGAAATAAGTCCCATAATTTAGATCTCCTTTCAGATTTAAATATGATTTTTATGCCCAAGGATCAGCAGATCTCGGCTTCCTAATGTCAGCCAGAATCATCTGTTCCCATAAGAACCATTGGTTACCTTTGCGTCTCAGCGTGATGCACCTGAGAGAATCGGCCCCGCCCGATTGAACCCAAAGTTTGGCATATCCGTCTTCCGTATAGGAATAGGCGTTTGATTGAACCTCAACTATGTAAGGTTTTGACGGAGCATATTCATTGTCCGGAAATGCTCCTTTGAAGTAGGAAAAAGGAACGTACTTTTTTTCCTCAAGCCTGTCCTTTATGAACTGTTTGTCATAGATTGAAAGTTCCTGAGGCCCTTTAAGGAAATTCAGCATTTCTATTCCTTTCTCCCTGTCTTCCGTATAAGCGCAGAATGCACAGACCGTAAGAGCTGCTGTTTTAAAAGGATCTGTGAGTGAGGCTTCCGGAAGTTCTTTCATTTCTTTCAGAGTTTTGGGGATCTCGGCAAAGGCCGTTTCGATCCTTTCCGCTTTTCTTCCGACGAAACCCGTTTCCAAACCGGTGTCGTCGATAGATTCGGGCTGTCGTAATAACGATTTAAGTATGCCCATAAATGCCTCCTCCTTATCTCAACGATGCATATTATGGCATAAATCTTTCCGAAAGAAACTGTCATATCTGACAGTGAATCAGACTTTATATTTTTTTTATCTTTTTATCAAGACAATTCGTGGTCCGGATTCACTATGATCAGTTTTTTCTGGGACACAGCCATGCAAAGTTCAAAGCGGTTCCTGTACCCCGTTTTGTCAAGAATGTTGTTCAGGTGGAAACGGATGTTCCTTTCGGTACAGCCGATCTTGTCCGCCGCCTCCTGATAGTTGCTGCTTTCCATGAGAGTCCTCAGCACCAGAAGTTCTGTTCCTGTAAGGTGATAGCTGGTGGTGAGTCCCAGTTTCACTTCCGGGGTTCTTTCGGGATAGATGCTCTCACCCGCCATTGTGCGATCCATGACATTGAGCAGTTCCTCCGTCTCGGTCTCTTTGTACCAGAAGCTGTCCGCCCCCGCTTCTCTCGCTCTGTCCAGAAAACTGCATTCCACCATGGATGTAACGATGATTATCTTAATGGAAGGATAGCGCTTTTTAATGACAGCTGCTGCCTCCAGTCCACTTTCATCATATTCCGTGCATACATCCATGAGGATCAGATCCACTGGATGTCCCGCACAGAAAACCTCGGCCGAGCCGGCGTTCTTAAGTGTTCCTGCAAGAGTGTAATTCTCACTGGCTTCCACGTAGCCCACCATGCTGTCTCTCGCCATCTTTTGATCTTCCACGATCAAAACTCTTGTCATGTAGTCAACCTCCAATCGTCATAGGGCAGGATCACGGTCAGCTCAAATATGGGCTGACTTCTCACTTCCATGAGCCCTCCCGCTCTTTCCAGCTTCCTTCTCAGTGAAGAAAGCCCTCCGCCTTCGCTGATCCATCCCTTGGGCGGATCACCGTTGTTGGAGATCTTCGCTATGGCCTTTCCGTCCACCTTCTCCACATTCACGTAAAGTTCCGTGGCATTGGCATATCTGATGGCATTGGTGATGCATTCCCTGATAGCCACAACTATGAGATAGGCAACCGCTTCCTTTTCCGGAAGTGTGCCCTTTAAATGTATGTTCAGCATGCCCTTGCAGGCTTCTCTGAGTTCATCCAGCATATCCTTCTTTTCCGGTTCGTCATTTCCCCGTTTCAGGATCTCCGTTGTCCTCTTCCAGCTTTCTATCACCGGATTATCTTTTTCCAGCATCACTCCCTGCTGCAGGAGTTTTCTGGCAGCCGTAAGGCTTCGGCCCATTTCGTCGTGGACACGCATCTTCATGGAGAGTGTCTCTTCTTCCCTTGCCACCGCGAGAACGTTTGCCGACATCTTCTTGATCTCTCCTGAAACCTCCAGCATCTTCCTGTTGTCCATGCTGAGTTCATCCAGTCGTTTATACAGTTCGGAAACCTCCGATGCGATGTACTCCGTATACTTTGCCCCCTGGGCTCCTACGATCGTATTCCTCACAAAAAGCCACACAGTTCCGTCCGCCATAAAGTAGTATTTGCCGTCTATGGGGCGGGTGCACTTGCTGCCGGGATTTTTAAGGGTCTCTTCGAATTCTCCCAGATACTGAACGTCATGACCGCTTAGATCATAGGATAGGCGATGCATGGTCTTGTTGCAGAGTTTCAAAAAGCCGTTGCTGTCGAAAAAGCATATGCCGGAGGGAAGGTTGTCAAAGGATTCTTTGATACAGTCGGGACTGAGTTTGTTTTTCTTTCCGAATAGGCTCATGCTCCCACCTCCTGCCTGTCAAACCTCGCAGAGATACAGTAGACTCCGTCCTCTTCCGTGACTTTTGCACCTGGAGCCTTGATCTGTAAAGGTTCGAGGGAGTTTACGTCCATGCTCATGTGATAGCCGTCCTCATTCAGGTAGATCCTGATCAGCATGGAATCGATCTTTCCATACACTTCCTCGCAGATCTTCTCGTAAAGGTCATACATTTCCGTGGCGACGGACAGGGCGATCTCATCCCCGGCATTTATGAAACAGCTGCTCCTGATGTCTGCCAGCTCAAGATTGCTCACCGTCTCCTCGAAGCAGAGTTCCAGTTCCCTTACGGGGATCACATTGCTCTGCTCGTTGATGAATATGAGATTGTTGCGGCGTTTGATGTAAACTCCCACAACTATTATGTGCTTCAGTATTGCCGTACGCTGATCGTGAGTTTCCGCGCTCCTGTACTCTTTAAGGAGTTTAGACAGCATATTGATCTGCTTTCTGGTCTTTTTCTGGATGGAATCGTAGAGACGGTTCTGCTCCTCCAGTCGGCGTATGTTCCTTTCGGTGTTGAAAGCTTCGGCCAGCACGGCATTACGGCCTTCAAGTTCTCTTTTTGCCTCGTCCAGTTCCTGCATAACTTTAAAAAGTTCGGTGGTGTCCTCCTGCCACAGGAAATGTCCTCCGGTGATCCTGAAGTTCGAAAGCCTGATACCATCTTCCAAAAGCACGGGACCCCACTCAGTCTCCCTCAGTGTTTCAATGGGATAGGTGACTGCATTGCCGGAAGTCAGATAAGTGTTATATGCCTCATCCAGGATCTGAGCCCGGATGGTGGAGTTTTCAAACAGTTCTTTGTAGCCCGTGTTTATCCTGATGAGTCCGCTCTGAAGGCAGCTTTCTATGATGAACATATAGATGACGCTGAAGCTTACGCTCATGTCCCCCGCAAATTTCTTGATGAGAGGATTTCCCGTCATTGACAGCACGGCATATAAAAATGCCAGGGAAATGGCAATGAGAGGTAAAACGGCGAACTTCTTTCTTTCATAAACACGGCATTTGGAAACTATGGCCACAATGGAATAAAGCCCAAGAAGCACCATCCAGCCCCACACCATGTAAAAAACAAATGCGTGGGTGTAATCCTTTTCCGTGTAAGGTTTGCTTCCGAAAACAAACACCAGCCGGTGAAGGTCGTTGGTGAGCACCAGGAGCAGCAGCACAGCACTGACTCCGAAGGCTCCTCTTGTTATGATCTTTCCCCCCGGAACATCTCTGTCCTGTTTGTCCAGCAGGAATGCCACGATAAAGAAAAGAGTAGGTATAAAGATCTGGGAAACATAGTAGAGATACCAGGAGTATCTTATAACGGTGAGATCCGTGGAATTATATTTGACCGTACGGGCGCAGATCCAGAATACCATAAGGGCAGCGATTATCATGAGAATGTTCTTTATCTTCTCATGAACGATGCGTTTGCCGATGGATATGCCCCAGAGAGAGAAAAGAGTAACATAGATCACCGGGCGCAAAAAGGCCACGGTCACTTTTACAAAAGGAGTGACGGGAAAGGGGATCTGCCTGAGCGACGCAGCAAAAATAATGGTCAGGATGGCCAGAACTGTATTGATCTGAGTTTTGCTAAATCTGCGCATCATGATCCTTCTCCTTGCATTTAATAAACACCCGTAAAAATAATATACCCGAAACTTTGCCGCAGCACAAGGAAAACATAATTATTTTCCCCGATTGCAATTAATTATCGCACAGAAAGTACAACATTTCACTGTCAGAAATGACAGAAAAAAGTCTCATTGAACTTTTATATGCTTTAGGGTAAAATATTCTGTAAATATCAAGGTGGGAGGTACGATCTATGGCAGGATTGCAGGAATACAAGTGTCCCTGTTGCGGCGGCGCCATCGAATTCAATTCCGAAGTACAGAAGATGAAATGTCCTTACTGCGACACAGAATTCGAGATGTCCGCTCTGGAACAGCTTGACAAAGATCTTTCCGCAGACAGAGCGGATGAAGTTGAATGGGATCTGGGACAGACAAACGAATGGAGTAACTCCGAAATCGAAGGCATGAGGGTTTTCGTATGCAGATCCTGTGCGGGAGAGATCATCGGAGATGAAAATATGGCTGCCACCACATGCCCCTATTGCGGAAACAACGTGGTGGTGATGGGAAACTTTGCGGGAGGTCTGAAACCCGATCTGGTAATCCCTTTCAAGCTCAATAAAGAAGCTGCGGTGAAGAAAATGGCCGACCATCTCACAGGCAAAAAGCTTCTTCCGAAGGTTTTCAAGGAGCAGAACCACATAGAGGAGATCCTGGGAGTATATGTCCCTTTCTGGCTCTACAGCGCGGATGTGGAAGTCTCCGGCAGATTCAAGGGTACAAAAGTCCGCACCTGGAGCGACGGAAAATTCGCATACACTCAAAAGGATCACTATTCCATCACGAGAGAAGCTACTCTTTCCTTTGAAGACGTTCCCGTGGACGCATCCACAAAGATGGCGGACGATCTCATGGATTCTCTCGAGCCCTATGATTACAAGGCTGCGGTTCCTTTCCAGACTGCCTACCTGGCAGGCTACATGGCCGATAAATACGATGTTTCCGTGGAGGACTCCAAGGAGCGCTCCACCGAGCGCATAAAGTCCACTGCAGCGTCGCGCCTTCAAGGCACCGTCACGGGCTATTCCACCGTTACCAACGAGCACACCAACGTACGTTTCAGTTCCAACGGTGCGAAATACGCCCTGCTTCCCGCGTGGATACTGAACACCAAATGGAATGACCAAAACTACACCTTTGCCATGAACGGGCAGACAGGCAAGTTTGTGGGAAATCTTCCCATGGACAAGAGTCTCAAGACCAAGTATTTCTGGTCATACACCGGAGTCACCTCAGGGGTCATCGTGCTGATATCCCTCATACTCCAGCTGTTGAAGCATATAATGTAAGGGAGGTATGAGGATGAAAAGGTTATTTTCGGTACTTTTATTAACAACATTTCTTGTTGCCCTCTGCGCTCCCGCCGGCGTATTCGCGGATCAGGCTCTGGCAGATCATCCGGACTGTTATGTTACGGATATGGCGGACATTCTGTCCGATGACGAGGAACAGCAGCTCAATTCCGAATTAAAAGCTTTGAGCGATGAACTGAATTTCGACATCGTTGTTGTGACCACCCACGATCTGGAAGGAAAGACCGCAGCTGAATACTGCGACGACTTCTTTGACTACACCGGCTACGGAAGAGACGACGTTTTCAGCGGCATATGCTTTCTCCGCTACATAACTCCCGACGGCAGTGATTACATGGTCTGGATCACCACCACCGGTCTTGGCATGATCTACTTCAATGACAGCGATATAGACGATCAGATAGACTTCATTGCAGATTACATCATCGACGGAGAATACTACAAAGCTTTCAGCAGCTTTGCCAAAAATGCGGCAAATCATGTTAAAGACTACAACAAAAAGAATCCCGATGAGATCGCGCAATATGAAGACTGGAAAAAGACTAACGGTCCCGATCAAGACGGATTCACAAGGACGGAAGACTATCTGGACTGGAAATACGAACAGCAAGCCTATAAAGAGCACATGCGCTACAAACCCGCATGGATCGTGGCGGCTGTCATCATCGGTTTCATCGTGGGCGGAAGCGCCACAGCTTCCATGAAGAAACAGCTCATCAGTGTATCTGCGGCCACCAACGCTGCCGGATACGTAAAAAAAGACTCCTTCAAGCTCACATCCCGGTCGGATACCTTCCTCTACAAGAATGTATCTGCGGTGCCCATTCCCCAGACAAGTTCAAGCGGAGGCGGCAGTTCCCACACCTCATCCCATCACAGTTCTTCCGGACGCTCCCACGGCGGCGGAGGAAGAAGGATATAAAAACAACAGCGGCATCTTTTCGGATGCCGCTTTATTTTTAAAATGTCACCGTAAATCTTGTACCGAATTCCGGTCTTGAAAGGACTTCGATCTGCCCTTCGTGGGCGTCTATGATCCATTTTGCTATGGAAAGTCCCAGACCGCTGCCTCCCGTCTGAGAGTTACGGGCACTGTCGGAACGATAGAAGCGTTCAAATATGTGGGCAATGTCGGATTCCTGCATGCCTATGCCTTCGTCCTGAACAACGTAGGCAGGATGTCCGTCCCGCATCATGACCTTAAGTTTGATGGTGTCGCCTTCATTGGAGTATTTGGCAGCATTCTGGATGAAGATCCTTAAGGACTGCTTCACCATTGCCACATCTCCGTGCATCACGGCGTGGGGACAATCTTCAAAAACATATACGTGTTTTTCGTCTATCATGGTGGATTCTTCCCAAACGTCCTTTACAACGTCGTTAAGATCCATTTCCGTCTTATTGAGGGTGTTTCTTCCGCTGTCGCCTCTGGCAAGGAACAACAACTGTTCCACAAGAGTCTTCATATGCTCGGACTCATTTTTCAAGGCTTCTATGGACTCATCAAGGACAGCCTCATCGGTTTTGCCCCAGCGATCCAGCATATTGACATATCCCTGAATGACCGCAATGGGGGTCCTGAGTTCATGGGAAGCATCCGAAACAAATCTGGCCTGCTGCTTCTGGTTCTCTCTCATGCGAAGAAGAAGATTGTTCAGTGCCACTTCTATGCCCTGAAGGTCGGCATCTCCGGTGTGTACGCCCTTTTCAAGCTCGTCCGGGGATATGTTTTCGATCACGTGACCCAGATTTTCCAGCTTTCTCTTTTCTCTTCTTCTGTCAGCCCCGGACTGTTCCTTTGTCTTTGCATTGGGTCTGCTGCCCGTAAGAGGATCGTTCAGGTCGTTCAGATCTATGCGACTCAGTTTTTCTGCCCTTACAGCCAGGTCGTTCAAGGGTTTCAGATCCCGCCTGATCTCACTGGTGTCAAACATGGCGGAGATCAGAGTGAAGCCCTCGCATGCTCCAAGAACGATGGCAGGAACCCGTACATAGGTGTCAAACCAATCAAGAAGGACCATCCACTGCTCCTTCTCCATCTTCCATACCATAATGTCAAGACTTTCGTTACTGAGAATATAGCTTATGGCAATGGTAGTCACTATGACAATGTCCAGAAAAAGGATGTCCGAAAAACGTTTGAGCCAGAAATGAAAGTTTATTTTTCTCGCGATGGATGACATTCGCTTGCTTTCGCTCATAAGTTCAATCCTTTATGACATATCCGACACCGCGGACTGTCTGAATAAATTTGATCCCGTATCTGTCGTCGATCTTGGTCCTTAAATAGCGGACATAGACATCTATGATATTGGTCTCCCCCATATAATCATAGCCGCAGATCTCGTTCATTATCCGTTCTCTCTTCATTACGATGTTCTTGTTCATCATAAGGAATTTCAAAAGTTCGAACTCACGGTTGCTGAGTTCCACATTTTCACCGTTTACCGTAACTTCATAGCGGTCCGTGTCTATGGAAACAGGCCCCACTGCAAGAATATGCTTTTCTTCAACATTTCCCGCTTTTCGCTTGAGGGCTACACGGATCCTGGCCAGCAGCTCCTCTATGGCAAAAGGCTTGGTGATGTAATCGTCTGCTCCGGCATCAAGACCGGACACCTTATCCATGACAGCATCCCGGGCCGTCAGCATGATAACCGGCATCTCGCTCTCTTTTCTGAGCCTTCTCAGCACTTCTATGCCGTTCAGTCCCGGAAGCATGATGTCCAGGACCAAAAGGTCAAAACGGCCTGAGAGGGCCATTTCCAGACCCTCTCTGCCATCTGCCGTTTTTTCCGCTTCATATCCCTCGTGGATCAACTCCAACTCCACGAAACGGGCTATTTTAATTTCGTCTTCAACAATCAAGATACGGCTTGCCATTTTCTCTCCCTAAATCAGATGTCTTTACTGAGCATCGGTCTTGTCGGAATCGTCAGTGTTCTGGCAGAATTCCTTCTTGATATTCTCTGCTCCGTCTGCGCATTTGTCGCAGAATCCGTTAATGTCCAGTTTTCCGTCCTTTAAGCCTTCGAATCTGTAACGGCAGTCAAGGAACAGGCCTACGATGATAAGAGGACATACGATCCAGAATACGAAGATCAGAAGTACGATGAGTACGAGAACAGGCATCTGGATGAGGTTCTCATGCTTTCTCTCAACTACGAAGCTTGTGTCAACACTCTTCTGGAAGAGCTTGCCCAGCCACTTGAAGAAATCCGCAAAGTAGTTTCTTGCCTTCTTGTTGCAGTTCTTCTCATAATCATCCTGAGTCTTCTTGAACTTCTCCCTGCGTTCCTTCTTTTCTGTTTCTTCTACAGCAACCACCTCAACCTTGGGTGCTGCCACCTTACCGTTCTTCTCAAGATAGACGATGGCATCAAGGATGTCATAATTGGAAGCCTCAAGTGCTTCTTTTGCTGCCTCGTAGGAAACTCCTGTCTTCTCTCTGATCTTTTCAACTTTTTCTAAATTATCCATAATTACCCTTTCCGATCGTTTTCCCGATCACTATTATAATTGATTTCCGGTTTTCTCTCAACCGATGAACCAATAATAACTCCGAAAAATTAAACTAAAATGGGGGAAAGATTAAAATCGGATTAATGTTGGATAAAAAATAACAACAACAAAAGTCCAACAAAAATGGGACTTTGTTCCTATACTCTTTTTTGTCATATAATGGTATACTGTACGACAGTTAGAGACCCTAAACCTAACTACCCCTCAGCGAGTATGAAAACCCCATTTCTACTCGCACTTTTTTTACCCTTTTTCCCCCCAACCTCTTGACAAACATTTATCAGGGTACTAAAATGCAACACGTAAATTTAATAATGATTCTTCGGGGAGGGACGAAATTTCCCTACCGGCGGTAAAAGTCCGCGAGCCACCACAGGTGGCACGATCCGGTGTGATTCCGGTACCGACAGTACAGTCTGGATGAGAGAAGAAAGAGTTTGCCTTTTTTACGAAGAATCGTTGGACGTTTTTCGTCAGAAAGGATTTTTTTATGAAAAAGTTTTTCTCAAACACACGAATGATGTGCACGGGCGCCATGCTCGCAGCCATTGCGGCAGTTCTCATGTTCCTGGATTTCCCTTTACCCTTCCTTCCTTCTTTTTATAAGATCGATTTCAGCGAACTTCCGGTGCTCATCGGCGCATATGCCATGGGTCCCGTTGCGGGTGTCGTCATCGAAGCCTTCAAGATCCTTGTGAAGTTCATCATCAAAGGAACTTCCACCGCAGGCATCGGAGAAGTGGCAAATTTCCTCATGGGACTGGCTTTCATCCTTCCCGCATCCATCATGTATCAGGTTAAAAAGAACAAAAAAAGCGCCATCACAGGTCTTGCCATCGGCACAGTCGCCTGTGTCATCGCAGGCTGCCTGCTGAATGCCTATGTGCTCCTGCCCGCCTATGTAAAGTTTTCATCATACATTCCCGACATGGATTCCATCATTTCCTCGGGAACAAAGGTCAACAGCCACATTACGGGCCTCACTTCCTTCCTGCTCCTGGCCACCGCTCCTTTAAACCTCATCAAGTGCGTTTCCGTATCTGTCATCACGGTGCTGATCTACAAACCCTTGAGCAGGATCATCAAAGGAAACAGCAACCCCAACAAATAAAAGCATTTAAGAGGGTCTTCCCGTCTTGGGGGATCCTCTTTTTTATCTTTCTCCTTCGGCTTTACAAAACCGTCATAACAAGTTAAAATGGAATTTACCGTAATTGACACTGAAAAGAAACAAAGGCAGGGATTTTTATGAAATATGCGCTGACCAACGGTGCCATCCTTGACGGAACCATCAGCATGCGTCCCGTAAGGGGCAAGACCGTCATTGTAAACGATGGTATCATAGAAGAAATAGAAGACTGCGACAGGGTAAAACTCAACGGCTGCAAGATCATTGACATGAGAAACGGCTATCTTATGCCCGGTCTCATTAATCTTTGCGCCCATCTTTCCACCAACGGATATGTGGGTACCCGTTCAAAGACACTGTCAAAAAAACTTTCCGGGGAAAGCCTTAAAAAGGTCGCTGCCAATCCGGTTCTTTCTTTCATGGAGCAGACAAAGATCGCCTGCCGTGCAAAAACAGAACTGCTCAGCGGTGTCACCACTCTTGTGACCGAGAACTACGGTCCCGGATGGGTCATAGACCTTCGCGACAAGACCGATGCCGGAAAAAAGGCAGGTCCCAGGATCCTGATCTCCGCTTCCTCTGCCTGCACTGACGGTCAGCCTTTCGGTTCAGCTGTTACCGAAGTCAAAAATGCCGGAAAGAAGTCTGCCTACGTGACCACTCTCGCCTCTCTCTTTCCCTATTCCCACTTCAGGACCGATAAAACGGGACTTTCCGAAGAAGACAGAGAAAAGAGCGAGACCATATTCAACAACTCTCTGCGCCAGATTGCCACATGCTTTGCAAACAAATCCCTCATAGGCCTGGGCTCCGGCGGCGGAGATGATTTTGTTCCTCACTATTCCATAAAAAACGAACTCATCCTTTTACATAAATTCTGCGGTTTTTCCAATCTTCAGGCCCTGAACGCAGCCACGGAAGTAAACGCAAAGATCGCAGGCATAGACGACATCACGGGCCGCATAGCCGTAGGGCTTGAAGCGGACCTGATCGTATGCGCAAAAAATCCTCTTGAAGACCTGAACGCCCTTTCGGACCTTGTTCTTGTCATGGAACGAGGAAAACTTTTCCGGAAATGCAAGTATTACACCTTCCCCGAGGTTGACCTTCTGTGGCAGCCTCACCTCATGTAGGACCGCTCAATTCCGTATATGAACTACACATACATGTTAAAACTCAAAAACGGGAATTATTACACCGGATGGACAAATGATATAGAAAAAAGACTGGCCGCCCACAACGCCGGAACCGCCAGCAAATGCACCCGCTCCCAGCGTCCCGTGGAACTGGTGTTTCTTTGTGAATCCGATACCAAAGAGCAGGCCATGAGCCTGGAATGGCACATAAAACACCTCTCGCGGGCGGAAAAAGAAAAATTGATAGAAGAATATAAAAGGACCGGAGAACAGAAATAAGTTCTCCGGTTTTACATTATCTGAGATACACTTCCGGCTCGTTCAGGAAAACATCCGTGATGCCCTGAGCCTCCAGAGCCTTGAAGTCCAGTCTGGTTCCTGTGGGTTTTTCAGGATAGAGGTGCTTTAAGAACCACGCCCTTACCGTCATGCCTTCCAGCTGTTCCTTTGTGAGGTCCATCATCCTTGCATAGGGATGAAGTGCGTTGGAGCCTATGCCCGCCTTGTGGATCCTCATGCAGTCCGAGACTCTGTCGCAGAGCATTCCTATGTCCGCATCGGGAAGAAGTTCACGGATGATAGGAAGTGAAAGGGCGGAAAAGGAACTCCACACGATACTGTCCTTAAGGCCGCGCTCCTTCACCAGTTCAACGATCTGTTTCTCTATGCCTATGTAGGGATAGACGCTTGTCTTAAGCTCGATGTTCAGTTTCAATCCTTTTCTCATGTATGGTCCCAAAAGATCCAGAACTTCGTTTATGGTAGGGATCCGCTCGAACTCCCCGTTTACGGAATCGATCTTAAGAGCCTGCAATTCCTTTAAAGAATAGTCCCTGACAAAGCCCGTGCCGTTTGTGGTACGGTCCACTTTCTCATCGTGTATCACCACCATATGCCCGTCATTTGTCAGCTGGATGTCCAGCTCTATACCTTCCAGCCCCGGGATCTCCGCAGCCTTTCGGAAGGAAGTTATCGTGTTTTCGGGATACATCTGACTGCATCCTCTGTGTGCCCATATTTTCATGATCTTGTCCTTTCTGCGTGCATTTTACAACCTATACTTCAAGCATATCCTTTCCAGCTTTCCGCCGATGGGCTTCTTCAGTATCAGCAGGAAAAACACGTTGGAAACCGCATATATCACCGTGTAAGGTAGTGCAGTGACAATGGCCGCCAGATACATGCTCCCGTCAAAGGTCCTGTTGTACCAGAGAACGGTCCACACATCCATAACGAAGGAAAAGAAAATGCCGGAAAACACCCCATATATGATCAGGGGAAGTTTGCCTCTTTTCAATATATCACAAAACAGTCCCGCAATAAAGCCTATCATTCCCCAGGCCAGCATCTGAAAAGGTGTCCAGGGTCCCTGGCCGAAATAGAAGTTGGAGATCACCGCTGCCATGGCGCCCACCAGGAAGCCCGCTTCTCCTCCCAGATACATTCCCGTGATCACCGTGAGAGCCGCCACAGGCTTGAAGTAGGGAATGAACCGCCCGGTCACCGTGAGTGCCACCAGGACAGCCACCAATGCCATACGCCCCGTGCCTGTTCTCTTTTTTTCAAATCCCGCCACGAAAAGAACACAGGAAAGAAGAGCCACTGCCAGGGACACAAAAGCATAGGACTTGTCGTCGAAAACAAAGACGCCCACAGCCACAACAGCCGGCATCAGCAGAAAAGGGACGCCTATCCTTATTATGTTTCTTATCACACTGTTCTTAATGACCACCATTTAAATGTATGATCTCCTCTGCTTCGCGTACACGGAGTATCCCGTCATAAAAGCCTCTTGTCATGCGGTTCACGGCCGTGGTGTAGAAATTGTTCTCAGAGAAGAACTGCCTCGTCTCGCCTTCGGAGGTCACTTCCCCCCTGAACACCAGGGCACATCTGTCCGCCACGGCGGCGGCAAATTCCGTATCGTGAGTGACAAAAACTATTGAGAGTCCAAGACCCTTAAGTTTTCTAAGAACCCCCGCAATTTCCTTCTTTGCATATGCGTCCAGCCCCTTTGTGGGTTCGTCCAGAAGAAGAAGTCTCGGTTCCGCTGCCATTACCTTTGCAAGTCCCAGGAGCTGCTGTTCTCCTCCCGAGAGATCGAAGGGATGGCGCTCTGCAAAAGGCGAGAGATCAAAAGGGAACATGTCAGGCTTAAACTTCACCTCTTGCAGTTCCTCTTTCACACTGTCTCCGATGAACAGGGCCTGTACATCCTGAGGCAGCATAGCCACACATCCTCTGTACAGAGAGCCCGCCTTGTACTCCCTGATCTTCTTTCCGAAAACACGTATCTCTCCCGCATAGGCCTGTTTCAAACCGGCTGCCAGCGCGAGCGTGGTGGATTTTCCGGAGCCGTTACCCCCCAGAAGGCAGAAGATCTCTCCTTTCCTCACCTCAAAACTCATGTTTCTTATGACATCAGGCAGATCTTTTCCGTATCTGAAATTCACATTTTTGAATTCCAGCACCTTTTCTTCCGACCTTTCCCGGAGTTTTTTGGGCAGTTCCCTTATATCATTCTTAAAATTGTCTTCTATGAACCTGCGGCCCTCAGAAACATCCAAAGGACAGGCACCTTTAAGGTTTAATCCCGAGAACAGTCTCACCGCCGCAGGCATACCCTCCATAAAGCGGGCATTTCCCGTGAGTTTTGCAACAGTTTCTCTCGTATCCCCGAAGGCCAGGATCTCGCCATGATCCAGCGCCATGAGCTTGTCCGACACCGAGATCACATTTTCCGGCCTGTGCTCCGAAATTATCACCGTAAGGGCTGTTTCCCTGTTAAGTTTTGCCACGGTGGCTATAAAATCCGCTGCCGCTATGGGGTCCAGCTGAGCAGTGGGCTCGTCCAGAAGCAGCACCTCAGGCTGCATCACCATTACGGAAGCCAGGTTCAGGAGCTGCTTCTGTCCTCCCGAAAGCTCTCTGACACTTTTTTCGAACCAGCTTTCAATGCCAAAGTAACTTGCCATCTCCGACACCCTGCGTCGGATGACAGCATTGTCCAAGCCCAGATTTTCAAGACCGAAGGCCAGTTCATGCCACACCTTGTCTGTCACGATCTGCTGTTCCGGATCCTGCATCACAAAGCCGATCTTTGCCGCACTGTCACGGTTTTCCATGTCTTCTATGGGGTGCCCCATGAACAATATCTCTCCCGACTTGTCCCCCACGGGAGAGATCTCCCTCTTAAGGAGCTTTAACAGGGTGGATTTCCCGGATCCCGTAGCGCCGCACATGGTCACGAACTCCCCACGGGAAACGGTAAAAGACACGTTGTTTACGGCCTTCTCCGTCCCAAGGGCATATTTAAAATTCAGATCTTTGACCTTAAATATCTCCATTTTTCCCTTTCCGTGATCTCACTCATCAAAGGTAAAAGCGTCAGCACTCCGTAGCAGGCATATGCTCCCACTGCCCACACTGAAAACAGTTCTCCTTCCGCTGCCGGATAGAAAGAAAAGTCCAGAACCCCCGCCATCTTCGCCGCCATTACTGCTGCGGTGAGGAGCAGGATCAGCACAAGCGCAATGCCGTCTTTCTTTTTAAACACATATCTTGAAAAAAAGGTTCTCTTCCCCGAGCCATATCCTCTGGCTTCCATGCTGTCGGCGGTGATAATGCCCTTTTCAAGGCTCTGTCCCGTAAGGGAGATGAACACCTTTACTCCGCCTTTCACACTGTCCCAGAGGTTTTCTTCCTCATATGCCCCCATGGCCCTTCTGGCGTCTTTGATCTTCTTTGACCGCTCAGCAAAAAGAGGGATGTATCTGAGCGCCATGGAGATCATGAGGGAGAACTTGGGAGAAAACCGCCCGAAAACGTAAAGGAGCTTGTCTCCGGTCATGAGAGCAGAAAAACTCCTGAACCAGAACAAAACCGAGATCACCATGACCGAGGCTGTAACGCCGTAGGCAAGGGCTTCAAGAGTGATGGGGTTGTCGTTTATCAGAAAAAGCACCGTCACTCCGTTGTGATGGAAAAGAGGATTTATGAGAGCCAAAACCACAAACAGTCCCACAAATATCAGCACATTGGCCTTTTCTCCCTTGTTCCTTTTCAGGCAGAAGCAGACCACGGAGCCCAAAAGAGACACCGTGAGCAGCACCGGGTTCATGATGAACATGGCAAGCCCCGCCACCGCCAGAAAATACACAAAAGTCACTATTGGATTGTACTCGGAATACTCTGTCATACTTTCCTCTTACTTCCAAACCTCGGATCCGTCGGAAACATCCCGCCCCAGATCTCTGGTGTAAAGCCATTCGATCACATCTCCGTCGGAGAGCACATAATCTCCGCAGCCGTAGGAAGGCTGAACTCCGTTCACATGGTAGACCCAGCCCGAAAGTTCCCCGAACTGCTGTTCATAGAGATAGGCTATACCCGAAATGTAGACCATGCCATGGGCACCTGTAGAAGAGCCATGGTTCTCCATCTGTATGTTGTGTTCCCTGACAGCCTCCACCAGAACGTCATAGACCGTCTCATTTTCTTCTATCTCATAGGCCGTCACAGGCAGGATAATGCCGTCGGAAGGCACATATCTTGGATCTGCCAGATCCTTCACCGTGTCGCATCTTATGGTAATGGTGACGGTCCCCACAGCATTTTCTTTTTTTGCTGCGGTTCCCGAGTAAAAATCAAGCCCCGTACTGAAACGTGTGAAAAACACCAGGACACCCAATCCGAGGCAAATGCCCCAGACGAAGACATAATTCTTTTTACTTTTATGCCCTTTAAACCTTAATACAACGCTTGCTATAACTCCGAGGAGCAGAATTCCCGCATATAAAAACACCTTTATGTTTAATCCTTTTGCAGGCTCTGTATTTACCGCATTTTCTGCCTTTCCGGAAGTGTGAGCTTCCGCTGTAGGAGCCGGTGTTTCAGTCACCGTTTCAACACCCTTGTTTTCCTCCGCAGTCTTTTCCGTGATTTTCATTTCGCCCGTGCCGGCTGTTTCCGATGACCCCTCAACCCCGTCCCCGGGGTTCATTTCTCCCGTAAAAATGTACACAGGTCCCTGCCCGTTATAAAGTCTTTTTATTGAAACAAAGGCAAGAAAAGCCTGGTAGGTGGCAGAGGTGTTGGCTTCTCCGCCGTCCGTGTGGGCAAAACTTCCGTCTGCCCTTCTGTATTTCAAAAGTCCCTGAGGGACTGAATTTCCGTTTTTAATGAACCTTGCATCACTGTAGGGGTCTATCCCCAGAGATGTAAGAGCGATGATGACCTGAGCCGCGCTTTCGGGGTTTTCGCTTCCGAATCCCGCATATCCTCCGTCATCCAGCTGTCTTTCGGAAAGCAATGAAAGAGCCTTGTCCACCGCCGCTTTCACTTCTTCCTTTTCATTGTAATAAGGCGCCAAAGCCTGAAGAGCCATGGCAGTCACATCCACATCCGCCCGGTCTCCCATGATGGCCCAGCCGCCGTCGGAGAGCCTGTATGAAAGGATGTTTTCTATCAAGTCCTCCGCAGTATAGCTACCGGAGCCAACTCCGTTGTTTGCAATATGCAGTCCGAAGATCCGGCTCATGATCCCCAGTTTTCCGGGAGCCTCATCTGCTGTGGTCCTGACATATTCATGATCTGCCGCGCCACAGGCTATGAGAGCCAAAGCCAGTCTCTGCTTCGCCGTAGCCCCCAGCCACGAGGTGTTGGCAGCATATTCCACAAGTCTCGGGTAATAGGCCGAAAAGTCCGCCTTTCTGCCCTCCGCCGCAAGACCTATGACGAACCATTCCGAACCGTCACCTGCGGTTTCAGCAAGTTTTTTCACCCATTCTTCAACGGAATCGCAGCCTGCTTCTTTTTCTTTATATGCAACAATACCGTCGATGATATCATTCACATCACCGACGGCGGCTGCATATACCTTTTGAGGCACCAAGGCAGACGCGAAAAACACGCCTGCCATGATGCTCCATATGATCTTTTTGATCTTATCTTTCATTAGCCTTTTTGCCATAGTAAACACTCATTACAACGCCGCAAACAGCGATGAGAGAGAGAAGTGTAACGATCCTTAAAGAGTTGTCTCCTGTCTTGGGTGTAGCATCCTTGGAAGAAGTGACCACAAGTACGGGAGGAACAAGATTTGCAGAATCGGAAACGGCACTTACGATGTGTCTTCCTGTGGAAGCCACCTTGATGGTTACCTTACCGTCAGCATCTGTCTTGTAGTTTGTCTTAACGCCGTCAACAGTGATGGTTGCATTGGCAACGGGAAGTGTAACGGGATTCCAGTTTGCGTCATAGCCTGCTGCGGAAAGAGTGAGCTTGATCTCTTTTCCTGTGTTTCCGGTAACCACATTTTCGTTAAAGAAAGCATAGCTGTCGGAGAAAGCAACGGTATCGGTGTAAACAAAAGCATTTACATAATCACCGTTCTTTACAGGATCCGTGAGGCCCATGGCAGATGCATTGTTCACATAGTAACCGTAACTGCCGCCGTTCTCTACTCCCCAGAGTTTGGTGAGGGAAAGTCCCCACTGAGACTGAGCAGAGCCGTAGCCTGCAGCCGCACCGCCGTTAAACTTTGCTTCATGAGCAAGATAAAGAGCATCGTTGATGGTGAGAGCACCGTCGTTGTCAATGTCCTTAACCGTAACTGCATGCTGAGCAAGTTTAATGTCTCCGTTTACAATTGAAACATAAACCACCACATCGGCGGGTTTGGGGGAAATGAGCATACCTGCGTTTGCAGTAGCAGGTTCGGTAGCTGCAAAGATCATGATTGCAGCAAGTAATGTTGCGAAAAACTTTTTCATTCTTTTGTCTCTCCTTTGTTCGATTTTTCAGCCTTCGCACGGGCCTTTTTCGCCTCGGTCCTGCGTCTCTTCGACCTGATCCTCTTTTCTGCGTTCAGTTTCTTTCGGTCATCATTTCTGACTTCCTTAAGACCCGCAGCTTCAAGAGCTCTGGGCCAGGGTCCGAGAAAAGCCTTGATGGCACAGACTTCTTCATCTTCAAAGTCCGACCTTTTCGGAAGCCTGTCTTCACCTGCTTCCCTAAGCTCTTTTCGTTTTTCGATGAGCAGCTGTACACTCATCTCCCTTGTATACTTTCCCATGATCCATCCTTATAAAAAGAAAAGCGTCTTGTTATTGGGACAACAAAACGCAACTGTTTGCACGCAAAATAAACCAAGACACTGCCCCTTACGGACACTGTCTCTCGCGATGAACGGTTGCATTCTTCTTACCCAAAAATGTTACGGACTCACAATACACCCGAGTCCGGAAAACCATTGCATCTTCGGCAGGTATTCCGACTTAGCCGCATTTCCCGGAGAATTCCTCCAAGAAAGCGAGATTACGGTAATGGTGGTTGCGACGGATTTGCACCGAACTTCCCCCTGATCCGGATCACTCCGGAACCGAAAATGCTCATTATTTAATTTTCTTCCCGTACAGAAGCCTGTACGATGCACATATAATAACTTGAGGAAATAAAAAAAACAAGCCCCCAATAAAAATCCTTTGAACATATTCTTTTTTTACTTTATTCCGCCGTTTTATGACTTGACAAAACATAGGTCCTATAACAGCATGATAGTTAAGCTTATAAATAACATAGGAGGTTTATATGAGGCTTTTTGTAAGTCAATTTGCGAAGCTTTGGAAGCTTTCGCCTTTTTTCGTTATTCTTTTCTTTCTCGGAATACCGTTAACAGTTGCGTCATCGGTTCTTTCCATTTACCTGCCTTCTTACATAGTTAAAGACATTGAGACCCACAGCGGATTGGAGTCCCTGCTCTTCCACATCGCTATTCTCGGTGGATGTACCATTCTGATCACTGCGGTCTCCTATCTTTTAAATCTGATCAAAAACAATCGGGTCATTAAAATCAACAGGCTCCTCATTAATCAGTGTCTTGAACGGGGCTTAAGAGCGGACTACTCAAGGATCGAGAACAACGACTACGAAAACGGCGTGGACAATATGGTTCAGTTCGCCGGCAACGGTTCATTTTCATCAGATTTTATATACACCGCCGCCGAAGTTTCTTCATCGGTACTTGGTATCGTGTTCTACACGGGCCTGCTTTCAAAGGTTTCCTTTATTCTCATTCTTTCGGTCATTCTTGCCACTGCTGTGAGCTACTTCTACGGGCTCAGGTGCAACAAATGGGAGTCTGCCAACTGCCGGAAATGGCTCTCCTGTGACAACAAATCTGCTTACATTTCCAGTGAATTCTCTGTATTTGAAAACGGTAAAGATGTGCGTCTTTTCGGAATGTCTCCCTTTTTGGCGCTTCTCTACAAACAGGTGGTGCGCCGTCGTCTCCTGCTGACGGGAAAGATGCAGTTCAATTATTGGCGCGGTATGGCAGTGGATTCGCTGATGACTCTTGTAAAAGAGGGTCTGGCCTATGGCTACCTCATCTACCTCATTGTGAACAACGAGATCACCGCCTCCGAATTTGTCCTTTACTTTGGAGCGGTCACAGGCTTCGGTGCATGGTGCGGAAACATTGTGGACAAGATGAAGCACATCAATCTCCTTACTACTTATCTTAAAAAGAGAGAGGACTTTGAGAAGCTCACCGCATCGGAAGACGAGTCCGATAAGCCCGATCTGGATCTTAAGGGTGAAGTACCTGAGATAGTTCTTAAAAATGTCAGTTTCAAGTATCCCCTCGCAGAGGAAGATACCCTTAAAAGCTTAAACATCACCTTCCGTCCCGGCGAGAACATCGCCATTGTCGGACTTAACGGCGCAGGAAAGACCACACTTGTAAAACTCCTTGCAGGACTTTACAATCCCACCTCCGGCGAGATCCTGCTGAACGGAAAAAACAGAGCGGATTATAAATCTTCCTCAGTGCATAACATCACCTCCGCCGTTTTCCAGGACAAGTGCTTTTTCCCCTTCACCCTCAAGGAGAACGTAATCCTGGGCTGCGAAGAAGACGATGTAAAACTCGATGAATGTCTTAAAAAAGCGGGAATATATGACAAGATCATGTCCCTTCCAAAGGGTCTCGACTCCACCACCGACCTGCAGACCTTTGAAGATGCGGTCAAGCTTTCCGGAGGTGAGGAGCAGAAAGTCCTTCTGGCAAGAGCGCTTTACAAAGATGCATCCGTCCTGCTTCTGGACGAGCCCACATCCGCACTGGATCCCATTACGGAAAGCGAACTCTATAAGCAATACGGAGATCTGGCAAAGGGAAAGACCACCTTCTTCATTTCCCACAGACTTGCCAGCACCAGATTCTGCGACAGGATCATATATATGGCAGACGGTGAGATTAAAGAAGTGGGAACCCACGACGAACTCATGGCGAAGCAGGGAGCATATGCCGAACTTTTTGAGACCCAGAGCAAGTACTACAAAGAGGGCGAAACAGTGGAGGAAGTAGCATGAAGATCAAACATCCATTCTTAAAAAGCGTAAAACTGATCCAAAAGGGAACCCCCGCTCTTTTTCCCATGGTCCTTCTGTCATCACTGATCGATGCGGCCTATCCCTTCATCAACATCATACTTTACGCAAAACTCATCACAGACATTACAAAGCCCGAGAAAGACTTTGACAGCCTCTTAAGAACTGCCATCATCCTTATCGTGCTCAATTTCCTCGGAAAGCTCCTTAAAAACTTCATAGGACAGTTCCAGGATGTTCTGCACTATGCGGAAAAGAAGGTGGTCATCCAGAGCGTTGCGGACAAGTCCTGGAAACTGGATTACAAAATGCTTGGAGATCCGGACCTTAACAAGCGCATCGCAAGCATGAACAGGTGGCTCTACGGACACGGTATCCTAAACATCCCCGGAAACCTCAAAAGCCTCATTTCAAGCCTTGTATCCGCGGGTCTATCCTTCTCCATCTTGTCCCAACTTTTTCTGTCAAAGGCAGAAGGTCAGGAAAAGATCGTAGGTTTCCTGAACGGATGGGGCTTTGCGGCTGTCTTTATCCTGTGGTTCCTTGTTGCCCTGATCTTCTCCATGTTTTCGAAACGCAAGTCCGCTGAGATCTCAATGAAATCCTTCGAACTGAACCGTAGCGATTACAAAATTGAGAACTCCATCATCTGGGATTGCATCTGGGATTACATCCCCGGTAAAGATATAAGACTCTTTAGGTCCGCAGATCTGGTACTTAAAAAACTAAAAGAAGCAACTGACAGATCGGATAATCTATATATAAAATATATGCTCAAATCCAATGTACTGGAGGGTAGCGGCCTTCTCTTAAAGAGCATCTTCTATTCACTTGTGATCTACATCCTTGTGGCCATAAAGTGCTATTACGGGGCATTTGACGTGGGTAACCTTTTTGAGTACGTTAGCACCGTGACCCTCCTTTCCGACGCCATCATCAGTTTCTTCGGAACCATCGCGGGAATGAAGGGCGAAAAGAAGTACCTTGAAGACTATCTTGACTTTTACTATATGCCCGAAAGCGCTTCAACGGGAACGAAGCACTTAACGGACGAGATCAGGGAAAACTTCACCCTGGAAGTTAAGGATCTCACTTTCACCTACCCGGGTCTTGACACTCCCACCCTTAAAAACATCTCCTGCACCATCAAAAAGGGAGACAAGGTGGCCATCGTGGGCAGGAACGGTTCCGGAAAATCAACATTCATAAAACTCCTTTGCCGTCTCTACGATCCGGATTCCGGCGTGATCCTTTTAAACGGAACAGACATCCGGGAATATGACCTTTCGGAGTACTTCAGCTTTTTCTCCACGGTGTTCCAGGATTACTGCATTTACGGTCTTTCCATTGCTGATAACGTAGCCCCCGTCCTTAACAGGGATGAAGAGAAAGTGAATGAAGCTCTGGTCAACGCAGGTTTCGGCGAGAGGCTGGCAGAACTCAAGGATGGTACCAACACTTACATCCACCAGTGGTTCTCCCCCGACGGCATAGAACTTTCCGGCGGCGAAAGCCAGAAGATCGCCATTGCCCGCTGCCTGTACAAGGACGCTCCCTTCGCCATCTTTGACGAACCCACCTCCGCTCTGGATCCCGTGTCCGAAGCAGACATATATGAACGTATGAACCGCTTCGCGGGTGATAAAGCCGCCATCTTCATTTCCCACAGGCTTTCAAGCTGTGTCTTTTGTAACAAGATCCTGGTTTTCAACGACGGAACCAAGGTCCAGGAAGGCTCACACAAGGAGCTGGTAAAGGACGAAGATGCACTTTATTACAAGCTGTGGCATGCACAGGCACAATATTACGCATAACGCAAAAAACAAAGAAGAGTCACGGATCGATCGTGACTCTTCTTTAAATTTATTATTTGTTTTTTTCTTCCATCATATGTTCAAAAGATCGCTGTATGCCTTGAGTGCGCCCTCTGTCTCATGTGCAAGTACCTTCTTTGCAAGCACCTTACCAAGCTGAACGCCTTCCTGGTCGAAGCTGTTAACGTTCCAAAGGAAGCCCTGGAACATTACCTTGTTCTCGAAGTGTGCAAGGATAGCACCCAGTGCTTCGGGTGTAAGCTGCTCTCCGATGATGATGCTGGAAGGACGGTTTCCTTCAAAGTTCTTGTTGAGATCGTCGTTCTGCTTACCGCAGGCAAATGCCATGATCTGCGCAGCAACGTTGGCGCAAAGTTTCTGCTGGCTGGTGCTGTCCTGTATCACAACATCCGTGTCCATCTGGTTCTTTCTGAAAGCGATGAACTGCATGGGGATGGCATTGGTTCCCTGGTGAAGGAGCTGGTAGAAGGAATGCTGTCCGTTGGTTCCGGGCTCACCGAAGATCACGGGACCTGTAACGTAATTTACCTTCTGACCGAAACGGTTTACGCTCTTTCCGTTGGATTCCATGTCCAGCTGCTGGAGATGGGCAGGGAAACGGCTCATGGCCTGGGAGTAAGGAAGTACGGCTGTGGAAGGATAGCCAAGTACATTCCTCTCATAAACACCGATAAGAGCATCCAGCATAGCGGGATTCTTCATGATGTCCTTATTTGTTGCGTTCTTGTCCTCAGCTCCTGCGCCGTTTAAGAAACGGGCGAAGATCTCGGGACCGAAAGCAAGGGAAAGAACTGCTCCGCCTACGGCAGAAGTTGAAGAGTAACGACCGCCGATGAAATCATCCATGAAGAAAGCTGCAAGATAATCAGCGCTCTTTGCAAGAGGGGATGTTTCGCTCGTTACGGCGATCATATGCTTGGATGCGTCAAGACCTGCCTTTTTAAGGGCATCCTTAACGAAGGATTCGTTTGTAAGTGTTTCAAGAGTTGTTCCCGATTTGGAAACAAGAATGAAGATCGAATGAGCCACATCAACGCTGTTCAGAACGCCTGCTGCGTCATCGGGGTCTACATTTGAGATGAACTTTGCTTCCATCTTGAAGCATCCGTTCTTCTTTGCCCAGTTCTCAAGAGCAAGGTACATTGCTCTGGGGCCCAGGTCACTTCCGCCGATACCGATCTGTACGGCTGTGGTGAACTTCTCGCCCTTCTCGTTAAGTATCTTTCCTGTATGAACTGCATTGGCAAAATCAGCGATCCTGTTCTGCTGCTCAGTATAGAAAGTCCTCTTGTCTGTGTTACCGTCAAGAACTGCTTTGCCTAACTGTCCTCTGGTCATCTGGTGAAGAACCATTCTTTTCTCGCCGGTGTTGATGACTTCTCCGTTGTAGAGAGCCTCAAACTTCTCGTTGAGCTGTGCTTCTTCAGCCAGTTCCTTTAATATTGTAAGTGTTTCGTCATTTACCTGCTTTGCCGCGAAATTGTAGCTAAGGCCCGATGACATGGGAACGGAGTACTTTGCGACTCTTTCAGCGCCCGCATTTCCCGCAAGCACTTCCCTAAGATCGGTCTTAGGAGCATTTTCAAGTTTCTTTACTGTCTTTAATTCGTCAAAATTCTTCCAAGAGATCATATGTTTCTTCCTTTCCGAAATCATAGAACATTTTTACCGTGCGATAGTATAATCTAAAATTTACGAAATGTAAATAAATCAGTTGTGAATGCATTGTAAAAAAAGAGGACTCCCGCTTGGGGAGCCCTCCGTTTTGTGGAAGATTTAGCCTGCGATAGCTACATATTTCTTTTCCTTGACTTCGTTCTTAGGATCCTTCTTAGGGATGGTAAGCTTCAGGATGCCGTGCTTGAACTCGGCCTTGATGTCCTCCTCGGTGATGTTCTCGCCTACGTAGAAGCTTCTTGAGCAGGAGCCCACATAACGTTCACGTCTTATGTACTTACCGCTCTTTTTCTCCTTCTCGTCCTGATCGAGGCCCTTAACGGCATTTACCGTCATATAGCCATCGTCAAGGGAGATCTGGATCTCTTCCTTTGTAAATCCGGGAAGATCCATCTCAAGCTCATAAGCATCATCCAGTTCCTTCACATCAGTTCTCATTATGTGGCCGGCATTCTTACCGTAAAGTTTCTTTTCAGTGTTCCTGAAATCCTTGTCGTCCACATAAGGGAAGAGATCAAAGAAATCATCAAAATAGTTTCCTCCAAAAATACTGGGCATCAACATAAGTCATTCCTCCTTTATACTCGGTGCTTGTTCTTCATGCACCGGAACCATGTTAATAAGTATTTTGGAACAGGCGGGAGAATTTTTATTCATCTCCTTTGTTCTGACTATGTTATACCACGATTGTTAGCACTCGTCAATAGCGAGTGCTAACAATTTTTCTAAAATAATTCTAAACTCCCTTCAAAGGCACGAAAAA